>CAJUOY010000006.1:0-75042 GCA_910588645.1 uncultured Christensenellaceae bacterium
TCAACAAAGATTAGCTACATTTTTAACGAGCAACTTTAGTCTTATTCCTTTATCTTATTCCTGTCTTATTTCAATTTTTTATGCAGTATTTTCGCAAACACGAACCGACATCGTTATTCCGCTTTAGCTCAGTCGGTAGAGCATTCGGCTGTTAACCGAAGTGTCGTAGGTTCAAGTCCTACAAGCGGAGCCATTCCGGTGACGATAGCAACGAGGATCCACCTGTTTCCATACCGAACACAGAAGTTAAGCTCGTTTACGCCAGAAGTACTTGCCTTTTAAGGCCGGGAGATAAGGTAGTTGCCGGATTTCAATTAAAAAGAGTAACCAAACGGTTACTCTTTTTTTGTGCGCGTAATGCGAGCAATCGCTTATCACGGAATTTAAGAATATTTATTTACCAAATAAATAGTGAAAACCATAAAATTGATTTTTGACTATGAAATATGGTATAATAAAAATCAGAAAGTTTCGGTTGGTTACTAATGAATAGTTTTGGGACATTTTTAAGATACGTAAGAAAGAAAAGAGATTTAACGCAGGAGCAGGTTGCGGAGAGGTTAAATATCGTAACGTCGGTACTTAGTAAATGGGAAAACGATAGAGCCGTTCCGTCCCTCGATATGCTTTGTAAGTTATGTAACGTTTTAAATGTAAGCATCGAAGAGTGCAGATCTTCGGAGTTAACGGACGGAGAACGCTTGCTTCCGCCTGAAAATTATGATCCCATTAAACTTGGAGAAACGATTAAAGACTTACGCATTAAAAACGACTGGTCGCAAGCAGGTGTTGGCAAAAGACTTTTTGTAACATCTCAGACAGTAAGCAAATGGGAAAGCGGCGGCATATCGTCTTTGGAAATTCTTGCCAACCTTGCCGAGCTGTTCGGCTTGACTACGACGGAACTGCTAAGCGGGCTTGAACGTGTGCGGGTTTTGCCTGAAAAACAAACTGCTGCCGACAGGCTGAAATAGCCTAATAAATTTATTTTAAAGATTACGGCGGCTATACTTGCCGTTGTAGTATCAGCGGGCGCGATTACGGGACTTATAATGGGAATTATATCTGATTCGGACAAACAGATCGAAAATCGTTTTGTGCCGCCCTTAAAAGAATATAGTTCCGTGGAAGAATGGGGATACGATGCGTTCAAAGACTATTATTATTTCAACTGTCTGTTTTATGATACAGACGGGGAGCCGCCTGTTTTCGCTGTAGCCGACGTCAGGATAAAGTATATTGACATGCAGGGGTTGACTATAGAGCATTCGGACGGACTTTTAAGTATTTACCATAACGTGACGGCAGAAGTTGAATAGGGGCAGGAAGTAAAATGCGGACAGCAAATAGGTAAAGTTATTGACTACGGATGTTTCATATTAACTATGAGCAACGACGAGGGCGAAGTAACTCCTTCCGACTATATAGATTACAAAGAAAGCCAAACTTAACAACTACGTTCAAAATTTAACGCGTCTGCAACTTAATCGTGCGGGCGCGTTTTGCGCGTTTTTATTTATACTGGAACTGATGAAAACGCAGCTTGTACTTACTTTATATAATTTACTGCTATTCGGCGAAAGGATAGACAGAAAAATTTTTTGTCAAAGCAACCAAATATCCGAGCGGACTTTTTACCGTTATATAAAGGAAATAAACATTTTCATAATGCACGCAAAGCAAAATTATGTGTTGATGGTAGACGAGCCCGACGGCGTTTATTATTTCGAAAATATTAACGGCTGACAGAATCTGTCAGCCGTTTTTAAGACTTGAACAATTTAAAGTGGTAACATATAAATTGAAAAAATATAAGGCGGAATTTATGAAAAAGTTCATTTCCATATTTCTTTTGACGATGTTGGTTATTTGCTGCGCGGTAGTTGCCGCCTGCAAAGAGGGGACGGATAATACTCATTCGCACATTTGGAGCGATAGTTATTTCCAAGACGGAGAAAGACATTATCTGATCTGTAAGGATTGCGATGAAAGATTATACGGCCAACACAGCTATAACAATGACGGCTTATGTGTTCGCGGCAAGACTAAACCTATTACGGGCGAAGAGAATCCGCCTGTTCATTCGCATAATTTCGATAAGCGCATTGCGGAAACCGGGTATCTTAAAAGCGCCGCAACCTGCGCTCAAAAAGCGATATATTATATCTCTTGTTCCTGCGGAGAACGCGGAACAGAAGTATTCGAATACGGCGAATTTGCCGCCCATACACCCGCCGCCGCGGTGAGAGAGAACGAGGTTTCCGCGACTTGCACTATGGCAGGTAGTTACGACGAGGTAATATATTGCAACGAATGCGACGAGGTCATAAGCTCCGTACATAAAACTATTGAAATGCTTGACTATAAATGAGGCGGTTGATCGGTTGCCGACGAAGAAAATCATAACCGCGTGTGTGCGTTTTGTAGTAAGGAAGAAACGGAACCGCACAGTTTCAACGGCGATACGTGCAAAGTATGCCAATTTACAATTTCCCCCGCAACTATAAAAAACTTTACGGGTGCAAAAATCAACCACACTGATAAAACCGTTAAGATTACCGTAGATAAAAATACGTCTTATCTCATGCTCACCAATATGGTTACAGTCAGCAGTAACAGTACATGGAAAATCTTCGACAGTACCGTAAAAGAGGTGCCTAAAACTATATCTCTTAATAACGGCGAAAATATTTATTTTATTACGTTCACCGACAGTACGGACGAAAATATCACAAATACTTATACTTTTACCGTGTATAAAAGTTTTAAAGTCAAACTTAATTATTACGGTGTTTCCGGTGGAATAATAAAAACTCAGACAGTTGATACAGGTTATGACTGCACGTTGTCATTTGTTCCCGACATTGCGGGTTATGTTTTCAATTTTTGGAAGTATTCAGGGGTATAAACCGAAAAATTAACACCGTTTACCGACGTGGACGTTTATGCGAATTGCAGCATAATTACTTACAACATAAATTACGTATTAAACCTCGGCTCGCTGACAACAGATAAAACCGAGTATAATGGTTTGCGTGTGCTCAGTGACTGTGGCTCGCTTAAAAATATAAGCATAAACGAAAATAATAAAATTTATAAAAGTATAGACGGTAATGTATACAGCAAAAACGGCAAGCAATTTATAAAGTATTCAGTAGGTAAAACTGAAAATTCATTTACTATACCCGACAGTGTAACTTCAATCGGCAGTTTTGCATTTCATGGCTGCAGTTTGCTTAAAAATGTCTACTTCGGTGGCACGGCTGAAGATTGGGAGAAAATCAATATAGACAGCAATAATAGTTATCTGATAGATGCAACGTGTTATTACTATTCGGAAACGATGCCGGAAGAAAGCGGAAACTACTGGCATTACGGTCCGGACGGAGTAACGCCGGTAATCTGGTAAACGTAAAGTGGCGTAGATTTTTTAATTTGCAAATTACATAAGTTAATTAAACTTTAAAAGTATAGCCGTGAAAATTTTCACGGCTACACTTGTTTATTCACAGACGGTATTTTTAATTATAAAATTTTTTAAATTTTTTTGTGTAAAGTATTGACATTGTACTGTGTCTACTGTATAATAACAGCGATAATAGATGTCGGAGCAAGAAATGCACGTAATTTTAAATTTCGAATCGGGTGTGCCGATTTATGAACAAATAAAAAGTCAGATAAGAGGACAGATAATTTCAGGCGAATTAAAATCGGGCGAAATGTTGCCGTCAATACGTACGCTTGCAAAAGGGCTTAAAATAGGCGTTATAACAGCAAAACGCGCGTACGACGATCTTTGCGCCGAGGGATTTTGTTATTCGATGCAGGGTAAGGGAATATATATTGCCAATACGGCCGACGGCATAGCCGCAGGCTATGCGGATAACGAAATCAGATGCAGAATCAAATCTTTAGTCGACTATGCGGACAGTAATTCTGTCGGCAGGGAAAAATTAAAAGCGCTTTTTAACGAAGCGGTGGGAGAATAGAAAATGAACGGTATAGAAATCAACAACCTGACCGTAGATTTCGGCACTTTTAAACTTGACGATATCTCGGTAAATTTCCGCAAGGGCTGTATTACTGGCCTTGTGGGGAAGAACGGCGCGGGCAAAACTACGCTTATAAAGACTATTATGCGCCAGCAGACGGCGGATAGGGGAAGCATTCTCTACAACGGTAAAAAATTTGCCGAAAACGAGGTGGAGATACTTAATTCTATAGCTTGCGTATTCGATACCCCGCATTTCAATATCAATTTAAAACCTAAAAGGTTATTCAGGCTCTTTTCCAATATGTACGAAAAATTTGACGCCGAACTTTACAGACAGCTTATGTGTAAGTTCAGGCTTCCGGATAATCTCAAGATAAGAAATTTTTCTTACGGAATGCAAAAAAAGTATTGTCTTGTAGTAGCTTTGTGCCAACACGCCGATATTCTTATTTTGGATGAGCCGACTTCGGGTATCGATCCGTTCGACAGAAATGAAGTTGTCGGTTTAATTCAGGAATACCTAATGAAGGAAGAGCATACGGTTCTGTTCTCTACCCATATTACCGAAGATCTCGATAAGATTGCCGATTATATTGTAATGATGGACGACGGGAAAATTACATTGGATGAAGAGAAGGACGTTCTTACGGAAGAATTTCGTTTGGTTCAGTGCGGTGAAATGACGGAAGAAATGAAAGCTTGCGCTATCGGAGTACAGAAAAATATGTTCGGATATGTTTTTCTTACCCGCAATAAAAATATTTCGGGCGAAGGAGTGCAGGTAAAGGTTCCCACTGTGGAGGAAATTTTTGTGCATACTCTCGGTAAAGCATCCTCCTTTAACAGTAGCGTTTTCGATTTGTGAGGAGAATGAATTATGAACTCTTTTAAGGATAAAATATTTAAAAACAGTTTTACTGCCTATTTGCGTGGCGTTTTTGCCAGCCCCGTTATAACAAAAGGTAACAGAGGACTGATGGTAGAAACATTTATTAATGCTATATCTTTTGCATTTGTTGCAACGTCGTTTGCTTCTTGGGGTGCGCTTTTTTATCTCGCTTGGCTTGTGATAGGCGTATATCGCAGGGCAAAGCCTTCTCCTTTGGGGCTGTTGCCGATAAGTTGGAGACGCAGAACCGTATACTCTTTACTTTCGAACTTGGTGTATACTTTATTTATTGCGCTTTGCATTGTTGTGGGAATATTGGTTTGGATGTTTATTGTGGGATTGATAGTTTTATGTTTTACAGGGCAATGGATCTTTTCATTTATTCCTGAAGCGTTGCCCATTCCCGAAATATCTGTTTACGGCTCGCTGATGATATTTTTCGTCGGATTGTTGGTTTACGGTTGCGGTTTGCTTTTCACTTATATAAATAAGAAATCTTACAGACTTGCAGCGATCTTGGGCTTTGGTTTATTTGCCGGTATAATAAGGTTTGTGATTACATTAATTTACACAAGAGACGGTTCTTTCGGAAGTTGGTTGGAAATAGACAGTCTCCTCCAAATTCTGGAGCTTGGCTGGCTTTACGTCGCTTTGGTCGGTTTGATTGGGGTAACCGTTCTGGGGTTTGGAATTTATAAATGTATAAAGACCGAAATGCCCGCTAAATATTAAATATTGTGAAAGTATAAACCGCCTGCGCAAACTGTTGCGCAGGCGGTTTTTTGTGCTAAAAAAGCTTCAAAAGGCCCTATTTTGCTTAATTTTATGTTCATAACTACCGTTTATGTAAAAATAATTGCAATTTATGAAAAAAACCTTTATTTTTTATCATTATTTGTTATAATATAACTACAAAATTCGATTATATCGAAGACATCATTTTTTTCCCTCCTTATTTGTGCGAGGGGGTCCCGGTAAAAAGAAAAGACCCCCTCCACATTTTTGGAGCGTTAATAATATACGGACATTTAAGTGTAGAATTTACGGCTTTCGCCGTTAAAATATGGAGGATAAAATGAGTAAACACAAGAGCATCTTTGAAAACCCGATACTCTCGACAAAGGTCAAGTCGGCCAGGGCGAAAATTTTCCCCGAAGGCGGATTGGGATACTTTATCGGTCCCACTTTGGCTTTGTTGACAAACTCGGTGCTTTCAAGCTACTTCAACAAGTACCTCACCGACGTTCTTAACATGAACGTATGGGCCAGCTGGTTTGTAACCTGGTTGCCCGTCGTTTCCGTTATTTTCGTCGTTTTGGGCAACATATTGGTCGGAAGACTGATGGACAGGAACAGAACCAAAGCGGGTAAGGCAAGACCTCTGCTTTTGATTTCCATTCCGATCGCAGTGCTCGCATTGCTCGTACTGTTTATTATTTCGCCGTTTGCTAACGACGTTATAAACACCGAGTATCAGGTAACGGCTCTCGTATGCGTTGCAATAGGTTATAATCTTTGGTTCGCGGTTGCGTATCCTTTCTATTATACCTCTCACGCGGCTCTCGTAAATCTTTCAACGCGCAGCAGTAAGGACCGTTCGCTTCTTGCAACTATTTCCAACGCAACTGCGCTTGCGGCTATGGGACTTGTAAATATGATCGGTTCGTTCTTCCTCGGATTCCTGTTTGTACAGGGCGCCGATGGTAAGCTCGACGCACAGCTATCGTATGACCGTTGGAAGATATTCATTATAATTCTCCTTGTCGTAAACGTTATAGGCGTACTCGTTGAATATTACTTCACGAGAGAGAGAATAACCGAAGAATCTTTCGGTAAGGAAACGCTCGAAGTAAAGAAGGCGGCTTCCGTAAGAGAACAGGCAAAAATCTGCTTTAAAGATAAATTCTGGTGGATCATCATAGTATTCTTCTTCCTGTATCAGCTCGGCGGTATGATGAAGAACGTATCTCAGCTCTATTTCTGCACTGCGCAGTTCCCCGGCGAGGACGGTATTTTCTCTACTGCACAGGGCGGTATCTGGAACGGTACTCTTTCGATTATAGGCGCAGTGCCTACGGCTCTCGGTATGGTTATTGCTTGGCCTCTTTCCAATAAGATAGGCAAAGGCAAGGCGATACTTTTCGGAGCGGCGCTCTCCGCTATCGGCGGCGCGATAGGATTTATCGCACCCGATAACTTTGTACTCGTAGTGGTTTCGTTCGTAATAAAGGCGCTCGGTTCGACGCCTGCAATGTATCTTTCGCTTGCGCTCCTTGCGGATATACTCGATCATCAGGAAGCAAAGCACAGAATCCGTACAGACGGTTTCACAATGACCATTTACGGCGCGATAATGGCAGGAATGACCGGTATCGCAACCGGTATAATGAACGGTGTTCTTGCCGGCGTTGGTTACGATGCGGTAAACGTTTCTTCAGACGCGATCAGAACGGCGCTTACCTGGATATTCATCGGCGGTGAAACAATCTGCTATGCTGTAATCGCTGTAATATTCATCTTTATGAAAGTTGAAAAATACACCGACGAAGATCACAGGACGATCGTCGAAAATCAGAAAGCCGAAGTAGAAGCTTCCGGCGGCGTATGGGAAGATCCCGCCGACAGACTCAAGAGAGAGGAAGAAGAGGCCGACGCGGCTGCTGAAGCTCAGAGAAAGGAAGAACTTAAAGCCAAGTGCGCAAAGAAAGGACTGAATTTCGAAGAGGAAGAGGCCAAGTATCAGGCTGTTCAGGAAGCCAAGAGAAAAGCGGCCGAGGAAAAGGCTGCGGCTAAGAAGAAAGCTGCGGAAGAGAAGGCCGAAGCTAAGAGAAAGGCTGCCGAAGAAAAAGAAAACAACAAAAAGAAGTAATAAAACGGTGAAATAATGAGACACGGCGATATTATAGAAAAATTGACACACAGACAGAAGGCCGATTTGCTTACGGGCAGAGATTTCTGGTCGACGCTGGAAATTAAGGAAGTGGGACTTCCTTCTGCCTATCTTTCCGACGGCCCCTGCGGACTCAGAAAGCAGGCGGCAAAGAGCGATCACCTCGGTCTTAACCCCAGTATTCCCGCGACGGCAATCCCCACGACTGCGACCGCGGCGAATACGTGGAATGAAGAACTCGGCGAAAAGCTGGGCGAGCTGCTCGGCGAAGAGGCTGCGGCTATGGACGTTAATGTTCTCCTCGGCCCCGGTATGAATATCAAGCGCAATCCCCTTTGCGGAAGAAACTTCGAGTATTTCTCCGAAGATCCTCATCTTGCAGGTAAAATGGCGGCGGCATACGTTCGCGGCATTCAGAAAAACGGCATTGCGGCCTGCGTAAAGCACTTTGCCGTAAACAACCAGGAAGAGCGCAGAATGGTCAGCGACAGCGTCGTTGACGAGAGAACGCTCAGGGAAATTTATCTCGCCGGCTTCGAAATAGCCGTCGAGGAGAGCAAGCCCCGCGCCCTTATGTCGTCTTACAATAAGATCAACGGGGAGTTTGCAAACGAAAACACTCACGTTTTAAAGGAAATTTTGCGCGACGAGTGGGGCTTTGATGGCGTTGTGGTAACCGACTGGGCCGGCTGTAACGACAGAATTAAAGGTCTTATCGCAGGAAACGAGTTGGAAATGCCCGTGTGCCGTTACGGCGCGGACGATGTTTACAAGGCGCTCGAAGACGGTTCTTTGGACGAATCTATTGTAGATGAAAGGCTCGACAACCTCATCGATCTCATACTTACGACGGATGCGGAGCTCAAAAAAGCTCCCAAGACGTTCGATAAAGAGGAACATCACGAGCTTGCCCGCAAGTGCGCGGAAGAGAGCGTGGTTCTCCTTAAAAACGCGGGTAACGCTCTCCCGCTCGGAAGCGAAAAAGTATGCTTTATCGGCGACTTCGCTGATAAACCCCGTTTCCAGGGCGCAGGTTCTTCAAACGTAAATCCTACTAAGGAAGAGCATTTCAAGGATGAAGCCAAGCACTATGATTTCAATTACATCGGATACGCGCAGGGCTTCAAGCGCTTCGGTAAGAAGAGCAACGGCTTGAAGAAGAAGGCTCTCAAACTTGCTAAAAAGGCCGATAAGATCGTGTTCTTCGCAGGCCTTGACGAGATCCGCGAATCCGAGGGACTGGACAGGGAGAATATGAAGCTTCCCAAGAACCAGCTCGAGGTTTTGAAGGCTTTGTATACTCTCGGTAAACCCGTCATCGTCATAATGTTCTGCGGCAGCCCCGTAGAATTCGACGTTGTTGAAAAGGCGGACGCAATAGTTCACGGTTACCTCGGCGGTCAGGCTGGCGTAAGCGCAATACTCAACGTGCTTTCCGGTAAAGTAAATCCTTCCGGCAAATTGTCGGAAAGCTATCCTTACAGATATGAAGATTGCTCTTCTGCGGCAAACTTCCCCGGGCACAGGCTTACCGTACAGTATCGCGAGGGACTTTTCGTAGGTTACCGTTATTATTCTACGGCCAACGTAAAAGTGCGTTATCCCTTCGGTTACGGACTTTCTTACACCAAATTTGATTATTCCGCTTTACAAATCGATGAAAACGGTGTAAAATTTACAATAACGAATGTAGGCGACGTGGACGGCGCGGAAGTAGCTCAGCTCTATATCGGCAAAAAAGATTCCGCAATTATCCGTCCAGAAATCGAATTAAAAGGCTTTAAAAAGGTGTTCATCAAGGCAGGCGAGAGCGTTGAAGTCACCATACCTTTCGATAAGCGCACATTCCGCGTATACAATCCCAAGGCGAACGAATGGCAGGTCGAGGGCGGCGAATATCAAATTCTTATCGGCGCTTCCTGCGAAGACATCCGCCTCAAGGGCGCTCACTCCGTAAATGGTAACGCTACCGACTTCGGTTACGATCGCAACTTGTTGGATTGCTATTTCACCGGAAACGTCGCAAACGTAAACGACGCCGCGTTCGAAGCTTTGCTCAACCGTCCCATTCCCGAGGATAACTATCCTTTCTACAACAAGAGAAAGACCAGAATGGTTATTCACGAGAACTGTACCGTTGCGGATCTGCGTTATTCAAAACGCTGGGTTGGCAGACTCTTTGCAGGAGCAATCAACTTTGCGCACGGATTCCTTTGGAAGATAGGCAAAAAGACCGACGCCAACACCCTGACAATGGGCGTGGTTCACCAGCCTATCCGCGGACTTGCCAAGTACGGCGGTATGACAAGACGTCAGATGGAAGCTATGCTTATGATGTTTAACGGACATCTGTTCAAGGGCATAGGAAGATTTTTGAGCAAAGAAAAACAGCCTAAGAAAAAGGCGGCTTCCAAAAAGAAGTAAAGGATAAAATCGACTTAGTGAATAAAAAGAAAATTACGATCGTATCGGGAATAATAACCTTTTTGGCGGCGTGCGCGCTGATTATTGTCGAAACGTTCATAGAATTTCAGGTCAAAGCAAAACTCGCGTTCGGCATAGCCGAGCGCGTATTGCTTGTTATAGCCGTAATTTGCGGAATGTCCTTATCGGACTATAAACTGAAATTCAAGCCGACTGGCGGATACGTTCCGTTCATAGCGGGACTGTTTGTGGTTTTCGCAAACTTCCCGTTGGAGTGCCTTATTCGCGGCTCTCTCGTCATTAACGAGGACGGCTGGGGAATGCTTCTCTTCGTTCTGTCCTGCGTCGCTACGGGAATTTTCGAAGAGATAATGTTCAGGGGATTGCTGTTTTCGTTAATAGGAGATATGACGAAAAAGCGTAAGTACGGTGAGGTAGAGGCAATACTTTTAACAAGCGTGTTATTCGGTCTTACTCACCTTATGAACCTCTTTGTGGGCGCAAATCCCGGCGCTACGTTTTTGCAGGTCGGATACAGCTTTTTGATAGGATGTATGTGCAACGTAGTACTTGTCTGTTCGAAGAGTATGTTACTTCCAATTATTTTGCACACACTGTTCAATATAGGCGGTACTTTGACATCTTCGGGAGTTGCTTCGGGCAGTCAGTGGGACGATATTTCTATAATTATAATGGCGGTCATTTCCGTAATAGCATCCGCCGTAATAATATTCTATTATTTCAAACGCCGCTCTTCGGCTGCGCAAAGGAGTGATTCTCAGTTATGAAACTTATAACATTTGCCGTACCCAGTTACAATTCGGAGGCGTATCTCGAAAAATGCGTCGACAGTTTGCTGACGGGCGGAGAAGAAGTTGAAATTATTATCGTAAACGACGGCTCGAAGGATCGCACGCGCGAAATAGCCGACGCTTATGCGGCAAAATATCCCGATATAGTCAGGGCTGTTCATAAGGAGAACGGCGGACACGGTTCGGGTGTAAATAAGGGACTTGAACTTGCACAGGGGCTTTACTACAAGGTGGTCGATTCGGATGACTGGGTGGACGAGTCCGCCCTTGCGACGTTACTTGACACTATAAGGCAACACGTACGCGAGGAAAAGTACGCCGACCTATATATCACCAACTTCGTATACGAACACGTAGAGGACAATACAAGACACGTAAGCAGGTATACAAAGTTTTTCCCAGTAGGTAAATTTTTCGGCTGGAAAGATTCCAAGCCGATGAAACTTTGGAATTATCTCCTTATGCACTCGTTGGTGTACAGAACGGAGTTGTTGAGAAAGGCGGGGCTTGTATTGCCCGAACATACTTTTTACGTGGACAATATTTATACCTATCAGCCCATAATTTATACCGAAAAGTTGTACTATCTCGATATCGATCTTTACAGGTATTTCATAGGCAGGAGCGATCAATCGGTTACTGTTGAAAATATGACTAAGCGCTATTCACAGCAGATACGCGTTATGCGTATAATGCTCGGCGCGCACACCTACGACGAAATTCAGAGCAAGTGCAAACGGCTTAGACAGCAGTGCTATCATCAGCTGTGCAATATTATGGTTACGACCTATTTCTTTACCACGCAGGGCAACGATAAGGCGCGCAAAGAGGAATTTTACGCTATGTGGAAGGAGCTCAAACAGCGCGATATAAAGCTCTATAAAAAGATGCGCCGTATGTCTATGATAAGATTTTTGAATATGCTTAGTTGGAAAGGAAAGGGCAGAATGACTCTGTTTTCCTACAAGTTTCTGACAAAGCGTGTAAAACTCGGAGCATAATAAAACCCCCGACCGAATATTCGGTCGGGGGATTGTTTTTTTATCAGAGCGTACTTCTGAAACCTTTTCCCAAAATTTCATTTGTATCTGTGATTATTACGAATGCGGTAGGATCGGCTTTGTGGATCTGTATTTTTAATCTCAACGCTTCCGCCCTGTTGCATACCGTCAACAACACGGTCTTTTCTTCGCCCGTATAGCCGCCCGTCGCGCTGTGCGAAGTGAAACTTCTGTGTAAGCCTTCCAGTATAAAGGGAGTTATCTTATCTGGATTAGCGGTTATTATCGTAACGTACTTGGACTTTCCTATACTTTCTATCACGCTGTCCACAAGGAATGCCTTGAAGAATAAACCCAATATCGAGAAGAGTCCGGTCTTGATGTCGAATATAAAGAACGTGGACGAAGCTATTAAAAGGTCTGTTGCGAACAGTGCTTTGCCTATGTTTAGTTTAGTAAACTTTTTGATTATGAGAGCTATTATATCCGTTCCGCCCGACGAGGCGTTGCAGTTGAACAGTATCGCGCTGCCTATGCCCGTAAGAAGCATTGCGTAAAGGAATTCGAGGAAGGTTTGGTTTGTAAGCGGAAGCGATACGTTGCAGGCGTCTAAAATGATTTCGAACACCCACATTTCAAAGGAATACATCAAAGAGCAGTAAACGGTTTTGAACGTACAACCCTTGCCTAAGAATATAAAACCTATCAGCAACAGCGCGGAGTTCATAATAAGCATTATGACCGACTGAGTCAAAAACGGCACCATAGGAGTAACGAATCTGCTGAGTATTATGGCAATACCGCTTACGCCGCCTGTCGCAAAGTTGTTAGGTCCTTTAAAAAAGAAGACTCCCACAGCCAAAAGAATTATACCGAAGTTCAGTACAATCCAATAGAGTACGGTGGATTTTATCTTCTTTTTTCGCTCCTCGGGGGAGAGTTGCGGCTTTTCTTTGCCGCCGCTCTTGTTTTTCATTTTCATATCCTTATATGGTTCCGCCGAATCCCTTGCCGAGAATTTCGTTTGCGTCTGTTATTATAACAAAAGCTGCAGGATCGGCGCTGTGTATATACATTTTCAATTTCAACGCTTCGCTGCGTTTGCACACAGTTACAACGACTTTCTTTTTCTGGTGAGTATAGCCGCCCTCTGCGTCGTAAACGGTGTATCCGTGGTTGATGACTTTAAGTATATAGTCGGAAATAATTTCCGGATTGGGAGTGATAATCGTGATATATTTTGTCTTGCCGATATTCTCGATAACGCTGTCCAGGAGGAATGACTTTGTAAAGAGTCCCAACAAAGAGAACAGTGCGGAAGATACGTCGAAGGTGTAGAACGATATGCAAACTATCAAAAAGTCTATGAGCATAAGCGCCATACCTACGTTAAGACGGGTATACTTTTTGAGTATCAGCGCAATTATATCCGTTCCGCCGGATGACGCGCCGCAGTTGAATATAAGCGCTCCGCCCACGCCGAACAGCAGTATCGCGTAAATCAGTTCGAGGAGGGGCTGGTTGGTTAGTGTTTTCATTCCCTCGGGCGCGACGTAGGAAATTACGTCTATGTATTCGAAAAGCCAGATAATACCCGTATAGAACAGCGAACAAAATATCGTTTTGATAGTACACTGTTTACCGAGTATTATGAGGCCTAAAATAAGCAGTAATACGTTTATAATGGCCATAATTACGCCTTGCGTGAGTATGGCCGCAACTTCGGGCGAGGCGTTTAGGATAATTTTGTTGAGAACTATCGCAATACCCGCTATGCCACCCAGTGTAAAATTATTGGGTGTCTGGAAGAAGTAGACGCTTGCGGACATCATAATGATGCCGACTATCATCATAGCCCAATTCAGCGCAATTTTTTTATTGCGCTCTTTTTTGGATAATACCTTATCGCCGCTATTTTTGGTTTCCTTTTCGTCCTCGTCGACGGCAATTTCAGCGGCGACTTCCGCTTCGGGCTCCTCTTCGATTATTTGATTTTCTGTGGTTTTTTTGTTCATATCTGCTCGCTTGTTTCTATGATAGATGAATGATAACATAATAAAAAAATAAAGTCAATATTTGTCGAGAGTTTTATACGTTGTTTTAAAGGTATATTTTACCTTATTTATAATACGTCCTATTTTATAACGATGTGTATTGACTTTGATTGTTTGCGTGTGCTATAATAACTGAGATATGAGAATACGAGGCTGATTACATGAGGATTGGACAATGATTAACAAAGATGCGCTTTTTGCGGACGAAACGGCTAATTTCAAACAGCCGTACGAGCCCGAAGCAGGAGACGCAGTCCGGCTTATTTTGCGTACTCTCGCCAACGACGTTTTGGAAGCGGAAGCCGTGATCAACGGCAAAAGCCATAAAATGGCCAAGTTCAGAACGGACGGTACGTTCGATTATTATACGTACACTTTCAAGTGCCCTCAAAGACGGGTGGCATATTATTTTACGGTTACGGACGAAGACGACAGAGTCTCTTATAACCGTTTGGGCTGCGTTGAAAACGTTCAGGCGGAATTTGATTTTTCGTTTATACCGGGCTTCAAAGTTCCCGACTGGGCTAAAAGTACGGTATTTTATCAGATTTTTCCCGACAGATTTTGTAACGGAAATTCGAAAAACGACGTTGAGGACAACGAGTATTACTATACGGGCGGGCATTCGCGGCGTATAAGGGAATGGTATAAATTCCCCGACGAGCTGGACGTGCGCTGTTTTTACGGCGGAGATTTGCAGGGCGTCAAGCAAAAACTCGACTATTTGCAGGATCTCGGGGTTGAGGCAATTTATTTTAATCCTCTCTTCGTGTCGCCCTCCAACCATAAGTATGATACGCAGGACTATGATTATATAGATCCTCATCTTGCAATTATAGAGGACGATGTCGCGCACGAAATGCAGCATTGGGAAACGCATAACGGTTATGCGCCCAAGTATATAAGGCGCACCATTTCCCGCAGAAATTTGGAAAAGTCAAACGAGTATTTTGCCGCTCTCGTAGAGGATATTCATTCGAGAGGAATGAAGGTTATAATAGACGGCGTATTCAATCATTGCGGTTCATTCAATAAGTGGATGGACAGAGAGGGAATCTACCTTAATAAAGACGGTTACGAAAAGGGTGCTTTTCATTCCGAAAAGAGCCCGTACAGGAGCTATTTCAAATTTGCAAAGAACGAGGCCAACAGCGAGTACGAGGGTTGGTGGGGATTCAAAACGTTACCTAAACTCAATTACGAAAAGAGTTGCGAGCTCGAAGAATATATTCTCAATTTAGGTGCAAAGTGGGTTTCCGCGCCCTATAACGTCGACGGATGGCGACTTGACGTCGCGGCTGACCTCGGGCACAGCGAAAGTTACAACCATAAATTTTGGAGTAAATTTCACGAGCGGGTAAGGCAGGCCAATCCGGAGGCGTTCATATTTGCCGAACATTACGGTTCGCCGGACAAGTGGTTCGAGGGTTGCGAGTGGGATTCGGTAATGAATTACGACGCGTTTATGGAGCCTCTATCATTCTTTTTGACGGGTATGGAAAAGCACAGCGAGGCGTTCGATTACGGCAAACTTTGGGACGGTCAGCACTTTTTCGACACTATGTTCAAATGTATGGCCAAGTTTCCAAGGCCCGCGTTGGATTCTGCTTTAAATCAGCTTTCAAATCACGATCATTCGCGCTTTTTAACGCGCACGAACAGGACGGTAGGCACCACTAAATCGCGCGGCCCGCACGACGCGGGGAAAAACGTGGATAAGCGTGTGATGCAGCTTGCGGTAGTTATCCAAATGACTTGGGTGGGTTCGCCCGGGGTATATTATGCCGACGAGGCGGGACAGGTCGGTTGGACCGATCCCGACAACAGAAGGACTTACCCTTGGGGAAGCGAGGATAAGGCTCTTATAGACTTTCATCGCGCGGCCATAGCGTTGAGAAAAAAAATGCCCTGTTTGAAAATGGGGAGCTTAAAAAAACTCGACGCGGGTATAGGCTATATAGCTTACGCAAGGTTTGACGAGAGGGAATGCTGCGTAATTATAGTAAATTGTACAGACGGGGAAATTTCGTTAAGCGTACCGGTTTGGGAAGCAGGACTTCCGCATAACGGCGAAGAAATGACAATGAAATTTGCCTGCGGCAGTTGGGGATATACCGAACACGAGGAAAAAGCTCCAGTTAAATTCGGTAGATTATTCGTGACTTTGCCTGAAAAATGCGCGGCGGTCTATCACTACGAATACAGTAAAAACTAATAGTTTAGGGGGAAATAATGGAAAAATTTTTCGGGGATCTTGACAGGTACCTCTTTCATCACGGCACTCACTACGAGTTGTATAATAAAATGGGCGCGCATATCGTCGTCGAAAACGGCGTGCGCGGCGTTCGGTTCGTGCTATGGGCGCCTAACGCAAAGGCGATATGCGTGGTTTCCGACGGCAACGGCTGGACGCCCTGGCGCGATGTTATGGAAAAGGTCGACGATTCCATATGGGAACTTTTCGTGCCCGGAATGTGCGAGGGGGTAAAGTATAAATATCTTGTCGTTCGCGCGGACGGAAGCGAGGTTTACAAAATCGATCCTTACGCATTCCGCTCGGAACTTCGCCCCGCAAACGCGTCCGTTGTTGCAAATCTCGAAAATTATGAGTGGGGCGACGGCGAGTGGCGCAAACAGAAGAAGGGGGAAAATTTCCTTGAAAAGCCTATGGCGGTATACGAGGTGCATCTCGGCAGTTGGAAGAAAGATCTTTCAAAGTGGGACGAAGATCAGTACTTCGATTACAGAAGGCTTGCGCACGAGATTGCGGAATACGTGAATTATATGGGTTACACGCACATGGAGCTTATGGGTATCTGTGAATATCCTTTCGATCCCAGCTGGGGTTATCAGGTTACGGGATACTTTGCACCTACCGCGAGATACGGTTCGCCCGAAGACTTTATGTATTTTGTGGACTATATGCACAAAAACGGTATAGGCGTAATTCTCGACTGGGTGCCCGCGCATTTTCCCAAAGACGACTTCGGACTGGCGAATTTCGACGGTACGCCGCTCTATGAGTATGCGGATCCGCTTCGCGCCGAATATCCCGAGTGGGGAACCAAGGCTTTCGATCTCGGTAAAAAGGAAGTTTCCAATTTCCTTATGGCATCGGCGTTTTTTTGGGTTGAAAAATACCACATAGACGCTTTGAGGGCGGACGCGGTCGCGGCTATGCTCTATAACAGCTTCGGCAGGGAGCAATACCGCCCTAATATGTACGGCGGAATAGAAAATCTCGAAAGCTTTGAATTTTTCCGTCACCTTAACAGCGTTTTACGACAGCGTACCGACGCTTTTATAATCGCAGAGGACAGCTCCATTATACAGGGGATAACTAAGCCTGCGAAGAAGGGCGGCTTCGGTTTCGGATTAAAATGGAATATGGGCTGGATGAACGATTCTATAAGGTACTACGGCAAGGATCCCATTTTCAGACCGTATCATCACTGGCTTATGACGCATACTTTCGAGTATATATTCGAAGAGAACTATATGCTTGTGCTTTCCCACGATGAGGTCGTTTACGGCAAGGGAAGTATGATAAATAAATTCCCCGGCAACAAAATGGACAAGCTTGGCAGTCTGAAAACCTGCTACACTATGATGATGGGACATCCCGGCAAAAAATTGCTGTTTATGGGGCAGGATTTCGCACAGGAGCGGGAGTGGAATTTCAAGACGGGGCTCGATTGGTGGCTTTGCGACGATTACGGTCACCGCGACGTTATGAACTGCTATCGCGCGCTGTTGCACCTTTACAGGGAAAAACCCGTATTGCATAACGATTGCGGAGGGCCCGGCACTTTTGAATGGATAAACAGCGGGGATTTTAACAGAAATATATTCACGTTTATAAGGCGTAATCCCTGGAACTATAACGACGCGCTGATATTCGTCTGCAACTTTGCACCCGTTAACAGGCGGGATATGGGCGTAGGCGCGCCCGTTGAAGGCGTTTACCGCCGTATATTCTCAACGTATCCCGATGAGGATATAATGGAAGTACATACGACGGAAGAACTCTGCGACGGCAGAAAGTACAAGCTGACTTTCGATTTGAGACCTTTCGAGTCGATAATCTTTGCAGTGCCTTTTAAGGAAGCTACGGAAGAGGAGTTAAAAAAGGAAAAATCGGTTAAAGCGCGTATCAAGAGAGATCATAAGGAAGCGGTAACCGACAGTACTCACGTGCCCGAAGTCGGTTCTTCCGGGGAAGAGGTTCAAAAGAAGCCTGCAAGAAAAGCTTCGTCAAAACCTGCCGCAAAGAAAAACAAGTAAAAATTTACAGCCCGTGCGATCGATCGCACGGGCGCATTTTATTGACATTGTTTCGGGCGTATAGTATAATTCATATGCAAAAGATAGGAATTAATTATGGTCAAGGATATACAGGATAAAATTATTCGGCTGAAACAAAGTAATGACGTGTGCATTCTGGCTCACAGCTATATGTCGGAGGAAATTTGCGAAGTTGCGGATTTTACGGGCGACAGCTACGCGCTTGCCGTAAAAGCTATGTCGGTAAGCCAAAAAACCGTGGTTATGTGCGGAGTTCGTTTTATGGCGGAAACGGTCAAAATGCTCTCTCCTGATAAAAAGGTAATTTTATCTCATCCCGATGCTGGCTGTCCTATGGCAGAACAGTTCGACAGAAAATATATAGAACAAATAAAAGACAAGTATAAGGGATATGCCGTGGTCGCATACGTAAACACCACAGCCGATATTAAGGCCGTTTCGGACGTCTGCGTAACGTCGTCCAGCGCGGTCAAAATATGCAGGGCTATCCCCGAAAAAAATATTCTGTTCATACCCGATATAAATTTGGGCAGATACGTTGCGGAGCAGATACCTGAAAAGCATTTTGAGTTTATAGCGGGCGGTTGCCCAGTTCATTCGAATATCGGCGTTGAAGAGGCGTTGAAGGCCAAAGCCGCGCATCCCTCGGCGCTGCTGCTCGTTCACCCCGAATGCAATCACGAGGTGACGGCAACGGCAGATTATGCGGGTTCGACTTCCGGAATTATGGAATTTGCGGCAAAATCGGAAAACAGTGAATTTATTATCGGTACGGAAAACGCGATAGTTCAGCATCTGCAATTCAAATTCCCCGATAAAAAGTTTTATCCCCTTTCCAAAAATCTTATTTGTGCGGATATGAAGCTGACCACCTTGCAGGACGTTTTAAATTGCGTTCAAGGCGCAGGCGGTCAGGAAATAATAATGGATGAAGAGCTTCGGCTTTCCGCCGTAAAGTGCATACTTAAAATGATAGAGTACGGCGGTTGACAGTTTATGCGGAATACAGATTTAAGCTAGTCATTTTGGAGTTTTATTATGATGATTACAACTAAGGGAAGAAACGCCCTTAAAGTTATGATTGATTTAGCTCAGCACGAGGGCGAGGGTTACGTCTCGTTGGCGGATATAGCCGAGCGGCAGAAGGAATCTTTGAAATATCTTGAAACCTCGGCCGCGCAGTTATCCTCCGCGGGGCTGGTTTTAAGCGCGCGCGGCAAGAGCGGCGGTTATAAGCTTGCCAAACCCGCCTCGGAATACAGGGTGTCAGACATTCTTTTGACGGGTGAGGGTTCGCTTGCGCCCGTAAGCTGTCTTATAAGCGGATGTGAAAATTCCGGTACTTGTATGACTTTGCCTTTATTTAAAGAACTTGACGAAGTCATTATGAACTTTTTAAATTCAAAAACTTTAAAAGATCTTATATAATTTTATAAAAACCACACAATTCCTATTGACATAATAGGAATTAAAAATTATAATTAATTCATACTTATTGAATAGGAATTAACAATGAGAACTGTTTATGTTGACAATGCGGCGACAACCGCTATGAGCGACAGAGCCATAGAGGCGATGAAGCCTTATCTTAAATCGGTGTACGGCAATCCTTCTTCACTACACACCGTGGGGCAGGAGGCAAAGGAGGCGCTTGAAGCCGCACGTGAAAAGATTGCAAAGTGCATAAACTGTACTCCCCGTGAAATTTATTTCACTTCAGGGGGGAGCGAGGCGGACAATCAGGCAATACGTTCGGCGGCGTTGAACGGTGCTATGAAGGGTAAAAAGCATATAGTCAGTACAGCTTTCGAGCACCACGCGGTTTTGCATACACTGAAAAAGCTTGAAAAGGAGGGGTTCGAGGTAACCTATCTCGACGTGCATTCAAACGGACTTGTTACCGCGGCGGAGGTTTCTTCCGCGATAAGGAGCGATACCGCCCTTGTTACCGTTATGTTTGCAAATAATGAGGTAGGCACGATTCAGCCCGTTGCGGAAATAGGTAAAATTTGCAGGGAAAGAGGAGTTATTTTCCATACGGACGCCGTTCAGGCGGTGGGACATATTCCCGTGGACGTGGCGGCGCAGAATATAGATATGCTTTCGCTCTCCGCGCATAAATTCCACGGAGCAAAGGGAGTGGGCGCGCTGTATGTCAAGCGCGGCATACCTTTGAGAACGTTTGTCGAAGGAGGCGCGCAGGAACGCGGCAAGCGGGCGGGAACGGAAAATCTTGCCGGAATTGCCTCGATGGCGGCGGCGCTGGAAGAAGCCTGCGAATGTATGGACGACGATTCGCAAAAGTTAATAAAACTCAGAGACAAGCTTATCAACGGTCTATTGAAGATACCGCATTCCAAACTCAACGGAGATTTATCCTCTCGTCTGCCTGGCAACGTGAACGTCTGCTTCGAAGGGATAGAGGGGGAAAGCCTTTTGCTTCTGCTAGACGCAAAGGGTATTTGCGCTTCGTCGGGTTCGGCTTGTACTTCCGGTTCGCTCGATCCATCGCACGTGCTGCTTGCATTGGGGTTGCCGCACGAAGTTGCGCACGGTTCGCTCAGGCTCAGCCTGTCGACGGAAAACACGGAGGATGACGTTGACGTTATTTTAAGGGAAACTCCCGCCATCGTAGAATATTTGAGAAATATCTCTCCAGTGTGGGAGGAATTGGAAAAGGGTTTGCGCCCGCATTTAATATAAATTCAGGAGAAAATTATGGCGCTTTACAGTGAAAAAGTTATGGATCATTTTACAAATCCCAGAAACGTCGGTAAGATAGACGACGCCGACGGCGTGGGGACGGTAGGCAACGCCAAGTGCGGGGATATAATGAAGATATATCTCAAAATAGAAAACGATATAATCGTCGACGTAAAATTCAATACTTTCGGATGCGGAAGCGCGATAGCTTCTTCGTCTATGGCGACCGAGCTCATAAAAGGTAAACCTCTTGCCGATGCGCTTACTCTCACCAACAAGGCTGTGGCGGAAGCGCTTGACGGATTACCCGCGCACAAACTGCACTGCTCCGTGCTTGCGGAAGAGGCAATCCGCGCGGCGATCAAGGACTATTACGACAGGAACGGAATAGAGTACGATAAGACGAAATTTCCCGATCCCTCCGACGAGGACGAACATCACTTTGAAGAGGATTGATTATAAATTAACCCCCGCCGCCCGGCAACAGTCGGGCGGCGGGATATTTTTTTACAAAATATCTTGTCCGCGATACATTAAATCGAGTAAGTAATTTGCATATCGCGCTTTTATTTTGAATAGTAATAAGCGTATGCAAAATTTTTGTTTTGAAGAAGCGGGACAAACGCTCAATAAACTTAAAACTTCGGCAAACGGATTAGCGCTGTCGGAGGCTGCGGCAAGACTGGAAACTTACGGAAGAAACCGTTTGGAGCAAAGCAAAAAAGCGGGGTTCTTTAAGCTGTTCTTTTCTCAGTTCAAGGACTTTATGACCTTGCTGCTCATTGCGGCGGCGGCCGTTTCGGGCTTGATAGCATTTATATCGCAGGACGCAAACGATCTGACTGATACGTTTATAATTCTTGCGATAATACTTTTGAACGCGGTTGTGGGGACTATCCAGCAATACCGCGCGGATAAGGCGATAGAAAACCTTAAAAAGCTGTCCGCGGGCACCTGTAAGGTGAGAAGAGAGCGCCGCGAATATGTAATCCCCGCGGAGGAGTTGACAGTCGGCGACGTCGTTTTATTGGAAGAGGGCGACGTCGTTCCCGCAGATTGCAGAATAATAGAATGCAACGGACTTGTATGCGACGAGTCCGCGCTTACCGGTGAGAGTACGGGTGTAGAAAAAAACGAGAGCCGTATCCGCGGCAACAAAGTTTCGTTGGGTAATATGACAAACACGCTTTTCGGTTCTACGTACGTCGTGCGAGGAAATGCTTCGGGCGTGGTTACTGCCGTGGGAATGAATACGGAAATGGGCAAGATCGCGGCTATGCTTAAAGACGGCAAGGCGGCGAGAACGCCGCTTGAAAACAGTCTGAACAAGCTTGGCAAAATCATATCGGCGTTTGTATTGGCCGTTACCGCGGTTATATTCCTTATAGGCATATTCGTTCGTGATGACGGCATACTCAAAAACTTTATGACTTCGGTTGCCATAGCCGTTGCGGCAATACCGGAAGGTCTGCCTGCTGTAGTAACCATAATTATGGCTATGGGCGTGCAGAAGATGAGTAAAAAAGGCGTGGTTATCCGAAAACTGAAATCCGTTGAAACGCTTGGAAGCTGTTCCGTAATTTGTTCCGATAAGACTGGCACGCTCACGCAGAATAAGCTAAGGGTGGTTGCGGCTTTCTTCAAGGGTAAATCTCTTTCGCAGGAAGATATGGCGGAGGCGGTAGAACTCTTGAAATGTATGAGCGTTTGTACGAGCGTTAAGGGCGAAAAGGGGGCTTATATAGGCGATCCCACAGAGGTTGCCTTGAAAATGTGCGCGGACAGTTCCGATTATGCTCTCGATTTCCACCGCTTGGCCGAGTGCCCTTTCACTTCCGAAAGGAAGATGATGTCCGTCGCCGCGGAAGTCTGCGGTGAAAGAACGGTTTACACAAAGGGCGCGCCCGATATTTTATTGAAACGCTGTACAAAGATAATGACCGAAAACGGCGTAGTTCCGCTTGATGAAAACCTTAAAAACAGTATCATTGCTCAAAATGACGCGATGTCGGACGACGCTTTACGAGTACTCGGTTTCGCCTGCGGTTCGTATAACGGCAAAATAGAGGAGAACGGTCTTACGTTTATAGGTCTGTGCGGTATGAGCGACGCGCTCAAGAGTGGCGCGGGAGAGGCCGTTACCGAATGTAAAAACGCGGGCGTTGCTACGGTTATGATTACGGGCGATCACGTAAGAACGGCGTTTTCTATCGCCAAAAAGCTGAATATAGCCGAAAGTATGTCGGAGGTTATGACCGGCGATCAGCTCGATTCGCTTTCGCCCGAAGAACTCGACGACGCTGTGGAAAATTGCCGCGTGTTCGCAAGGGTTTCGCCAAAGCATAAAAAAATCATAGTTGAGTCCTTACAGCGGCGCGGCAAGGTAGTGGCAATGACGGGCGACGGGGTAAACGACGCTCCCGGCATAAAGTGCGCGGATATTGGTATAGCTATGGGAATATCGGGAACGGACGTCACAAAAAGCGCTTCCGATATGGTTATAACCGACGATAATTTCACTACGATAGTTTCGGCTGTGAAAGAGGGCAGGAGAATTTCATCCAACATCAAAAAAACTATTCAGTTTTTCCTGTCAACAAACCTTGCGGAAGTTCTTGCTATTTTATTTGCGTCCCTGTTTTTGTTCAGGTTTGACTTTCTGCTTTCGACGCAGCTTTTATGGCTAAACCTTATAACGGACAGTTTTCCTGTGCTCGCTCTCGGTATGGAACGCGCGGACGACGACGTAATGTCGAGGCCGCCTGAGCGCGCGGAAAAGAGTTTATTCTGTAAATCGTCACTATGCACTATACTGTTCTTCGGGTTATTTATGACGGTCGTATCCGTGGGTATGTTTGCGGTATCCTTGAATATATGGGGCAACAAGATAGCGACAACGATGACATTTATGACAATTTCCTTTTTGGAATTGTTCCAGGCGTTCAACGTCCGTTCGGAAAGGGGATCGGCTTTCAAAAATTTATTTTCGAACAAAATACTTTTGGCGACGGTTGCTCTCGGAATTTTGTTAAACGTACTGCTTTGCGTTACTCCTCTGTCGGCGGCGTTCGGGCTTGTTTCGCTTAACGGCGCGCAGTGGGCGGCGGTGTTCGGGGTATCGCTATCCATACTGCCGGTGGGAGAACTGTATAAACTGGTTTTGAAATTTTTTGTAAACCGAATAAGAAGCGGAAACAAATTTTTAAATAAAAGCTCGGTTAAAGAAACCGCATAAAAGAAGCCCCGCGGCATTGCCGCGGGGCGTTTTGTGCGATTAATTAATCATTCTTTTTGTCGTCGGGTTTATCTTCGGCGGGGCGGGGAGAAATAACTCCCGGCATCTTTAAGCCTGCCATAGAGTACAAGTCGTCGAGAGGAGGGAGGGACTTTAACATTCCGGAAAGGAAATTGGCCGTAGCCGTCTTGCCTTCGGCATTCTGTCCGCCGTCCCAAACGGTGACTTTGTCTATCTTGAGGTTCTTGATAGCTTCAACCTGAGTTGCAACCAACTCTTCAAGCTTATCCGCAATCATAAGACGTACGGCCTCGTCGGCAGTGCCGGCCGCTTTGACAAGCTTTTCCATACCTTCAGCCTGCTTGGAGAGCGACTCAAACATACCGCGAGCTTCGGCCTCCATTTTGGCGAATATAGCGTCGGCTTCGCCCTTTGCGCGGCGGCGTATATTTTCCGCTTCGGCGTCCGCCTGTATTTCTATTTTTCTCTTTTCTATTTCGGAAGCTATAATTATGTCCGCTTCCTTGGTTGCCTTCTCGCGGGAAGCACGGGCAATTTCCGCGGCTTGCTCGGCGGCATAGCTCTCTTCCTTAGCCTTTGCAGCCTGGACGTTTTCAGCCGTTACCGCAACTTTCATAGCTTCGGCTTCCTTTTGGCGCAAAATCGCCTTGGATTGCGCAATTTCAGCCTTCGCTTTGTTTTCGCCCTCGATAGCGCGGCTCTCGGCTTCGGCAACGTTGATACGCTGTTGCATCTGCGCGTTCGCTTCACCTATGGCACCCTTTTTGTTTTCTTCGGCAACGGATATCTTAGCGTCGTTTATTGCTTTTGCTGCGGCCTCTTTACCGAGCGCGACTATGTATCCGCTTTCGTCCGAAATATCGGTCATATTTACGTTTATAAGTTTTAAACCGAGTTTTTTGAGTTCGCCCTCTACGTTGCGGGAAATAGCTTCGAGGAACTTATCGCGGTCGGTATTGATTTCCTCGATGTCCATAGTTGCAATAACCAGACGAAGCTGTCCGAATATTACGTCCTTGGCAAGTTCTGATATCTGTTTTAACTGCAAGCCGAGAAGTCTCTCCGCGGCGTTCTGCATTATGGCGGGATCGGTGGAAATACCTACCGTGAATATCGAAGGAACGTCGATACGTATATTCTGCTTGGACAGCGCGTTCTTTAAGTCTACGGAAATAGACAGCGGAGTGAGGTCGAGAAAAGTGTAGGACTGTATAAAGGGTAAAACCAACGAGGCGCCGCCGTGGATACACTTTGCACTGCGGTACGTTCCGTCCTTGTTAGGGGAAATTTTACCGTATATTACCATAATTTTGTCGGAAGGGCACTTCTTATATCTGACTAGCACAACAAGCAACATCATAACCAAGACGAGTACTACAACTATGCCAAGAACTATTCCTATGGTAGTTCCGATGTTTGCAAGTAAATTTTTCATATATATTCTCTCCTAAATTATTTCTGAATTAAAAAGCGCACGTCAATGCTTTTCGGCTTGGGGAACGACACGTTTAACTACCATACATTCGTTTTCCGCGGCGATGATTTCGACTATTTCGTCGGTCAAAAGCTTTTCTTCGCTGTCGGTGACTGCGTCCAGTTCCAAAAACTTGCCCTGCGCGTTAAGCGTTATTTTCCCGCGGCCGCTCCGTGCGGAGGGTACGGAGATATAAACAGTAGCTTGTTTCCCAACCAGTTTATCGGTTTCAAGCGCGCCGTTGCATTGCATTTTGGCCATAGCGCGGAAGATGAGTACGACTACGGCCATTGCCGCGCCGCCCGCTATAATCGCGATAATAACCGCAAGCCATTGCAGATTTGCGGGAGCGACTGCGCAGGTTAAAAGCCCCGCCCAGGAACCTACGGCAAAAAAGGCGGTTATGCTCTTTACGGTGAATATCGAGACTCCCGAATCTGTGTCTACGTCAATGTCCCCGTCGCCGTCAATATCGACGTCCCCGCCGAACGACGTGAAGCACATCAAAATTATCTGCACGATAAGGAACAGCGTCGCCGCTATTCCAAGCCAGAAAAAAATGTGTTCCATTACGGATAAGTTATTAAACCATTCTGTCATTTTTTTACCTCCTTATTATAATATAAACCGACACGCACGTGATTAAACAAATATTAGATATATTTTTATCTAATTAAATAATTTATATTATAATTGCTACTATTTCATTATACGCCCAAAGGGGAAAATAGTCAAGAACGAAGTTAAGAAATAATTTTCCATAAAACATATGTGGCGGTTTTTAAATTTAATGTAAAAACGCTTGCCAAAGCAGGTGATCAACTGATATAATTAATGACGCTACGGGGGCATAGCTCAGTTGGTTAGAGCGCTTGCTTGACATGCAAGAGGTCGATGGTTCGAGCCCATTTGTTCCCACCAGCAGGCAACCTGAAATCAGGTTGCCTTTTTATTTTATGTTTAAAATCGTACTGTCGTCTTTATATTAGTTTTCAAGTTATGTAAAAAAACGCTCCTGTTATGCAATAAACAAAAAATTTGCGTTTTGAAAGTTAAAATGGTCTAAGGAGGAATTTATGAATAAATTTGCAAAAGCTTTTACATTTGTATTTGCCGCGGCAGTTACCGTTTCGTGCGCCGCTTTATCCGGATGCGCCGATGAGGACGATCCCTACGTGTATACTCCGATCTATACTATTCCGGAAGAAATACCGACCGACGATCCGAACGCCGCAGGTTATTCGGTTGCGGAGGTGGAACGCAGGGAAGACAGTCCGCTTGCAGACAAGACCATATACTGGCTGGGCTCTTCCGTAACTTACGGTTCCGCTTCAGGACAGGAGAGTATGGCGGATTATCTTTCGGCTTTGACCGGCTGCAAAAGCGTAAAGGAAGCCGTTTCGGGCACGACTCTATACGACGACGGAGGCAACGGAGATTCTGGCGCGCGTTCGTATACCCGCCGTATGGTTTACAGTAAAAACTTCGATAAGTCTGCCCAGGTGGACGCGTTTGTCTGTCAGATATCCACTAACGACGCACGCAACGACCGTCTCGGCAAATGGGGCGCTATGCGCGATGACGATGAGGTCGTGCTTGATAGTTTCGATACAAAGACTACTCTCGGCGGAGTGGAATATATAATTTCATACGTTACAACGACCTGGAACTGTCCCGTTTACTTCTATTCCGGCGCGTATTTCGGCGATTCGGGAGTCCGTTCGAGCACTAACCCTACGGGCACCAATTACGGTAAACTTGTAAATGAAGTGAAAAAGATAGTTGATAAATGGAACGGTCTCGGTTACGAAGTGGGGATAATAGATCTCTTTAACGACGCGGACTTCAATGCCGCCGCTTCGGACGATTATTATAAGTGGTGTACGTCGGATGCGATTCATCCCAGAAAAGCGGGATACCTTCAATGGTGGACGCCCTATTTCGAGGCATATCTTTGCAACGAATTGGAGTAATATCTATAATTAAAATCAGCGCGGGAATTTCCGCGCTTTTTCTTTTGAATATAAATATTTTCAATGCGCTTGCAATTTATCGGAAATTATGTTAAAATTATTTATAATTCGGATATAAATAAGAGGGAAAAAATTATGAGAATAGTATTTTTGGGAGATTCTATAACCGATTGCGAGCGCGATCGGTCGGATATAAAATCACTTGGCAACGGGTATGTAAAAATTCTTTCGGATAAACTTCGTCCGATTTATCCCGATACCGACATCGAACTTATCAATAAAGGCGTTTCCGGCAGCTTGATTGGTGACGTGCTTGCGCGCGTCGAGGAGGACGCAATCGCTCTAAAACCGGACGCGGTTGTGATAATGGCGGGAATTAACGATACCGTTCACCAATTTATTTACGGAAAAGCTTTGGATTTGAAAAAGTTGGAATCCGATCTGAAGGAGCTTATCAAAAAGCTTAAAAAAGAGGGGATTACGGTAATTTTTCTCGAACCGTTCCTTTTACCCGCGCCGGATAAAATAAGGATGCGCAAGTTGTTTTCGGAAGAACTTGCGATCGTCCACAGGATTGCCGTCAAGTATGCGGATGAATACGTTGCGTATGACGAAATATTCAACGGACTTACGGAAAGTATACATTACAGCGAGTATTCGCTCGACGGCGTTCACCCTACGCACAGAGGCTCGCGCCTGATTGCCGATCAGGCTATCAAGGCGATAAGAAAACATCTTTTATAATTTAATATAATAAGAACGCGGCGGGCTTTTATAGCCCGCCGCGTTTTCTATTTGTCTTTTCTCAGTTCGTAATATTTTGCAAGCCCACCGGAAGAAGTTTCCCTATAACTGTTTAAAAGGTCTTTTCCAGTATTGTACATAGTTTTGACAATGGTGTCGAAGCTTATCTTACGGCTGTCTGCAAGGAAGTTTGCAAGGGACAGCGCGTTTATCGCCCTCATTGCGGCTACGGCGTTTCTCTCTATGCAGGGAATCTGTACAAGCCCCGCAATGGGATCGCAGGTCAGTCCGAGGTGATGTTCCATAGCAACTTCAGCGGCGTACTCTATCTGATCCAATCCCATTTCGAACAATTCCGCCAACGCGGCCGCCGCCATTGAACATGCCGAGCCTATTTCAGCCTGGCAACCGCATTCTGCTCCGCTTATGGAAGCGTTTTTCTTTATGAGGTTGCCTATAATTCCGCCCGCCGCAAGCGCGTGGATTATCTGCTCGTCGGAAAATCTTCTTTCATCCTGCATATATTTCAAGACGGAAGGGACGACGCCGCACGCACCGCAAGTGGGCGCTGTTACGATCACGCCGCCCGCGGCGTTCTGTTCACCCGTTGCAAAAGCATAGGAGCATACAAGTCTGTTTTCTCTCGTTTGGGCGGATTCGTCTATATGCCGTTGATTGTAAAGCTTTTGCGCACGGCGCTGCGTGCCCAATATTCCCGGTAAAACGCCGTCGGTTGTCAATCCCTCGTGAATGGACTGTTTCATTCTTTCCCATACGTCGGAGAGGAAGTCGAATATTTGCGGGCCTTCGAAGAGTTCCGCAAACTGCCAAAGTCTTAAATTATTGGTACGGCAGAATTCCGCTATTTCCGTATATGTATTCAGAGGATAGATCCCGTCGGAGGCATATTTTTCGTATTTTTCGGGGGGCTCGCCCTCGAAGACTACCGAACCGCCGCCTACGCTGTATACCGTACGCTGTAAAAGAGGTTTATTGCAGGAGTACGCCTCTATCTTCATTGTATTCGGGTGAACGGGACAGGGTGTCGTCTCGTCGTGAGCTACCGTACATTTTATCGGTTCGGCGGTCTTGATTATTACGTTATCCGTTCCGTGCCCGTCGCCCGTCAGTGCGAGCGAGCCGAAAAGCGTAACTTTTATTTCGTCGGCATCGGGACAAAGTCCGCGGACTATCTTTACTGCCCTTTCCGGCCCCATGGTGTGGGAACTGGAAGGGCCCCTGCCTATTTTATAAATTTCTCTCAAAGATTGCATAATTTAATTCTATAATAACGCGCCTTAATTGTCAATGGGAAAATTCCGATAAAAAATATGTAATTTTTTTGTTTAACCTTGCCTTATAAGTTTTATATTATAAGTGTAGCAAAAGTTAACGGAACGAGAGGAGACGCAATGTCAAAGAAAAAACAGCTCGACGAGCGGGAGACTGCAACGACCGAGGAGACCGCCGAGGAAGTTATTAAAGAACCTTCCGAACTGGAAAAGGCGCAAGCGCTTGCGGAAGATTACAAACGTAAGTGGTACGCAGTATCTGCCGAGTACGACAATTACAGGAAGCGCAATCAGACGGCGGTATCGCAGGCGTACAAGGACGGAGCGGCGGAAACGGTTTTAAAGCTTCTGCCCGTAGCGGATAACTTCGGATACGCGCTTGACTCGGCTTCTGACGAAAAGACAAAGTCGGGTATCGACAAGGTAATAAAAAGTTTCAAAACGATCTTATTGTCGTTCGGCGTTGAAGAAATTCCGGTAAATATCGGGGACGCGTTCGACGAGGCCGTAATGGAGGCTGTACTCGATTTTCCCTGCGAAGAGGGAGAACAGCCCAACACGGTAAAACAAATTCTTAAAAAAGGCTATAAGAGCGGCGATAAAGTAATTCGTTACGTACAGGTCGCCGTCGCGCTATAAAAAACAAAGAGGTAAAAAAATATGGGAAAAGTAATAGGAATAGATTTGGGAACAACAAACTCGTGCGTTGCCGTTATGGAAGGCGGCGAGCCCGTAGTTATAGCTAACAGCGAAGGCAACAGAACTACGCCTTCCGTCGTATCGTTCAAAAACGACGGCAGCCGTATAGTCGGACAGGCGGCGAAGCGCCTTGCGGTTGCATCGCCCGAGAAGACGGTCATTTCGATCAAGCGTCATATGGGAGAGTCGTATAAAGTCGATATAGAAAAGGGTTATTCTCCCCAGGAAATTTCCGCAATGATTTTATCCAAACTCAAAGCGGACGCGGAGAGCTATCTCGGCGGCAAGGTCACGGACGCGGTAATTACCTGCCCTGCATACTTCAACGACAGTCAGAGACAGGCTACCAAGGACGCTGGCAAGATTGCGGGCCTTAACGTATTGAGAATTATCAACGAGCCCACTGCGGCGGCGCTTGCTTACGGCCTTGATAAACAGGAAGGCAGTCAGAAAGTTATGATATACGACCTCGGCGGCGGTACGTTCGACGTTTCCATACTCGAAATCGGCGACGGTGTATTCGAAGTTCTTGCAACCAACGGCGACACGCATCTCGGCGGCGACGACTTCGACAATAAGATAATGGATTTCCTTGTGGATACTTTCAAGAAGGAGACGGGTGTAGACCTTTCCAAGGATAAAAAGGCCCTTCAAAGACTCAAAGAGGCGGCCGAAAAAGCTAAGATAGAGCTTTCGGGTATGACCTCCACAAACGTCAACCTTCCTTTCATTACGGTAGTGGACGGCGAACCCCAGCACCTCGATATAGACATTTCAAGACAGAAGTTCGATATGCTGACTTCCGACCTCGTTGACCGCACCGCAGAGCCTATGAGAAAGGCTATGAGCGACGCAGGTCTCTCCTACGGAGATATTTCCAAAGTTATCATGGTGGGCGGCTCAACCCGTATTCCCGCTGTATTCAATAAGGTAAAGAGCGTTACGGGCAAGGAACCCTTCAAGGGAATCAACCCCGACGAGTGCGTTGCGATAGGCGCGGCAATTCAGGGCGGCGTATTGTCCGGCGAGGTCAAGGACGTGCTTTTGCTCGACGTTATGCCCCTCACTCTCGGTATAGAGACTCTCGGCGGCGTATCTACTCCGCTCATCGAAAGGAATACAACTATCCCCGTAAAGAAGAGTCAGATTTTCTCCACGGCGGAAAATAATCAGCCCGGCGTTGAAATCAACGTTTTGCAGGGCGAAAGAAAATTCGCCGCAGACAACAAGTCGCTTGGAAGATTTATGCTTACGGATATTCCTCCCGCACCCCGCGGAGTACCTCAGATAGAAGTAACTTTCGACGTCGACGCAAACGGTATCGTAAACGTAACGGCTAAGGACCTCGGAACGGGCAAGAGCACCAATATTACCATAACCGCTTCGACCAATCTTTCGGACGACGATATCGACAAGGCTGTCAAGGACGCGGAAAAGTATGCGGAAGAAGATAAAAAGCGCAAGGAAGCTGTAGATAATAAGAACAACCTTTCCGGAATGATAGATAACCTTGAAAAGACCGTAAACGAAGCGGGCGACAAGCTCTCTCCCGAAGATAAGAAAACGGTAGAAGACGCTATTGCCAAGGCTAAAACGGAGCTGGAATCCAACGACAACGACAGGATAAAGGCCGCGCTGGAAACTCTTACGAAGGAAATTCAGCCTGTTATCGCAAAGATGTATCAGCAGGCTGGCGGCGGAAATCCCGGCGGAGACGGCGGTAACCCCGGCGGCGATACCGAGTTCAATCAGCATTCTTAAAAATTACGAGGGGTGTCGACCGACACCCCTTTAAGCGGTTTATAAGGAATTAACATATGGCGGATAAGAAGAACTATTACGACGTTCTGGGAGTGTCTAAAACTGCAACTCAGGACGAAATAAAGTCGGCATACAGAAAGCTTGCCAAACAGTATCACCCCGACTTTCACCCGGGCGACGCGGCGGCTGCGGAAAAGTTCAAAGAGATAAACGAAGCAAACGAAACGCTTTCCGACGAAAATAAGCGCAAGCAATACGACTTCGGTTTAGAGCATCCCGGGATGGGCGGAAACCCGTTCGGCGGCGGGGGCTTCAGCGGTTTCGGCGGCGGAATGGGCGGCTTCGAGGACATTATAAATTCGGTGTTCGGCGGCGGCTTCGGCGGACGCACAGAGCGCGCAAGGCCGCGCGGGGCGGACGTTCAGCACACTATCAATCTTTCCTTCCTCGACGCGATTAAAGGCTGTACCAAGACGGTCAGCTATATGCGGAACGAGCCCTGCGCTTCCTGCGCGGGTACGGGCGCAAAGGACGGAAAGGCCTTTCAGAACTGTCAGCGTTGCGGCGGTTCGGGTAGGGTAAAGTTCCAGCAGGATACTATTTTCGGCAGAACCATTCAGGTAGGCGCGTGTCCCGATTGCGGCGGCACGGGCAAAAAAATACTGGACAGATGTCCCGATTGCAAGGGTAAAGGTTATCAGCGTAAGGAGACCAGCTTCGCTATAAATATTCCCGCGGGCGTCGACCGCGACAGTAGCTTAAGAAAGCGAGGTTTCGGTCAGGCGGCAGGCAACGGCGGGGAAAACGGAGACCTCTACATTTACTTTCAGATTGAACCTCATAAACTTTTGCACCGTGAGGACAGGGATTTGTACGTTACCGTTCCCATATCTTACAAAACTGCGGTTGAGGGCGGCAAAATTTTTGTCCCCGGCATTGACGACGTTATGGAACTGACTATCCCCGAATGCACTCCGTCGGGCACGCGCTTCTGTATGCGCGGAAAGGGAGTAAAAACCGTTCAAGGTACGGGCAATCTGTACGTTACAGTGGAGATAGACGTGCCCTCGAAGTTATCTCGTGATCAACATAAAAAGTTGGGCGATTATGAGGACAGCGTTCCTTTGAAGTCCTGCGGAAAGATGAACAAGTATTCCGACTTGGTTTCCGCACTGTACGGAAAGAAAATTGATAAACAATAAAATATCGGGCGAGACTGCGAAATTTCCGCGGTCCCGCCTTTAAATTATTAGTATATTGTGGATAACCGTAAAAAATTACTTATTTTTGTACAAAAATATACGAGTTATCCACTTAAAGTTATACACATTTTGCTGTTGAAAAGGTTTAATTCACAATAAATGCATAAAAGTTATCCACACATTATTAACATTTAATAAAATAGGATATAAAACTGTCTTTTTTCGACATAATTTTTAATTATACGCATAAAAGTTATCCACAAATGAATAAAATAAACTATTGAACCGAATAAACATTCAATTCGTCATAAACATTGTTTTAGCGTTGACATTAAAGGCTTTTTAATATATAATTCAGTAAGAAATAGTATTTGACTTTTTTCGCACCCCGCGGATATTCCGCGCGGCGCTTTTTTAATAGGACGGAAAGCTATTTATGAGGATAGGTCTGCACGAGCATTTTACTTTAAAAAAATTGTTAGTATTCGTATTGCCTTCCATAGTAATGATGGTGTTCACAAGCATTTATTCTGTTGTGGACGGTCTTTTCGTTGCCAATTTTGCGGGCGAAGAGGCGGTTGCGGCTATAAATCTTATATATCCGTTGTTTATGGTTTTCGGCTCTATAGGCTTTATGATAGGCGCGGGCGGAAGCGCATTGGTCTCCAAGACTTTGGGCGAAGGGGACAGGGACAAGGCGAACAGATACTTTTCTATGCTGGTGTGTCTCACGGGCGGTATAGGCGTATTGATTGCGGTAGGCGGGCAATTTGCCGTAGAACCCGTAGCAAGATTGCTTGGGGCAAACGATGAACCTATTTTCGGATATTGTGTAATTTACGGAAGAATAATTCTCGGTACACAGCCTTTCTTTATTTTACAGAACATCTTCCAAAGCTTTTTCGTAACAGCGGAAAAGCCCCGTCTCGGACTTGTTGCAACCGCCTCGGCAGGAATACTCAATATGGTGCTTGACGCCGTGTTCGTTGCGGGGTGCGGCTGGGGGCTTACGGGCGCGGCCGTCGCCACTGCGATCAGTCAAGTATACGGCGGAGTATTGCCCATAATCTATTTCCTTTCCAAAAACAACAGCTTATTGAAGCTTACCAAATTCAGGTTTTACGGAAAAGCCTTTTTAAAGGCCTGTACAAACGGTTCGTCTGAGTTCTTTTCCAACGTCTCTTCCGCGGTAGTGGTTATACTGTATAATTTCCAGATACAGGCGATATTGGGCGACGAACTGGGTAAATCGGGCGTTGCGGCATACGGTTCCATAATGTATATCGCTATGATTTTCTTTTCTATGTTTATGGGCTACGCCGTAGGAAGCGCTCCGCTTATGGGGTATAATTACGGCGCGGGCAACCGTACGGAGATGAAAAACCTCTATAAGAAGGGTATGCTGATAATGCTTGTGACGGGACTGTCTATGTTCGGGCTATCGGAAGCATTGGCGTATCCGTTTATGAAGATATTCGGTTATAAGCAGGAAGTATTCGAAATGGCTTTAAGGGGCTTCAGAATTTATTCCGTAGTATTCCTTATGTGCGGGTTCAATATTTACGGCTCTGCGCTGTTCACTTCACTGAATAACGGACTTATCTCCGCGCTTATTTCGTTTATGCGATCGGTAGTATTTCAAATTACGGCGGTAATGGTTTTACCGATATTTATGGGACTGGACGGCGTATGGTCGGCCGCGATAGTCGCAGACGTGCTGTCGCTGTTGCTTACGGTGATATTTATGGTCGCCTATCATAAGCGATACGGCTATTACGGAAAAGAAAAATTGTGTGATGAAAATAAAAAGAGCGGCGTTTAACCGCTCTTTTTTATTTTTAAAGCACCTTGGATAAGAAGTCTTTAAGTCTCTCGTTTTCAGGCGCTCCGAATATCTGATCGGGCGTGCCCTGCTCCAGTATTTTTCCGCCGTCCATAAAGAAAACTCTTGTTGCAACCTCGCGCGCAAAACCCATTTCGTGAGTCACTATCACCATAGTCATACCCTCGGTAGCAAGTTCTTTAATGAGTTGCAGAACTTCGCCGACCATTTCGGGATCAAGGGCGGAGGTGGGTTCGTCGAAGAGCATTACCTTGGGATTCATCGCCAGCGCGCGCACTATGGCTATACGCTGTCTTTGTCCGCCCGAAAGGGTGGAAGGATAGACGTCGGCTTTTTCTTCCAACCCGATACGTTTTAAAAGGCGCATTGCATTCTGTTTAGCATCGTCTTTTATTTTTGCTTTCGTCGTTTGAAGGGGCAGAACGGGGAGTTTATTATCCTTTTTTCTGAAAAGGTTTAAAAATTTAATCTTAAAATTTTCCCGTTTTTGTTTGTTTAATTCGCGGATGCCTATGTGTAAGGGCGCGAGAGTGATGTTTTTGAGAACGGTCATATTGTTGAACAGGTTGAACTGCTGAAATACCATTCCCATACGTCTGCGCTGAACGTTGATGTTCACTTTGAGATCGCATAGATTGTTTCCCTCGAAAAAGACGTATCCGTCGGTAGGATCTTCCAACACGTTTAGACAGCGTAAAAAAGTACTTTTTCCGCTTCCTGAAGGACCTATTATCGCAATTTTTTCCCCGTTAAAAATCTTTTCCGATATACCGTCCAAAACTTTGAGTTTGCCGTATTCCTTGGTAAGGTGCTGTACTTCGAGGAGGGCGTTCACATCGTAAGGCTCTACGGGAGTCTTGCGCTTGTTCTGAAATTTAGGAGTGTAGATTTTTTCCTTTTTAACTGCGCTTTTCATTTCTCTTGAACCTCCTTTCTATCAGTCTGATTATAACCGTTACTATTAAAATCAGCACGAAATAAATCAAAGCCAGGGTTATATACGGTACGAAATATTCGAATGTCGAGTCCGCAATGGCTTTAAACGCTCTCGTAAGATCGCAAAGTCCTATGACGCTGACGATAGAAGTCTCCTTTAAAAGGGAAATAAACTCGTTGCCGATAGTGGGCACGACGTTTTTGATCGCCTGCGGAAGAACCACGCGCACCATAGTTACGGGGAAACTCAAACCAAGCGAACGTCCGGCTTCCATTTGCCCCTTGTCTACGCTTGTTATTCCGCTGCGGATTATTTCCGCCATATACGCGCCGCTGTTCAAACCGAAGATCAAAGATACCTCTGCGACCGGGGGGATTTTCACGCTTATGAATACGGCGAAGTGTAGGAGCAGCAGTTGCACCATCATAGGGGTTCCGCGGAATATCGCAATATAGAGATCGGTAATTCTTTTTAAAATCTTAACTACGACGTTTTCCTGGGGGATTATTTGAATTGTGGCCAGTATGCAACCTATAAAAAATCCGAGTAAAAGACCGAACACGGCGATTAAAGCCGTGTTCTGCAATCCTTCGAGAACGGTTTGAAAGGTTCCCGGGTTGGTAAATCTGTTCCAGAAAATTTCAAAATTACTCATAATTACTTATTCATACTTTTTACGATCATAAGAGAGGGCTGTTTGTCGAGCATAACGGCGTTTAATTTACCGTTGCGTAAATCCATCATTGCAAGCGCGCCCGTGTTAAGACCTTTGGTTTTAAGATTTTTAAATCCGGGATAATCGAATGCTTCGTCGCCGAAGGAATACATATAACCAGTTGTTCCCGCCTGAGTACCTATTATATAATTTTCATTTTGTTTTTTCAATATATCTTCTACTTCCTGCGCGGTAGTGCAGTTGTCAAAGGTAGTATCGCTTTCAAGCACGGTAAGCACCTGAGCGGAAGTATAGTAGCCCGTTGTAAAATCAACCTGTTCCTTGCGGGTTTCGTTGACGGTTATGCCCGCCATTCCTATCGCGCAAACACCCTTTTGCACGTTCGGAATAATAGAGTCGAAATCCATATCGCTTATGTAAAGAGTTTTGCCAAGCTTCTTTGCTATGTTATAGGCAATCTCGATATCTACCCCCACAAACGCGCTATTATCGTTATAGGATTCGAAGGGGGGAAAGTATGCGTTGGTTGCAACGACAAAGTCATTGCTCTGAGCGGAGGCGGTTTTATTGGTATAACTGAAATCGGCTTCTCCGCTGAAATATGAGTTTATAAGAGCGTCAAGCGAGCCGTCGTTCTTCCATTCGGCTAAAAATCCATTTATCTGATCTAAGAGCTCTCCGTTGTTCTTGGAAACGGCAAAAGCGTACTCTTCGCTTGTCAGTTCTATGTCTATGACCTTCAATTTGGCGCCGCTGTTGCCCGAACAGGCGGAAGCGGAAATAAGACAGGCGGCGGACATTGCGCAAGCTGCGACGGAAAGTAATGCTTTTTTCATATTTTTAACCTCTTTTATTGAATTTCATTTTGTGATTAAAAATATATCACGTGCATAAAAATAAATCAACTGTTTTTATATAGAAATTATTTTTATACATTTTTGTGAATAAATTTTCATTTTAGGCTAATTTTTGTGAATAACACACAGCCTTTAATCCAACCGTTTAATTTGGGTGCGGGTATGTCGAAAAAATGAAAATATTGTAAAATAACGCACAGTTTCTGATAAGTACTTGCAAAATTTACCTTTATATGGTAAAATGTTTTAGATTTAATCGCAATTCATTTTGGGAAGATATATGAACGATATTATACAGTCGATAACCGAGGCGGAAAACAGGGCTTCGGAAATAAAGGCTAAGGCTTTGGAAAGGGCAACGGAAATTTCCGCTGCGGCAGAGGAGAAGTGCGCGCGCATTGCAAAGGAGTGCGCCACGGACTGTAAAATTATGCGCGAGACGGCCGTAAACAACGCCGTTAAGGACGCGGAAGCTCAGTATGATCTTGCCATAGAAAAAAAGACGGCGGAAAGCAGAGCTTACGCCGACGCTCTTATAAAAAAATCCGGACCTGTTGCGGCCGAAATAGCGGGGAGAATAGTGCGTGGCAGTTGCTGAAATGCGAAAACTCAATCTCGTCGCCATGTCGTACGACAGGGACGAAATCCTCAACGCGTTGCAGCGTACGGGCGCGGCCGAAATAAAGAGCCATACCTGTACGGAAAATGCCGTGCCGCTCGAACTTGACGGTTCGGCGCTTAGCGAAGCGGCGGCGCGCACGGAGAGAGCCCTGGAAATACTCGAGGCCGGGATTGACGAATACAACAAGGAAAATAAAATAAAGACCGACGATCTGAAAAACGGGTTTACGGTAACTTATTCGGAGTTTATGTCGGCGGGATATTCCAAGGAGCGCGCGGACGCGGTTACCGAGCGCATTTTTTCGTTGGATGCCGAAAGAAAAATGTTGACGGGGCGCATATCCAAGCTCGGCGAGGACTTGGCTTCCGCTACGATATATTCAAAACTTTTGAGGCCTTTTTCGGATTACAGAGATAGGTCGCGCGTCAGGGTGAGGCTGGGCGTAATTTCATCTGCGGCAGCGGAAAATTTAAACGCGCTGTCCGCGGACGAGCCGTTTGCTTTCGAAGTATTGAATGTCGAGGACGGCAATTCGCTTATCGCCTGCGCGTTTCATAAATTTTTTGAAGGTGATAACGCGCTGGGCGCGTTGAACTTTGCGCAGTGTCCCTATTCGGAAGGGACGGGCGCGGGGCTCTGCGAAAAATACCGCGCGGAAAGAGAGGAAGCCAAGGCAAGACTTAAAGAGATAGCTAACGAATTTAAAGAGCTTGGCGAAGAAATCAAAACTTTAAAAATATATTGCGACTATCTTTTGTTCGAGCTTGAAAAACTCAATGCCGGCGGAAAGATGCTGAAAACGGACGCGACCTTTTTGTTGGAAGCCTATGTGCCCAAGACTGCGGAACAGGCGGTCGGCGGGGCTCTCGACGAGGTTTCTTCCGCTGTGTATTACGAGTTTTCCGATCCCGGCGAGGACGAAATGCCGCCCACGCTCTATAAAAACAATAAAGTAGTGGAAAACTTTGAAACTATAACCAATATGTATTCGCCCGTCAACGCGCGGGAATTCGATCCGAATGCGGTTATGGCCTTTTTTTACAGCCTGTTCCTCGGTTTTATAATGGGGGACGTCGGCTACGGCGCCATAATGTTCCTGGGCGGCGGATTCGTCTATTTTAAAAAGCGCGGAGAGGACGGAGGTTTAAAAAGACTTGCGGGCGTGTTTGCGATAGGCGGCATATTTGCGATTATCTGGGGATTTTTATTCAACTCGATATTCGGGATACCTATGTTTGCAAGCTCAATAATTCCCGACGCGCAACGCAGCCGTTGGAGTCTTATGGGTATACAAGTGCCGTCGGTACTTTTGATAAGTCTCGAAGTGGGCGTGTGTCATCTGATGGTCGGATATATTTGCCGCGCCGTTCAATGTATGCGCCGCGGACAGTTCTGGGACGGAATATTCGAGGGCCTCGTATGGGCGGTATTTTCGATAGGCGTAGGCCTTGCGATTGCGGGGCTTATAGACGAAGCCGAAATGCCTATGCTTGCCTACGTCGGCGGTATTACGGCGGGAGCTATGCTTGTCGTCGCTATGCTGACCGCAGGGAGAAAGGAAAAACTTTTGGGTAAGTTTACAAAGGGCTTCGGCGCGGCTTACGGCATAATAAACTATGCTTCCGATATTCTCAGTTACGCAAGGTTATACGGACTTATGCTTTCGGGCGCGGTCATAGCGCAGATCATATCGGGTTATGCAGTGACGGGAATGAACGGCAGTACGGGATTTTTAATGAGCGGCAACCCCGCGCTAATAATTTTGGGCGTGATACTTCTCATAGTGGGACACACTTTCAATCTTGCGATAGGTCTTTTAGGCGCGTATATACACGACGCAAGGTTACAGTACGTTGAATTTTACGGAAGATTTTTTGAGGGCGAGGGCGAGCTTTTTGCCCCGCTCGGCAGTAATCATAAATTTATAAAACTTGAAAAAGTAACAACAAACGGAGGTTTTTTATGACAACGGGATCGGTTATAGGCATTATGGGTATTGCGCTTTGCGTACTTTTATGCGGGGTTGGCTCCGCTTTGGGTCTCTACAAGACGGGCAGCGCGGCTGCCGGCGTTTTGGGAGAAAACCCCAAAAAATTCGGTAAAGTGCTGGTACTCGTTCTGCTTCCCGCAACGCAGGGTATTTACGGGTTCATTATCGGTATTATCGCTTCGGGTAACGTTGCGGCTATAGAGACGGCGGAGGCCGGTTGGATGATGTTCGGCGCGGTGTTGCCTATGGCAATTTCCGGACTTGTAACGGGCATATTCCAGGGCAAGTCTGCCGTGAACTGTATCTATGCGGTAGGCAAGCAGGATTCTTTGGGCGGTAAACTTATAATTTACCCCGCAATGATCGAGTTCTACGCAATTCTCGGACTTATTATTTCAATAATGCTCGTAGCTTAATATTATGAGTAAGGAAGATATTGTCGAAAGAATAATTACCGACGCTCAGAATGAGGCGTCGGCCATAATTGCCGAGGCGGAAAAGAGAGCTGACGCGGCCGTAAAGGAAGCCGAACTCAGAGCCGAACGCGATAAGGCGGGAGCAAGGGCGGAAGCGGATATGCGCGTAAAGGCGATAACCGAAGGCCGCGCGGCTTCCGCACGTTTGGATTGCGCCAAAATTGAGCTTGCGGAAAAACGCAGGGTTCTCGAAGCCGTGTATTCTGAGGCGCTTAAACTGCTCTCGGAAATGGACGAAAAGACTTCGCTAAAATTGGCGGAGAAGCTCTTGTCCCAATATGCGGAAAAGGGCGACGAAATAGTTTTTTCCAAGGAATACAAATATTGTGACGGAGTTAAGAAACTGGAAATAGTTAAAAAACTCGGTTTGACGGTTTGTAATAATAGGGAAGACATCGGCGGCGGGTTCGTTTTGAGAGGCAAGACTTCGGACAAGGACACGTCCTTTCGGGCGTTGTTGGAGGCGGACAGGGAACAGAATATATCCGATATAGCGGTCGGGCTGTTTGCGGGTTGAGTATGGCAAAGGACGTAGTTTACACAAACGGAATAATTGCCGTCAGGGAGACGGCTCTGCTCGGACCTAAGTTAATCAAGATGTGTTCGATGTCCGCGGATGAGGCGTTCAGATTTTTGATTGACGGCGGGTTCGGAAGGGGCGCTTCCGCGCATTCGGTTTACGAATACGAAAATCTGCTTATTTCTGACGAGACCGAACTCAACGATTTTGTGCGCGAGTACGCGCCGTCAGTTGCGGAGAAAGCTTATTTTTCCGCGCCGAGGGATTTTCATAATGCCAAGGCCTTAATAAAGGCTAAGTTTACGGGAGCGGATGCCGCCAAAATGCTGGCTCCCGACGGACTTGTGTCATCGGAAGTCATTTTCGATTGCGTTGAGTCAGGCGATTTTACTCCCCTCTACAAAGAATTGAAAGAGACCTGCGAGGAGGCCGTAAAATTATTTACAGCAGAGAACGGCGGCGAGGTTTCGGGCGCGGATATCGGCGTATTGTTCGAGCGCGCCAAATATAGATATTTGCTTTCCGCCTGTAAGCGAAATGCTTTTTTGAAAAAACTTGTGATAAAAAAGGCCGATATGACCGACATACTGTCGGCGTTTCGTTCGGCGACCGTGGAAGCGGCGCTCAAAAATTCTCTCGCGGTAGGCAAAATTAAAAGCGAGCAGATAGAGGCGTTGTTTGCCGAGGACGGTTCAAAGGCGATCGAACTGTTCGAAAAAACTCCTTACGGGGATTTCGTCAAGGAATGCGTGCGGGCGAGGTCGGAAGGCAGGCCTCTTACCGACGCGGAAAAGAATATAGATAATCTTGAAACGGATGTACTCGCGGAGAGAAGATATGAACTCAAAGCCGCGGAGCCCTTTATTTATTACGTGTTGAGAAGACGGGCGGAGAACGGCAATTTGAGGATAATTTTCGTGTGTCTCTTGGCAGGGCTTTCCGAATCCGAGATAAGAAAGCGGCTCAGAGCCGTATAGGAGGGGAAAAGATGCAGGGTAAAATAGCTATCGTCGGCGACGGTGAAAGCATTACCGTATTCAAGGCCGCAGGCGTTGCGGCGTTTCCCGCCGAAAACGAAGAGCGCGCCAGGGAAATAATAAGAAAAGCGGCAAAGGACTACAAGGTCATATTTATTACGGAAGAGCTTGCAAGGCCGCTTGAAACATTTTTAAAGAGATTCGATGAAGAACCGTATCCCGTAATATTGTCCGTGCCGTCAAAAAACGGTTCCACGGGTTACGGGACGGAAACGCTCAAACGCGCTATGGAGCGCGCGCTGGGCGTGGATATACTTTTCAATAACTGATAGGTGAACTTTTCACCGCAAGCAAGGATAATTTTATGGGAAAGACAGTTAAAATTTCAGGCCCCCTGATCATTGCGGAGGGTATGGCCGATTCTAAGATGTTCGACGTCGTGAAAGTTTCGGATAAGGGACTCATCGGCGAAATAATAGAACTCAGGGGGGAAATGGCCTCCATACAGGTTTACGAGGAAACGGCGGGGCTCGGTCCGGGCGAAGACGTTGTTTCCACGGGGGAACCTCTTTCGGCCGAACTTGCGCCCGGTCTTATGTCGGGTATTTTCGACGGTATTCAAAGACCGCTGATTTCGCTCTGCGAAAAGTACGGTTCCAGAATTTCCCGCGGGGTTACCGTAAATAACCTCGACCGTCAAAAAAAGTGGAATTTTATTCCCTGCGTTAAACCCGGCGAAAAAGTTTCCGAGGGGGACGTTTTAGGCTCGGTCAAAGAGACCGAACTTATCGATCACAGAATTATGGTTCCCAACGGAATTAACGGTGAAATCGTTTCCATAGAGAGCGGGGAGTTCACTATAGAGGAGACCGTTGCCGTCATACGCACGGCAAACGGGGACAAGCCCGTATGTATGTTAAGAAAATGGCCCGTAAGAAAGGGCAGGCCTTATAAGGAAAAACTTTCGCCCGAAACTCCTATGATCACGGGACAGAGGGTAATAGATACGCTGTTCCCCATTTCAAGGGGAGGCGTTGCCGCAGTGCCCGGACCTTTCGGAAGCGGTAAAACTGTCGTCCAGCACCAGCTTGCAAAGTGGGCGGACGCGGATATTATAGTGTACATCGGTTGCGGAGAGCGCGGAAACGAGATGACCGACGTTCTCAACGAATTTCCCGCTTTGAAGGATCCAAAGAGCGGTGAACCGATTATGAAGAGAACGGTGCTGATAGCAAATACTTCCGATATGCCCGTTGCCGCGCGTGAAGCCTCTATCTATACCGGCATTACCATTGCGGAGTATTTCCGCGATATGGGATACAACGTCGCTATAATGGCGGACAGTACGTCGCGCTGGGCGGAAGCTCTGCGCGAGATGAGCGGGCGTCTTGAAGAAATGCCCGGAGACGAGGGTTATCCCGCATATCTTGCAAGCCGTCTTGCGGAGTTCTACGAGCGCGCAGGCATCGTTAAAATCCTCGGCAAAGAGGAAAGGAGAGGTTCTGTTACCGCAATAGGCGCTGTTTCACCTCCCGGCGGAGACTTGTCCGAGCCCGTCTCTCAGGCCACTTTGAGAATAGTAAAAGTATTCTGGGGGTTGTCCGCTTCGCTTGCGTACAAGCGTCATTTCCCCGCTATCGACTGGCTTATAAGCTATTCCTTATATGCTGACAAGATGAAGAACTGGTTTGACGAAAATATCGGTTCGGAGTTTTTTAGATACCGCGGTTTTATAATGCGCGTATTGCAGGAAGAGGCGGCTCTCGATGAAATAGTGAGACTTGTAGGCGTGGACGCGCTGTCGTCAAGGGACAGACTGACTATGGAGACGGCAAAAATTATCCGTGAAGATTACCTGCATCAGAATGCTTTCGACGACGTGGACACCTATTCGTCGATAAAGAAGCAGTGCCTTATGCTCCGACTGATATGCGAATTTGACGAACGCGCGAGGGAAGCTATAGAAAATTACGCGGATATAAACGCCGTGCTTTCCTGCTCATGTAAGGAAAAAATCGGCCGTGCAAAGTATATAACGGAAGACAATTTGGCTGAGTTCGATGCGATTTCCGGCATAATAAATACCGAATTGAAGGCTCTTGCAAGGGGTGAAGGCGATGTTTAAAGAATATAAGACTATACGTGAAGTTGTCGGCCCCCTTATGCTTGTCGAGGGCGTCGAGGGAGTAAAGTACGACGAACTTGTCGACGTGGTTTGTTCAAACGGAGAAATAAGACACGGCAAGGTGCTTGAAGTTAACCGTGATAAGGCCGTAGTTCAGCTCTTTGAAAATTCTCAAGGGTTGCATATTGCCTCCGCAAAGGCAAGGTTTACGGGGCACGGACAACAGCTTGCCGTGTCCAAAGAAATGCTTGGAAGGGTTTTTGACGGAATGGGCAATCCGCGCGACGGCGGCGCCCCCGTTATTCCCGAAAAGATTATGGACATCAACGGCGAACCGATAAATCCCGCGGCGAGAGATTATCCCGACGAATTTATACAGACGGGCGTTTCGGCAATCGACGGTTTGAATACGCTTGTCAGGGGACAAAAGCTGCCCGTATTTTCTATGAGCGGTTTGCCTCACGCGGAGCTTGCCGCGCAGATAGCGAGACAGGCTAAAGTTAAGGGAAGCGATAACAAGTTTGCGGTAGTATTCGCCGCAATAGGAATTACGTTTGAGGAAGCGCAATTCTTCGTGGACGACTTCAAGCGCACGGGCGCGATAGAGAGAACCGTTCTATTCACCAATCTTGCAAACGATCCTGCGGTCGAGCGTATCGCTACTCCCCGTATGGCGCTTACATGTGCGGAATACCTGGCTTTCGAATGCGGTATGCACGTTTTGGTAATTATGACCGATATAACAAATTATGCGGAAGCGTTGAGAGAGGTCTCCGCCGCACGCCGCGAAGTGCCCGGCAGAAGAGGTTATCCCGGTTATCTGTACACCAATCTCGCTACGTTATACGAGCGTGCTGGCAGAATAAAGGGCTCGGAAGGTTCAATCACTCAGATACCCATTCTGACTATGCCGGAGGACGATAAAACTCACCCCATACCCGATCTTACGGGCTACATTACGGAAGGACAGATAATTCTTTCACGCGATCTTTACAAAAAGGGTATTAATCCTCCCATAGACGTTTTACCCTCGCTTTCCCGTCTTAAAGATAAGGGAATAGGCGAAGGCAAGACGCGCGAAGATCATGCGGGCACAATGAACCAGCTTTTCTCGGCATATGCAAGCGGAAAGGAGAGCAAGGAACTTGCTGCGATTCTCGGCGAGGCCGCGCTTTCGGATACCGATAAACTCTATGCAAAGTTTGCAGAAGAGTTTGAAAAAATATATCTGAATCAGGGCTTCGACGCCGACCGTTCGGTGGAGGAGACTCTCGATATAGGTTGGGAACTTTTGAAAATACTTCCTAGAAGCGAATTGAAGAGAATTAAGCAGACGCTCATAGACAAATATCTGGGCGAATAACGGAAAGGGCGATATGGCGAGACTAAACGTGAACCCTACGCGTATGGAGATGAAAAAGCTTAAAGCAAGACTCGATACGGCAAGGAGGGGACATAAATTATTAAAAGATAAATCGGACGAGATGATCAGGCGGTTTTCCATAATCATAAGGGAAAACAAGCGGCTGAGAGAGGAAGTCGAACGGGAAATAAGCGAAACGTTGAAGCAGTTTTCCGCAGCCCGCTCGGTCACGCCCTCTTATCAGGCGGAGGCGGCCTTTGCTATGCCGTCCGTATCCGTTTATGCCGAATGCGCAACTGGGAGCGTTATGGGGGTGGAAGTGCCGTCCGTAAAGGCCGACAGTATTAAGAGATCCGACGGTCTGCCCTATGCCTATTCGGAAATTACAAGCGAGGCCGACTATTCGGTCGAACGCGCGGCGGTGTTGATACCTAAGATGTTGGAACTGGCCGAGACGGAAAAAACGACGAGAATGCTCGCCGCCGAAATAGAGAGAAATAAGCGCCGCGTCAACGCTTTGGAATACGTAATGATTCCGCAACTCGAAGAGACGATAGCTTATATAAAATCAAAGTTGGATGAAAACGAACGCGCTGCAGTCGTGCGTCTGATGAAGGTAAAGAGCAATTCAAACCGTCAATAATCAAAAGTTGTTTGCTTATTTATATAGAGCAAATAATTAAAGCCCGATATTTTATTAAATAAAAATATCGGGCTTGCTTTTTGTTTTTAATCTTTTTTATCGTCCGCCTCGTTTTCAGTTTCCCGGACTGGGGAAACGGCAGGCGCGGCGTTTATACCTACGACGTCGTCTACGGGTAATGAGAAGGCTATGCCCTGACCTTCGGTCTTTAATCCCGCGTGCTGATACAGCGCGTGTAAAACTTTATCCTTGATATCCGCGGGTACCAATATCATTACGATCTCTTTGTCGGGCTGAATGGTTATGTGAAAGAATTGTTCGGCCTCTTTGTTAGCCGTGCCGCGAGCGTGAATTACCGTACCGCCGCGCGCGCCCACTTCCTTGGCGGCATCCATAACCGTCTCCGAAAAACCCGTGTTTACTATACATAATATCATCTCGTATCTTACGTCGCTCATTGCTTGTTTTCCTCCTTGACGGCCATTCTGTTGTTGCTTAAAAAACCATAGATCAGGGCGCCTATAAGGCTCGATATAGGCAGCGTGCAGGAAACGCCCTTTCCGTCCTTTATGGTGTTGAATTTTTCTTCGAGAAGATGCATTGCGTCCGGAACTTTATTTTCCTGTATGACGCTGAAAATTACCGCCTTTTCAGAGTCTGTCAGACCGAGCAAATCCAACATTTTGGCATTTGCCGTGCCGTGAGCAAGCGCAACCATTTGCATATTTACGTCGAAAGACTGCAAAAGATCGAGGTAATACTCCGCTTTTTTTCTGCCGACAACGGTAACAAGCAGTTTAAGCTTGTTGGAGGTTACTGTGTTGGAGACGGGGCGAAGCTTTTGCGCTACGCGCTGCCGCAGTTCTTTTTTCAGGAGGATCGCTTTTTCTTTGCGATCCGATATTTTTTTATCGGACATAGCTCACCTATTTAAAATAAATAATCTGCTCGTCGTCTGCGGAAAGAATGCGTTTCATCGTTATCTTCGAACGCACCTTTGCGGACATTACGGCTTTGAAACCGAGCGCCTGAATTGTAATCAAGGGTGTCATTGCAACCATTGCGACTACGCCGAAAGCGTCGGTCATAATATTTGCCGCCGAACCGCCGTTCAAAGTTATGCAAGCTCCCACTACAAGCGGAAGTATGAAGCTTGAAGTCAGGGGGCCGCTCGCAACCCCGCCGGAGTCGAACGCGATCGCGGTGTAAATTCTCGGTACAAAGAAACTCAGCCCAAGCGAAATCATATATCCCGGTATAAGATAATAGAGAATGGAGAACCCGAAAATCATTCTTACAATGGAGAGTGCAATAGAAACTCCGACTGCAATGGAAAGCGCAAGGAGCATTTCTATCTTTTTTACGCCGCCGCCCGTTATTTCTTCTACCTGCTTGTTTAAAACGTGTACTGCGGGCTCTGCCAAGACGACTACCATACCGAGTATGAGACCGAACGTTACGAGAACGGCGGGGTGAAGCTTGGAGATACATTGACCTATTTTGAAGCCGACGGGCATAAACCCTACTTCGACGGCGGTCAAAAATATTATGAGCCCGAAGAAAGTATAAATTATGCCTATGCCTATCTGTAAAAGTTTGCTTTTGGGGAGCTTTAAAATAGTAAATTGCAGTATGAAGAAGAAAGCTACGACAAGTCCGAGCGCAAGCCCTACGTTTTTGATATTGGATAAAATTATGTGTCCTATTTCTTTGAGGCTTGCCTCTACCGTAGCGTATGCGGCCAGTTCGTCCAAAACTTCGGGGGGCATTTCGCCGTTCGCCGTCATAGAAAGCACCATTACGGCAATCATAGGGCCTATCGAACACAAGGCTATTAGCCCGAAACTGTTTTCATTGGAGTTACGGCCGCCTATAGTTGTTGCTATACCTACGCCCAGCGCCATTATAAAAGGCACTGTTATAGGGCCTGTCGTTACCCCGCCCGAATCGAACGAAAGGGAGAGGAACGAAAATTTGCCTTCCTGTATGAGGATCGCGCAAAGCGCAAACAGCAGCATATAGAAGAACATTAAAAGCATAGAAAGGTTTAGCCTGAAAACTATTTTAAGTACGGCAATGACCAAAAATATTCCTACACCCACGCCTACGGTGACAATCAGGACGGTGCTGTTCATAACCGCTTTGACCTGTCCCGCAAGAACGGAGAGGTCGGGTTCGGCTACCGTAATAAGCAAGCCCATAAGAAAACATACGGATATGAGAATAAGTAATTTTTTTGATTTGGTAAGTCCCGAGCCGACGTGTTCGCCCATAGGCGTCATTGCAAGATCTGCACCGAGATTAAAGAGACCTATGCCTATTATGAGCATAACGGCGGATACGGCAAAGGCCGCCGTTTCCGTGCCGTTTAAGTCGATAAGCGGAGTAAAGGATATTATAAGTACTATCAACGCGACCGGCAAAACGGAGATAGACGATTCTTTAAGTTTGAGTAACAGAGCTTTTATCAAAAGTTAAACCTCCCGTCAGCGGTCTTGAAAAAATAATAATATTAATTATATCATAAAATTATGAGCACTGCAAGAACGTTGTTACATAAAATGCAAGCTTAGTTAAAAAATTTAATATAATTAAATAAAACGTTTGACAAAACAAGTTATATTTCATATAATAATTACGCTGTTAAAAGAGAGTAGATTATGGTAAATGCAATAGTTATTGCAATGGATCAAGTTTAAATCTGTACGCTTTTTAACGCATAAAATCAAATGCACCGTTAGCTCAACTGGATAGAGCGTCGGTCTACGGAACCGAAGGCTAGGGATTCGAATTCCTTACGGTGCACCAATTAAAACCCAAATCGAACTATTGATTTGGGTTTTAATTTTAATAAGAAATGGCGCAGTTTAAGAACAAACAAGTCCGAACGATTTCGTTCGGACTTGTTTGTTTGCATGTTTCAAAAATCGATGAATTTTATAATTTTATTCTTTTTCATAGCATAGTCGACAGTGTACCACGTACCGCCTTTTTTAACGCCGTTAAAAAAAGCAATGATCACGTCGCTTTTGTCTACCATATAACGGTTGCGTTTAAACATACATTCCGGAGTGTATTGATCGGAAATAACGATAAATCGGTCGGTGCGCCTAAGTAAACCGTCATAACGCGATTTATCCGGTTTAGACCATTTAAGCGTCTGATCGTAGCAGGGAATAGCACACTCCAAAGTAATGAGGTAACGCTCCTCGTCGCGCAAATTTAATACAGTTTCCGCAAAGTCCATATCGAAGCCTACTGCCATACCGGAAATAAAGTGAGTAACACCGTATTCGTTTATGATAAACAAAATTGTTTGCCTCAGTCGCTTTAAATAAGCTTTATGTTTAATTATGTCCTTTCCGTACGGATAAGGAAAACTTTTAGGACGATGTCCTGTACAACAACAAATTTTCATATTTTACCTTTAACATTAGACAATATAAGCTTAATATTGTCTAATTAACTATAAAAATTTAATACCATATTTTTACTGACAATTTACGCATTTAATTGTCTAATTGGCAGAAATTAAAAATGGTATTATTAAATGGCTATATCTAAAAATTTTCAAAACAGATTTGTTGAATTAGCGGATGAGTTGGACGAAAAAAACAAATCTAAAAGAGCTAAAATAATAGGGATAAGTAACACTACTTATTCTAATGCGTATAACTACGGAATTATCCCCAAAACTTCTTCTTTAATAATAATTGCCGATTATTTTAACATATCAGTTGAATATCTTATTGGGAATACAGATAACGAACATTTTGAAAAATCCAAGCACCCTATTCAATTTAAGGAACGTCTAATTAAATTGCAAAAGGAAAAAAATATTTTTACTGTCTACGAACTTTCGCAAAGAATTCATATACATCGTAATAATATTGCGCAATGGATCAAATTAAACTGTATACCGCTTATTGACGATTTGATCATTGTAGCGGACTTTTTTGATGTATCTGTCGATTATCTGCTTGGCAGAACGGACGACAGAACTACTAATTAAAAAAGTGCCGTTCCCATAACGAAGAACGACACCGTAGATTATACCGTTCGTCGTTAGTCGCCAAACCAAAACTTAACTTCCCGTACGAGAAATAAAGCAACGATTTCGAGTATAGTTCTACCAATAACTATGCTCGCACGGGAAAAATTTATTCGTTTTGATTTGGCGATTTCTATTTTAGCAAAATAAGAATATTATGTCAATTAAAAATTTTACTTAATATAATTGTAAACCGTTTATGATGAGCTGTGCTGTGCAAACTATAAAAAGTAGAGATTATTAAGTTCTTTGCCTTTTTACATTAAATAAAATAATTGCCGAAGTTGATTTAAATAAACTTTATGTTTAATTTCATCCTTTCCGTACGGATAAGGAAAACTTTTAGGACGATGCCCTGTGCAACAACAAATATTTTTCACAACAACAATTATAGCATTAATTATGGTTATATGCAACCATAAAGATGTAAAAATTAATAATAAAATTATAGTTGCCCACAACAATAAAGGAAGGCAGCTTGTGAATAACGTTAATCACGCTTTGGTTTTGAGAATTGAGGAGCTTTTGAAAGTTAATAATATGACCAGATATAAACTTGCTATGGAAAGCGGTGTTTCTCATTCAACGTTGAAAAATATTATGCACGAAACAGTTAAAGATAATTTATTATCAACTACTATTCTAATAGCTAACGGGTTTGGTATGTCTGTAAGCGAATTTTTAAATAGTCCGTTGTTTGCGGAAGAAAATTTGGATATATAAGATTTTTGCAGGTGCGTAATACATACCTTACGCAAAGCATTTCTTGTAAACTTTACCTTACAATTTAATTATGAAAAATAAATTTGCCGTCAGGTTAAACGAATTAATTAAAGACAATAACGTATCGAAAAGAGAACTGGCCAAGAAAATAGGAGTCTCGGCAACAAGTATCTCCGATTGGTCCAACGGGAAGATACAGCCGACGGCCGAAAATATTTTTTTGATTTCGGAATATTTTCAAGTAAGCGCAGATTATCTACTCGGTTTAATAGACTTTTAAGCAAATTTAGTTCTTCTTAAGATTACTTCTTTTTAAAATGGTTATATTTTAAATAAATAACTATCCTAATAGCTAACGGATTTCATATATCTATAAATAGAAAATGCGCGGTTGCATATGCAACCGCGCATTTATTTACTTATTTTTTATGATAAACATTTATCAAGCATAAGTGAGTATTGAGTCTATGTTTGCTTCGCCCGTGCATCTTATTTCAACGCGGTGGGTGCCTTCCGCAAGCTTTTGAGACATGTATGATACGGAGTAAATTCCGTTATCCTCTTTAAGCTCAATGGAATCCGCTTTCTTTCCGTCGATATAGACTTCGAAGTTTCTTCCGAATTCAGACGGCGATATGAAACCGACTCTTGTACCCGTAAAGTCAAACGACATTGTCGCGCCCTTTTGTCCGATATAAATATGTCCGAACGTGGAGAACGCTTGCTCGCCCTTCCAATTCCCTGCATATTTGAACATCGAGTTGTCGGGGCATATGTCATTACCGTTGGGGATAGTCAGTATTGACGATAACTCGATTTTGTTAAGACACAAGTATTTCTGATAGCCTGTGGAATGAGTATCCGTAACTTCGACTTTATAGTAACTGAACGTATGGTATTCGTCAAAGTCGGCGACAACCTGTAATTTGCCGAGCTTAGATCCTGCAGTTTCATAAACCTGCGTCCAGTTTTCACCGTCCTCGCTTACCCAAATCTTAAAGGCTTTGGGAAGATAGGTGCTGTAATTCGATTTTACTGCCGAACCGTGGAATACCAGACGGTTTGCGGTTACGGGATTATCGAGTTTAACTGTAGCTATAAACGGGTTATTTTCTGAAATACTTGTTTTATTTGTGTGGATAAAAGTATTATCATCATCATCAAAAAGATTATCTATTGAAAAAGATGACGAACTGTCCCAAGGTTGATACTGCGACTCGATACACGTCTGTTTTTCATCGAACACTTTAAGATCATTATAGGTATAGTTATATTTCCTTGTGTAGAAATAATCTGTAGTGAAGTCGGCGTTCGATGGGAACTCATAATCGTGTCTGTACGCGTTTACGTAATTAGCCTTGGTAGGAGGTATGAGTTCTGCGTTGTTGGCTTCTTCTTCCGTAACCTCGTTGCCCTGATAGTCAAAGTAATGAGTAACTCCGTTTTCGTCAACCGTCATAGTGAACATCGGTTCCGTCCATTTTGCCGTACCGAGGCCGATATAGCTGACTGTAGGCGAAGACTGTACTATAAGTACTTCTTTGAAGTATACCCAGGAATGTTCTTCAAGTTCGAGATCTACGTAAGTTTTGTCGTCGTTGAGACGGAACTGCGCGCTATTGCCTATCACCGAACTATCTTTAATGGTGGCGCCAAGTGTGTATGTTTTGCCGTCGTCAACGGAATAATACATTGCGCAGTTCATTCTTCCGCGCAGATAAATACGGTACTTGCCCGCGTCCTCGAAATACAATTTGCCGTGAAGTTCGTTGATAGTGTTGTCTTTTACGAAATACTTGTCGGGGGCATTGGGGTACTTATCGTGCGTTGCGTCGTTATCGGGATAATACCATATGTCGGTATTACAGTTCTGGGTGGGGTTGAAATGATCTTCCTCGATAACTTCAGTATAACCTTCATATCCGCTTTCATAAGCCGTCTGTGCATCCGTATACATATTGTCGGCTGAATAGGTATAAGTCTTTCTTGTAAGCGTCGTCTTATTGGTCTCGTGCGATTGTTCGAATTGAAGCACAAGGTCGACGTCCTCTACTGTAAACGCATTGTCGTTCTTAGTGATTGAAAGAGTTGCGATTATTTCTCCCGAACCGAGGTTATTTGTGTCCGGATGGTAAATGAAGTTGTAATCGTCAATCTGCTCTATAGAGCCGTGTTCGGGTTGTGAAATGCTTTTTATAGTGTAGTTGAATTCCTCGGGTATGACCACGCTTCCGCTTGCATACTGTCCGTTGGGAGAGGAATATTTGCTCAGATCGATATTGAAATCCTTTCCGAAAGGGATCACGTACGGTTGCATAGTGTTTATATACTTCTTTTGACCATCGTAATTGTAGCTTCTTCCCGTTTGATATACGGACGATACTGGAACAAACATAGGGTATTCGGGATTACCCCAATTTTCTGCAACGGAGTCGTCTATGCCTTTAAGCAAATCCTTAAAGTAATATGTCATATCGTTATGAGTTATTTCCTGCCAGGCTCTTAAATATCCGGTATAAGTTTGTCCGTATTTTCCGATTTGTTGTCTATACTTAGCCTGAATGTAGTTGTCGGGGCCGAAGTTGTGTAAGAGCGTTGCATAGAGCGCAAGGCCCTGATTGCCGTTCGAAGGATTTTCACTCGGTCTCCTTATTTTAAGCACTTCTTCAAGCGCAAGCGTCGCGCTGGTGTAGTTGTTCCAACCGCCGAGGCCTGCCGCGCCGTAACTTGAAATACCTCTGTTTGCGGATATTTTTGTGAAAAGCGCGTATGATACAAGCGTCATTCCGTTGTTGGTTACTTCGCCGCCGTTGCCTACGCCGTAACCCTGGAAGTTGTGATGATACTCGTGGAAGTTACCCCAAGCGCCAGAAGAAACTATGGAGTTATAATTAAGCGCAGAGCTCATCCAGCCGGAGGGACAGTTTACGGAGCCCTGTCCGGGGAATGCAACCGCCGCGCCTGCAGCTACAAACGGTTCGTAAAGGAATACAATACCCTGCGATGAGCCGGTTGTCGTAACTGAGGCAACTTTGTCCCAAAGCACCGCTACTTTATATATGTCATCATAGGAGAAATTTTTAGCGTTAATCTTGGGGCCTGAATGCAGTACGCCGTTGTGCCAAACTTCGAGGTCGAAGTAAGGAGTGGAAGATTGTGCATTTGCTTCGAATTCTTCCCTCGTTGTATATCCCAATATGAAGTGCGAGTATGTAACGCCGCCCGAAATAGTTGCGGTGAAAGTTACGCTTTTATTGCGGATATATATTGGACCGCCGATAAACGAACCTACGTAAGCGGTATAAACTCCGTTCTCCAACACCGCCGTATTCTTGTTTATCTTCATTGTGTTCAAAAGGTGAGGGATACGCTGCATCTGTCCTTTTGCCGTCCAGATGTTGTTTGCTTTACCGTTATAGAGCGCCTGACCGATATGAATTTCCAAACCGCCGGTTGCGTTCATATCGGCTTCGCTTATCTGAATTTTTATTACTTCGCCTGCGGGGGCATACACGCCTGTAACTCCGTAACCGTTGTATCCGCGGGGACGCATGGTTACTTCCTTAATAATGCCGGGTTCTGCGGGATCGACGTCGCCGAAATAGAGTCCCTGTGAAGCGGAATGCTTGTAAAGCCGTCTGTGCTTTTCGAATTTGTCTAAAGTGGGCACGGGCTCTGCGGTTGTGCCGCTGTAAAGGAATCCGTCTTTATCCATCCAGGTATAATTTCCGCCGCCTGCATTCCAGGTTCCGGTTGCCGTAAGATAGCTGGATTCGGCAATAAGCGCGTTTCTTGCGGCTATTTTGTCGTCATCGCTGCCTATAACGGTGGAGAGGGTGTATCCGAATTTAGGATATGCGCCCAGGCCTTCGTCTCTGGTCTTTGTCGGGATTTTTCTTTCAACCGTTCCTATCTGCTGAGCCGAATAGCCGACGATTGTGTTTGTCTTTTTATCGGTGTCGTATTCGTATTTAGGCAATTCGCCGGGATTAAAATAGTGTTCGATACCGGTAGAAACTTCATAGTAGGGATCGCCCGGTTTAAGATCGCCCTCGGTGTAGTTGGGGTTGTTGGGCTTGGGAATAACTATGTCGCCGTTATCGCCGATATCTCCTCCGGGGTTTTCGCCTGTGTTGCCACCGTTGTTGCCGCTGTTGTTATTAGAACAGGATTTAGTGCCGAGAACAACGCCCAAAATAATTGCAACCACCAGAAGCAAAGAAACAGCCGCCGTAATTATAATGCGGATCTTACCTTTTTTTGTTGAGGCGAAAGACTTGATTTTTTCGATAACGCTCTTTTTAGGCGCGTTCTTTTTATCCTCGTTCGTTTTTTGTTCTTTTACGGGTTTTGTTTCCTTTGTCGCCGCAACTTCTTCTTTAACGGGCGCGGCTGCCTTTTGCGCGGTCGTTTTAGACTCTTTGGCGGTTTCGGATTTTTTTGCCACCGTCTTTTTCTTTTCCGCGGGTATTGCTATTTCTGCGGTCTTGTCCTTAGTGGCCTTAGGCGCTGCGGGCTTTGACTTTGCGGAGGATGCCGCGGCCGCCGTTTTCTTTTCCGTCTGGGCTTTAGACTTTGTTTCTGTCTTGGAAGCGTCGGAAGTTGACTTGGCCGTTTTTTTGGATTTTGTTTCTTTTTCGTCCATACAAAATTCTCCTTAGATTATTTCAAATTGAATTTTTTGCACTTTCCCCGATATTTAAAATATTACATTAATATAATATTTATATGGATTATATCATTCGGATATTCGTTTGTCAATTCTATTTCCGTGCGTTGACAGCGTATCCTTAAGAGTATATAATCGATTAGAGAGGTGGTAATATGAACGATTTCAAAGAATTGCGCATTGTCGACAATTTTTATCAGACGTCCGCGTTTTATCCTATGCCGACAATTATGGTAGGGACAGTATCTCAAAGCGGTAAAACCAATTTGGGGGCTTATTCTCTCTGTTTCCCATACTATATCGCGGGTAAAGATTATTACGCAATGATACTTCAATGCCGCAATAATTCCAATACCGCGCAAAATCTTTTGCGCACAAAAAAGTGCTCTTTGAATTTTATAACCGACGAAAGAAAATATTTTAAAGAAGCGGTAAGATTGGGTTTCCCCGGCGATACCACCGAGGGAAAGATGAAAAATTGCTTGTTCACTTTAATCCCCGATCCGTCCGATAAGGACAGACCGAATATTGTGGATGAAGCTTATCAGGTATTCGAATGTACCTGGGATGACAGTCTTGAAAACGCCTTTGAGGACAGAGCGGGAAACCTTGAAGGATACCAGCCGCCTTACAGAAATTTTAACGGGATAACGAGTAAGTTCGGCGCTCATTTCATCTTGAAGATAGATAAAATATATATGAAGCCCAAATATCACGACGCGATTATAAACGGAGTATCGGCAAGGAATTTTCCCCGCGTTCCCGTCGATTACGGTTACAGGGACAGCACGCATTTTTGGTATTCGAAATTCGTAAAGCCGGTCTCGGAAGAGATTCCCGCAAAGGAGGGGGATTTAACGTCTGTGATCTACGCGGCGGCGCGTATCGATCCCGAAGTTAAATTTACCGAAGGCGCTTGCAAAAAGCTTATTAAAATTCCGCGAATATTCCTCAAAGCCGCGCTTACGCAAATGGTGCAGATAGCCAAAGAGGAAAAAATAACTTTGATAGACGAAGCCGCGCTTGAAATTATAAACAATAAACGAAGATAAATTAATTAAGCCCGCTTTCTTCGAATGCGAAGAAAGCGGGCTTATCGTCTATTACCACAATGTTTCGGGATCGAACCCGAATACCTGCACGAGTTCGAGATGCGGCGAATGGGACATATCGTACGGTGTAACCAAAATTCCGCCGTTGCTGTCCAGATCTATTCCGAATTGATTGAAGGCGTACCATATCAGGTGCGCACACTGCGTCTTATCTATTTTATTTTTGTCGGTAAATATTCCCGCAAGCCCCTCGTAAGGTATTCCCAAAAGATTTTCCTCGGTATAGTCAACGATCTTTTCAACCGTATCGCGGTCGGCGGTCTGGTCGCTGACTCTGAAAACCATAAAATTGATTCTGCGGAAAAATTCGGACGCGGAACTCTGTTTGCTGAAAGTGCCGTAGGCGTTCGCCTCCAGAACGGTATTCATATCTCCGTCGGCTACAAGTCCTGCGTGTCCTATGCGCACGCCCGATATGTGAGTGGAGGAAGTAATGATAATATCGCCCTTTTCAAGGTATATAGGCATAGCGGGTTTATCGGCGTAATCGGTGCATACAAAGGGTGCAAACTGACTTTTTTGGGTTGCGCGCTCTTCAAAGAAATCTTCCTGAATTTCCATTATGCGCCTTTTGCCGGACGCGCCGCGTTCAAGCGCTCTGTCAATCCCGATCTTAGTTAATCCTGTCTGCGAGTACAGTAATTCGTAATCATCGTCGGTAAGCTCGCTTTTTTCAAGAATATCCGTTATGTCCTGCTTGTCGTAATCCGGTCTCCAGCACTCTATTTTATCCGCAACCGAAAAGCCTATCTGAAGTCCGAGCGCGGTTATAAGAATTACCCCGATTATGGACGCGGCTACTATTGCGAATATTATTTTTTTTGTTAATTTTTTGCCGTTTCTCTTTGTCATTTCGTTAATCTTTCGATCGCAAGTTTATATATTTTAAAACACTTTTCTATTTTGTCGAAAGTTATGTATTCGTTGGCCTGGTGTATGGTATTTTCTTCGCCTGCTTCTTCGGGGCCGAACGCCGCTCCGCATTTCAAAGCGCGTGCGTACGTGCCTCCGCCTATGGCAAGCGGCCTCGTGTTTTTGCCCGTAACCTCGTTATATACCGCGTTCAACGTCTTTATAAGAAAACAATCCGCGGGGTTCATAAGCGGCGCCTGATCTGAGTCTATGGTGTAGGGGACGGTGATTTTATCGAGTATATCTTCGCGCTTATAGGTTGCGGGATATCTTATGTCGCAGGTTACGTACAGTGCGTTTCCGCGCTGCTCTATTACGTTTGGTGAGAAAGTGAGAAAACCGGTTTCGTCGTGTAAAAGTTTTAATCCGAAGCAATCTTCGAACAACGCCTTTTTTTCGTCCTTTAAACCGAGATAATCGAGTACGGCGGGTATCGCGTTCACCCCCTCGTCGGGAGTGGAGCCGTGCGCGGATTTACCGGTTGAAACTATCTTTCCGTTTTCGTAAATAAGGTTATAACGCTTCAATTTATCATAGTCTGCGGGAGCGCACACCTCGCATTTTGCACAGACCATATTCGCGCGTTCGCCGCCTCTAAAGCCGGTAAAATTTCCGTTTACCGCAAATTCAAGTGTCGCGTGTATAATGCCTTTTTCGGCATATATCACGGGAAAATCGGCATCGGGGGAAAATCCCTCGTCGGGCATATGCGCGTGTTTTTTATAGTAGTCGATACAGCCCCAGCCGTTTTCTTCGTTACAACCGACAATGAGCTTAATCTTTCTCTTTGGTAAAAATCCCTCGTCTTTCAACGCTTTAAGGGCGTATAGAACTATTACCGCGGGGCCCTTGTCGTCCATAGTTCCCCTGCCCCATATGCGGCGGTTAACCTCGTCTATCTCGCCGCCGAACGGATCGTGAGTCCAGCCTTCGCCAGCCGGTACGACGTCGAGGTGCGCGAGTATAGCGAACTCTTCGCCGTCGCCGTAGATAACTTCTCCCGCATAGCCGTCGTAGTCTACGGTTTCAAAACCTAAGGCGGAGGCGAGGTTTAAAAAGTAGTCTAAAGACTTTCTTGCCCCTGCGCCGAAGGGTGCGTTTTTTTCGGGCGCCGTCTGCGCCGAGTCGAATTTTATTATTTCCGATATGGATTTTTTTATTTGTTCGATCATTTTAAAGCCTTCCTAAAAAATATCGTAAAAACATTATACACTTTTTTTTAAATATGTTACAATAAAATTACAGTGAAAATATTTAGAAAATTCGGGAAATGAAATGGGTAAAGAAGGTTCGAACTCGGTTAAGCCGACGATAGATATAACGTCGCGCAAGGTAATAGAGTATATTAAGCTTGTCATAATACTGCTATTGATCGGCGTTGAAATAATAATATGCGCGGACGCTTATGCGAGAGTTGAACCGCATTACTACTTTTATATAGCTCTTGCGTGCTGCGTAATGCTGCTCGGCTTCGAAAGCGTAAACGCCTTCGTCTTTAAAAATTTTGCCGCAAAAATGACTTTTTACGCGCTGGATTCTGCCTTTATTCTGATGTTGTGCATTTTTACGGGAAATTTGTTTATGTCGACGATTTACTGTCTTGTGCTGACTCAGTGTTACCTTTCTGTAGACAGATTCAGAGACAAGACGATACTCTTTGCCGTAAGCTGCGTACTGTATGTTATTTCGTCCATAGTAGGCTATCTATTGAGTAATCCGTCTATGAGCGGCTTCGATATGACTACGGGTATTCTCGTCGGGTTGGGCGCAATAGCCATAGACTTCGTAGTATCAGTCTTTTTATTGAAATTTTACAGTACAAACCTCGAACTTCGCGCGGCGTTAAAGGAGGCGGACGAAAGCCGCCGCCGCCTCGAAGAGATGCACGATCAGCTTACTCAGACCAAAGTGTTCGAGGAAAGGAACAGGATAGCAAAGGATATTCACGATACGGCGGGACATTCTATGACTACCGTAATAATGCAGACGGAAGCGGCAAAATTACTCATAGACGATAATCCCGCGGAGGCCAAAAACCGCATCATATCCGCCAACGTACAGGCCAGAAACGCGCTCGAACAGATGCGCGAGAGCGTGCATTTGCTTGCGGGACGCGGAAGCAAAAAACCGCTTAAAGAGGAGATCGAGGAAGTTATCGCTCAGACGGTGGACGGTACGGAGATAAAGGCGCGCTGCGATATTGCCGCCGTTCAGCCGCCGGAGGAAGCTTATAGGTTTTTGGTGAATAGCGTCAAGGAGCTTCTCGCAAACGGAATAAGGCACGGTAAGGCAACCGCTTTCTACGTGGAACTGAAACAGGACAAAAATTGTATTGAGCTTCTCGTATCCGATAACGGCGATGGAGTAAAGGGCGAAATCAAGGAAGGTTTCGGCCTTAAAGGGATAAGGGAAAAATCGGAAAAACTCGGCGGCAGTTGCGAATTTTCAAGCGAGGACGGCGAGGGCTTCGAAGTCAGAATAACACTTATGAAGGAGAAATCGGAATGATAAAGGTATTGCTTGTCGATGATCAGCAAATTCTTGCGGAGGGTATAAAGTCCGTGTTGGAGACTTCGTCCGACGTTGAAGTGGTGGGTATCGCTTCCGACGGAATAGTTGCGGTTGAAATGTGCGCGGAAAGAAAGCCCGACGTTGTGCTTATGGATATCCGTATGCCCAATATGAACGGCGTAGTCGCAACCAAGCGTATAAAGGAAACGGACGAAAATATCAAGATAATAATTCTCACGACGTTCGACGACAGCGACTATATTTTAAGCGCGATAAATAACGGCGCAAGCGGGTACCTGTTAAAGGACATAGGCGCTACCGCTTTGGTCGACGCAATAAAGAACGCATACAACGGCGACACCATTCTGCCGGCGAAGATAGCAAGAAAGATAACCGAGGCGGCTACACGCGTTTCCTCGGATAAGGAGTTTAAGTTGAGAAAGGCTTTTAACCTTTCCGACCGCGAGGTTGAAATCGCCCTTATGCTTTACGACGGTTTTACAAACAGGCAAATTGCTTCAGCGCTGAAACTTACCGACGGCACGGCAAGAAATTATATCAGCGCCATTTACTTAAAACTCGGCGTGGACGGCCGCGCCGCCGCTGTCGAAAAAATAAAGAGTATGAATTAAAATAACCCGCCGAAAGCTCGGCGGGTTATTATTACAGATCGAAAGCTATAGCAGTTATATCGTCGTTGAGATTTGCGCAGAAGGAACGCAGGTTGTGTTCAAGCGATTTAATAAACTCGTCTGCGGTGCGCGCGGTGGATAGAGTTCTTACGACTTTTTCCACCCCGAACATTTCACCTCGCTCGTTTTTACACTCGGTCACGCCGTCGGTAAGCAGTACCAATATATCGCCCTTTTTATACGGCAGTGTATCGTCGAAATAGGCGGGCGTATCGAACCAGGTGGATACGGGCGGTGAGTTAAGCATAACCCGCGTAATTCCGCTGCCCGTTTTAAGGAGCAAGGGTACGTTGTGCCCCGCCATAGAATAAGTAACGTTTTCGTCGTCTATTTTTACCGCGGCAACCGTTATATAGTTGCGCTCGTCAAGATTAAGCGCGCGGAATTTTTTACTTAAACTTATTATCGCTTCGGAAGGCGTTTCCGCTTCCTTGTCGTATGCGGCCTTGACGAATGCGGTCAGCATACCTGCAGATATTCCCTTGCCCGATACGTCGGCAATCACGCCGAACGCTTCGCCGTTTCTCTCGTAAACGTCTGGTAGATCGCCGCCGATGTCGCGGCAGGGGATATACATATAGGAATACTTTTTACTGCCCGCCCATTTTCCCGCGGGCAGAAGTTTTTGTTGAATGTTTTTTGCCGTTTGAAGTTCCCGCGCTATCTCCAGTTCGAACGCGTCGTCAACCGCGCCCATACAGTATCCGCCGCCTATAGGCGTAACGGTAATGGAATAAGAGACGTCGCGCACGCTGTCTCCTGCGTTTACGCGTTGGAATATCCTTCGGCTGACTTCCTTGTTTGATAGGAAGGCGTCCTCGAACGCGCCCGCAAGCGCGCATCCGCGGCAACCGTCGTCGTCTCCGCATTTTGCCGCATTTTCGGCGCAGGATATTATCGTCCCCAGTTTCCCGCGCACGGCGGAGGAAGGGAACAGGTTGCGGAAGGCTCTGTTACAGAACGCGACTTTTAAGTTTTGGTCGACGACTACGACTGCGGTTTTAACGTTGTCGATTATTCGCCTTAAATATTTTTCGGTCATATACGATCCAGATATAATCTTAACTTCCCTTCGACTATGTGCGCTTCCAGCGGCACGTTGTCGTAAAGTTCGCCTTCGGCCTGAATGGTGAAGTTTTCGGCCTCATGTACAAAGGTTACTTCCTTGGTCTTAACGAAAGTAACTTTCTTTATTTTATCTACCCTGCCCGCCATAAGCTTTGCAAAAGCCGCGGGTATTCTCGCTTTGGAAATAAAGTCCACGATAATTACATCAAGCAAGCCGTCGTCTATTTTTGCGTCGGGGAATATCTTTATTCCTCCGCCGAAGTATTTTCCGTTTCCCACCGCGGCGATAAGTCCGAAATGCTTTTCCTCTTTACCGTCGTATTTTACTGTAAAATTACAACTCTTGAAATTGGCGAGCGAAACGATAAGCGCTTTCAGATATTTGCCTTTGCCCTTCTCGCCCGAAGAATAAGTGCGTTTAAGTACGTCTACGTCTATGCCCATTCCCACTGAATTTATGGAGCGCAGTCCGGAGGACAGCTCTATAAAATCTATGTTGCGCGTGCGTCCGTAAATAATTGTTTCCGCCGCTTCGATATGGTTCAATGGGATACCCGCGCCCTCGGCAAAGTCGTTGCCCGTGCCGAAGGGTATCAGTCCGAGATCGAAGTTTTCAAAATCTTTAAAACCGTTTATGACGTCGTGTAAGGTGCCGTCCCCGCCCATAGCGATCACCGTGCCGCAATGTCCGGAGGAAGTTATTTCCTCCGTAAATTTCTTTGCGTCGCCGCGCCGGAACGTTTTGTAAATTTTATATTCCTTGCCGGCTTTTTCGAATACCGCAAGAGTGTCGTCGAATTTTTTTAGTTGTTTGCCTTTAAGGTGCGTTCCGTTGACGAGAATATAATACACTGCTTTCTCCTGGGTATATACGGCGATTTTACGATAAATGTAAGTAAAATATTTACAGTACTAAAAATTATACAACAAATAAATAAGAATTGCAATAGTTTTGAAAATAAGGTATAATAGTTTTACGATGATTAATGTTCTTTCCCGCAATTTAATACGGCTTGCCCAGGCTTGTCCCTATCCGCTGTACGTGGTCGGAGGGCGCACGCGTGATTTTCTTGCAGGTCTTAAGTCGGAACGCGCCGACACCGATATCTGTGCGCCGACCTTGGCGGAAGATTTTGCTGCACGCGCTTCGGCCGTCGGGTTCAAAGCGGACGCGGTTTACGCCAATACGGGCACGGTGAAAATCAGCCGCGGCGTCGAGTCGTACGAGTTTGCTTGTTTCCGCTCGGACGAATACGTGCGTGGAGCGCATAAGCCCGTAAAGACCTTTTATACGGACGACATAGTAGCGGACGCGCGGCGGCGCGATTTCAGGTGCAACGCCGTTTATTACGATATATCCGCGGGCGAATTTGTTGATCCGCTCGGCGGTATAGCCGATATCAAGGCTCGCTGCCTAACTACCGTGAGGGAGGCGGACAGGGTATTCGGCGAGGACGGATTGAGGCTTATGCGCCTTGCCAGGATTGCCGCCGAGACGGGTTTTACTCCCGATGAAGAGTGCCTTTCGGGCGCGCGGAAAAATTCCACGCTAATTCGTGACGTTGCGATCGAGCGGATTTATTCGGAGCTCAGCGGCATACTTCACGCGGATAACAAATACGGTATTATCGGGGCGCAGTACTCGGGACTTGAAATCTTAAAGGATATAGGCGTGCTTAGAGAAATTTTGCCCGAGCTTGCTTTGGGCGAGAATATGCTTCAACCGCCGGCATTTCACGATTACGACGTGCTCGAACACAGTTTGAGGGCGGTTAAGTATGCGGACTCTTCGATACGCCTTGCCGCGCTGTTGCACGACGTTGGCAAACCGTTTTGCAAACTCAGAGACGATAATTACCATTATCACGACAAAGAGGGCGCAAGGATAGCGCTTGAAATTTGTACGCGGTTCAAGGTTCCAAAAAAACTTACGGAAAGGGTTTGCGCGCTTATATCCCTGCATATGTACGACTTAAAGGGGGAAGCAAAGGAAAATAAGGTCAGGAAATTCATAGTGCGGAACTATGAATATTTCGACGAACTTATGCTGTTGAAGCAGGCGGATTTTTCCGCTTGCAAGGACAATCTTGCCGTTGCGCCTACCGTTTCAAAGATGAAGGGTATACTTGATAAAATGATTTCGGAAAAAGTTCCTCTTACGTTAAAGGAACTTGTGGTGCGCGGTAACGAGCTTATATCCGTGGGTATACGTCCCGAGCGTACGGGCGAAGCATTGAATAAACTATTGGAAGCGTGCGCTATGGGCTGCGTGAAAAACGAGCGCGACGATCTGGTTAAATACGCGCTAACGGTTGCAAATTGCGAGTGAATGATATATAATATCAATACATATTTTCAGTTGAGGTAATTATGAATAACAATATGCCGAGAAAAAAGGGGTTCTCTCTTTTATCGTTTTTACTTGGAATTTTATTGGGAATGATATTGTTGATCGGTATGGTCGGCGGCGTAATACTTTACGTTCTTAACGGCAAGATAGACGACGTTATGAATATGGTCGACGTTCCGAACCGCGATGAAGACGGCAACAACATTTACATAAATACCGATAAGGATAACGGCGGCGTCGAAACTCTTTTACAGCTTCTGACGAGGGTAGGCGGGTTTTTCAACGACACGCAAAATCTCACCGTGGGCGAGGTGGAAAATCTTATCCCCGCCGTCGGCGATATGGTCGACCAGGTCTGCGTGGAAATAGGCAAATACGTCGAGATAGACAGGGCGGAACTTGTCGCCACTCCTTTTTCGGGTTTCGGCGATTACGTTCAGGCAAAAGTAATGGATATTCAGCCTGCGGCTCTTTTGGGTAATTTGGGATTCGAGGGAACGCTCGACAACAAAATAATATCCTTATTGCTCGTCGGCAAAGAGGCGTACTACGTTGAGAACGACGGCGTAAAATATCCCGTTTACTACGATATTTACAAAAACTTAAACGGCGTGTACGTACGCGAGGGCGACGGCGTCGTTTTGGACTCTTCGTTGGAGGCCAACTTGGTTGAGATGCAAAACGCGTTCAGACTTTACTATTATGCGTTCAACGGCGCATATTACGTAACGGACGATACTTTTGCATTCGCTCCCGCAGTCAGATCGGCGTCCGCATACGTGCCTTCTGAAAACGGTAAACTCAGCGGAAATTATTATTTCGAGGGCGACAAGAAAGTTACCGTTACTCCCGTCACGTTGCGCGACTTTTCCTCGGGCAAGTTTGAAATGCTTAACGATATATACCTTTCCGATCTATTCGAAGGCAACACCAGCGACGTTGCGGATAAGATTATGTCGGGCATTTGCATAGGAGATATATTTAACGGCAAGTTTGATTTCAACGACGTCTTAAACGGGCTTACTCTTGCCGATATCGTAAAGGTAAGCGTAGACGACAGTCTTATGATGAACTTCGTTTACGGCGTAAGCGAAGTTACGGCGGTACAGGGACATACCTATACGCATAAGGGTACTTACAAGGACGGAGAAATTATCCGCGAAGTTTTCATCGAGACAGAGCTTTCTGAAAACGCTCAAAAAGTAAAGCATATATACTATCTTTCGGAAGAGGAAAATATATCCGTTAACGGCATTACGCTTGGCGAACTTATGAACGATTTCAGCTTTGACGAAATTATGGACGGCATATACGTGTCCGATCTCGTTAAAGTCAAGGCGGACGATTCCATAATGATGAGCCTTGTCTATAAGGTCGGCGGAATTAAGACTGTCGACGGCCAAAGCTATACTCACATAGGAACTTACGACGACGGGGAAACGGAGCGTAAAGTTTTCATCGAAACCGAGACAACCGCGGACGGCGTAGTAGTAAAGAAAGTTTATTATACCGAAAATGAAGAAGAAGTTGTAATAAGATCGCTTACTGTAAAGGATCTTATGACCAACCTCAATTTCGATGAAATTCTTGCAAACATATCTTTGGCGGACGTACTCGACGGCGTATCCGTTTCGGACGCCATTATGGTGAAACTCGTATATAAGGTGGGGGGAATTACGGAAGTATCCGGTTTCGATTACACGCATACGGGAACTTATACCGACGATGAGGGGATCAAGCACGATGTGTTTATAGAGACTTCGGAAGGCAATATAAAGGCGATCTACTATATTGTCGACGGCGAACGTATCGAAGTTAAATCTGTTTCGGTAAACGATTTGACGAGCGGACTGGACTTCAATGAGCTTATGAGCGAATTTACCGTAGCCGACTTTATAGACGTAAAGGCGGACGACAAACTCATTGCTTATATAGCTTACGGATTGTACGACGTCGACGTTGAGAATATGACGGCAAAGGTCGAAATTGACGGAGTGGAGTATTCCTGCGTAATAGTTGCGGACGCGGAGAACAATATTACCGAAGTTTACACCGTCGATCAAGACGGCAACAGACTGGCGGTAGTAGAGGGTACGGCGCTCGATTCAATATCTACTGGCGTAAACGGCATAATGGATAAATTGAAGATAGGCGACATAATCGATGTCGGCGAAAACAAGATGCTCAACGCTATAAAGGACACCACGCTTAACGGCCTTGCGGATAAAATAGATACCTTGAAGATAGGCGATATAATCGATCCTGCGGACAATAAGCTTTTGAACGCGATCAGCGATTTCACGCTTGGAACGCTTGCTACCGATATAGAAACTCTGACTATCGGTCAAATCGTCGACACTGGAGATAATAAGCTGTTGAACGCCATAAGCGGCGCGACGCTGTCAACTCTGCCCGAAGCAATTTCCAATCTCACGCTCAGTCAGATCATGGATACGGAAGACAATTTCCTTTTAAAGAATTTGTCCGATACAACGATAGAGGGACTTCCCGCGGCCATTCTCGAAATAAAGATAAATACACTTTACGCCAAAGACGTTTACGGCACGGATGCGGAAAATCCTTACGAAGCCGACGCGGTCGGGTTCAATGAAAATTACCTTTATTACGAATTGAATGAAAAGGGCAGGTATACGCTCGTAAACGGCGACGGCAAACTTAACGTTGAAGAATTTACATTGGGTACCGCAAACGGTAACAAGTATTATACTTACGGCGCGGCCAAGGGCATATGGAAGACGTTGCTTTGCGAAAACGGAAACGAGGCGGCCTATACTTTGGAGAACCTCAACGGTATGATAGATAACGTCGCAAAAAATATAAGTACTTCCACTTTGAGAGATCTGGTTGAAATAGGCGTTCTCGATCTTTCGGAAGAACAGCTTGAAAAACAGATTTATTATTACGATTCGGCTTCTCACCAGTTCAAACCCTCCGAAAAATTGGGGGATATGGAGCTTACCGAGCTGATTACGTTTATAATCGATAACATAACCACCCGCCCCGAGATTCCCGGTATAGGTATTTAATTTGATTGTAAAATAACTTGACAAGCAACTTGAAATAATGTAATATTAATAAGCATTTGATGCAATTACCTTGCATACCGCAGGTGGTATGCCGATTAAGTCCGGGAGGTGAAAAAATGAAAACTTACGAAATGATTTACGTTCTTGACTCGACTTTGGCAGATGAAGCCAAAGAAGCGTTCGCCAAGAAGTTCGAGGACATCGTTGTGTCCAAGGGCGGTAACGTCGTTTCCGTCGATAAGTGGGGCGTTAAAAAGCTTGCTTATCCCATCAATTACAAGACGGAAGGCGATTACTCGGTAATGACTTTTGAAGCCGATGGCTCGGCGGTGAAGGAAATTGAAAGGATTTCCGATCTGTCGGTCGAGGTGTTAAGAAGAATTATAACCGTAAAAGCATAAGCATAGGAAGAAATTATGAACAAAGTATTTTTAATAGGGAATCTTACGCGCGATCCCGAGCTCACCGAAACTTCGGGCGGGATCAAGATCTGCCGGTTTGCGATTGCGGTGAATAGAAATTATTCCGGTTCGGACGGGGAGAGAAAGACCGATTTCTTTAATTGCGTCGCTTGGCGTAATCTCGCGGAAACGGTTGCGCGCTACACCAGAAAGGGTATTAAGGTTGCGGTCAGCGGTTCTATAGAACTGAGAAACTACGAGGACAGCCAGGGCGTAAAGCGTACGGGCGTGGACATTGTAGCTCAGGATGTTGAATTCCTGTCGCCGAGAGGCAATCAGGGCGACGACGGATTTGATCCCGTTCCTCAGGCTCCCGCTTCGCGCGGCGGCTCGAAGCCTCAGCTTCAACCCTTCGACGACGATACGGATATTCCCTTCTGATTATTCAAGGAGACTAAGTTATGGAAGAAAATAAAACAGCACCCGTAAAAAAGGCGTATAAGAGACAGCCCCGCAAAAAGGTTTGCGTGTTCTGTCAGGAAAAAGTTACGGTTATTGATTATAAGGACGTCAACCGCCTTAAAAAGTTTATAACCGAGAGCGGCAAAATGCTTCCCCGTCGTATGAGCGGTACTTGCGCCAAACACCAGAGGGAGCTTTCCAAGGCCATAAAGCGCGCGCGCGTTGCGGCTTTGCTTCCCTTCAAGGGCGAATAAGAAGCGTACAAGCCTTTCGTAAATCAGCGTCAGGCATAAAATCAAAATAATCTAAAAAGACCTTGTTTTTACAAGGTCTTTTTTTATACGTTGTTTTTATACGTTGTTTTTATACGTTGTTTTTATACGTTGTAATTTCTCTTTCCGAATATTGCCGTGCCAAGACGTATCATGTTGCTTCCCGCTTCGATACATAGTTCGTAATCGCCGCTCATTCCCATAGAGAGATATTTTATATTGCCGTCCCGCGATTTCAAATCCTCGTATAATTTTCTCATTTTCTTTGCGAGAGTATAAAGATAATCTTTATCGTCCGTATCGGGCAGCATCGCCATAAGACCTTCGACTTTAAGTCCTGGTAATGCTTTTATGTTTTCTACCGCCGTTTGTGCTTCTTCAAGGGCAAAGCCGCCCTTCGAAGCTTCTTTGCCTATATTTATTTGAATTAGGATGTTTGATGTGATTCCCTTTTCCGCGCTCTTTTTGGACAGTTCTTCGGCAAGGTTCATTCTGTCTACGGAGTGGTACAAGTCGATTTTCCCCAAAAGATATTTGATTTTATTGGTCTGCAACCGACCTATAAAGTGGCGGCGCGGTGCGGAACCTATTTTGTCGTATTTATCGCGGAATTCTTGCACGTGGTTATCGCCTATATCGGTTATGCCTGCGTCTACAGCCCTTAAAATGTCTTCTGGCGACTGCATTTTGACGGCGGCGACAAGTGTGACTTTTTCGCCGTAAGGGTTAATTGCGGGTAGCTCTGACAGCAATTTTTTTACGTTGTTTTCAATCATCTTTTAAATCCTTTGGTCTATTTTAATGCCGCTTTCGGCGTTATGTCAATATTTTTTATGATTTTAAGTTCAATATGTTTAACTTTTTTTAAAAATTCTGTTATAATGACGACGTTATGAAAAACACGTTGTTAGTGGCGGGTATTGTGCGCCTGATAATCGGATTGATTTCCGTCGGTTTAGGCATATACTATGCCGTAATTGAAGAGGGATTGATGGCTGCGGCTTTCATAGTTGTGGGGGCAGTGTGCGTCGGTATGTCCGTGTATTCGTTTATGCAGTATATAAAGTCTAAAAAAACCGATATGGAAGAGGATACGGAGGAATAAACGGCAGTGCGGGTAAATATAGTAATTCTATGGATTTTCCCGCAAATTTGCTTGATTTTACTCACACCGTTGCGGAAAAGTTTATTTGCGACGCTGCTGATCTTCGCGCCGTATTTACAGGACTTTCCCGCTTTATTTTTTCTTATTTGAGTACGCTCGGCGACGAATACGTTTTTCTGTCTCCGTCCGTTGCAGTTCATAAAACGGCTGTCGTAGCGCCGTCGGCATTCGTCGGTGAAAACGTTATAATAGGCCCGTTTACGGAGATAAGGCACTGCGCTTATATCCGCGGCAACGCGGTTATAGGGGAACGTTGCGTTGTAGGCAACTCCACGGAAATAAAAAACTCCGTGCTTTTCGACGGAGTTCAAGTGCCGCACTTTAATTACGTGGGCGACAGCATTTTGGGTTTTAAGGCGCATCTCGGCGCGGGCGCCGTCGTTTCAAACGTAAAATCGGACAGGGGAGAAGTAAGTTCGTATCTTACCGGTTTCAGACAAAATTCGGGGCTTAAAAAACTCGGGGCGGTTGTCGGCGACTATGCGGAAATCGGTTGCGGAAGCGTCTTAAATCCCGGTGCGGTCATAGGCAAAGACAGCACTGTTTATCCGTTGAGTTCGGTCCGCGGTTTCGTGCCTGCCGGGTGCATATATAAATCAAACAATACTCTTATAAAAAAGGGGTGACTTTCGTCGCCCCTTTTACTTTTATTTAGTTTGTTCGGTTTTCTCTTTCCCCGTTGCAAAATGCAGCATTGAGCTGTAAATAAGCGTGGGAAGAATGTAAAAAATATAGTTGTCAACAAGGCATATAAGAAGTAAAGTTAAAATACTTGCCGCGATAAAAAATTTATTTAAAGACGGCTTTTTAAAGAACTCTATCACCGTAGTCACCCTGTGAGCAAGATAGGCCGCCATACCCAAAATTCCGCACGTGCCCAAAATTTCCGCAAATGTATTGTGTGCGAACTTTGGTATAAATTCGCCTATTCCCACGATGTCGAACAGCTCGAATTCCAAATAAAAACCGCCGCCGATTACTGGATATTTTTTAAAGAAATTTAATGCCGAAGTCCATAATTTCAACCTGTGGTTATTGAGGTTAAGCTCCCCATTTTCATTGAACAGGTCCTTTATAAGCTTTTTAAATATTTCCAATACTTCCTGTCTGAAAATTGAAATTACAATTACTACAGATAAGACTATAAAGCCGAAAATGACGGCGTTCGCTATTCGCGTACGGCTTTTAACCATTAAAGCAATAGATGAAATTCCGAATGCAAAGATCGAACCCATCATTGCTTGTCTGCTTCCCGTAAATAAAGCGCCTATTACAAGCAACGCCGCGTACAGATAGAACAGATAACCGTACTTGGATTTTGCGGCCAACAGGCAAACGGGGGGAATACTTATCGCAAGGAAAGTCCCCACATAGTTCCAGACTCCCCATCCGAGTACTATCAGATCTTTTATTATGTGGCCGTTGTGTATAATTCTGTCGTAATCCGCAATGTATTTTATGATAAGTTCTGTCATTATCAGTCCGGAAAATGCAACAAAGCCCAAGCAAATTTTTATAAAATTCTCTTGCGTCAGTTTGCAGTTCATATAGACGACTACGTAAATTGCCAGAAAAGCAAAGGACAACACCGCGCCGAAAACGGGATTTTTATATCCGAAGTATTCGGAGCCTATACCGTTCAGTACAAATGTCGCCGATAAAGCGCAAAGTCCCCAAAATATGGTATTGGGTTTGAATTTTTCTCTCTTTGCGGAGCGTACCAACCTTATTATAAGCGCAGTGATCAAAACAACTACCATCAAGACGATCTGAATAAGATTTTCTATTCTGACGTAATAATCGGATCCTGCGCTCGACCAAATATCCAACGGAGAATTTTGAGCGGAGGTAATTACGTTCATAAAAAGGATATGCGGTAAAAGCGGTGTAAGATCGTCCAAAAGCAGGAACATTGCCGCGCCCGTCAGACAGACGTAATATATGCAGGCTACGTCCCAGCCCAGATAATAGCAAGCCAGTACCCAAAAAGCCGTAACAAAAGGAAAAAACTTACAGTCGAAAACTTGTTTGACCGTTTCCAAAAAAACATTTAATTTTGAATTTTTCAAACTGTATTCCATTTTCGCCTCCTCGGCGTAGGTTTCACGTATAAACTCATTTTATTATAGTACATTTCCCGTTTATTGTCAAGAAGCCCTTAGTCCCGTTTTTCAAACAATACATTCACTATGACAAAAATTCAATATTGTCATATAAAACCATTACAAATTTGCTTCAAAAACCTTTAATTTTAGAAAATTTTTCCAAAAAAATCGCAAAAAACCGTTAAATTGCCAAAAAAATATCATAAAATTAAATTACAAACTTGACATATTGTCATAAATGTAATAAACTATGCTCATATATAATAGTGTGTAAAACGGGTAAATACCGTTCAAGGAAATATATGGGAATGAAAACAAAGTCCGATATCGGGCTTGAAACGGAACTGCGGGAAGTAAAAACCGCGGGATTTAAATTGAATAAGAGGGAAAAAAATACAAACCGCAAAGCCGGCCTTCACGATAAAAATAAAAGCCCGGAAGGCGAGGCGCGCGTAAAGCGGCGCAAACCCCTTGCTTTGAAACACGTCAGGCGTATGCGCAAGGCAGCGGCCGCGCTTTCGTGTGTGTTTGTAGTCGCCGTATTTTTGTTCGGCGCCGGCGCCTTTTTAAGGGAGGACGTTGAAAAATATACGGGCTTTCAGACAGTGTGTTATGAAATACCTTCCGACGGATCCGGTCCGCTTGATCATACTCTCGTTGAAAACGTGGGCTACCTCAATTACGTATTAAAGGGGCAGAAGCACTGGTCGTCGGAAATGTCCTCAAAGGTAAATGCTATGGGTTTCGATCAGTCGGTCGCAACCTATAAACAGTACTATAACGGCGTGCTTATTTCCGCAGACGTTGCAAACGGATTTTCCAGCAAAGCTACGCAGTTCTGCGTAAACGAGGATAAGGGCATAGTTCTCTGGCGTCCCGCCGCTACAAAAAATTTCAACGGAATGAATACCGAGTGGTCTACCGAAAAGGCGGAGTGGTGCACGGTCGAGGACTTCATCAAGTACCGCGGTTTCCCGCCTTCGGAATTTTCAGTTTACATTCTCAATGAAAAGACCATTGCCAACGCGGAGGATTATTCCGTAAAGGCAAACGGCGACGGCACGTTCGAGATGACTGTAGATCTCAATGTAGGCATAGGCGGTCAAGAGCCGGAGCGCGCCGCGGACTATTATTATACTAAACAGATGATGGTAACGGGAGATCTTCCCACGGAACCGTCAATTACAAAGACAAGCGTAACTTATACTTTCGATAAGGATTGGCGGGTTCTGTCATTTATCATTAACGACGAATACACCGCAATGGGCGTTGTTCCCTGTACTTCACAGACAGTAGTCAAATTCGATTATTCCGAAGAGAACGCGGTAAATTCGTTCTACAACGATTACTTCAAGGAGCAGGAAGAAACTTTGGCGCCTCCTACCGCGCCTGGGCAGTCAACGTCGCCTATGGGGTACCTAGGCACGGCGTTCGGCTCGGTTCTTACCGAGGGCGGAATTTTTAAAATAGATTTAAAGATCGACAACCTCGATTTAAACGGCGTGGTGTACGCCGGCATTTCTAACGGCAGTTTAAACGATCTTAGGATTTCGTTAGGCGATATTTTCGCTGCGTTGGACGAAAACGGAGATCTTTACATATCGGACGGCAAAGCAAAATACAAACTGAATATAACCGCATTTTCGGGTTCGACGTATGATAGCTCGTCGTCTGGCGGTATAGATTTCGACGCGATCACGGAGCAGCTTATCGGCGGTAAGTTTACAGTTGGTGAAAATTGCGCGTCTCTCGAAAGCGAGCTTGAAATTTTCGGACTCAAGGTATCGCTCAAATTTGATTTTATAAATGCAGACAATACAATAAAACTTGATTGTTGTTCTGCAAAAATCCCCTTTGGGGGTAAAATAATCGAAGCCGAAATGCGTTTCGGCACCAAAGAAGATATCCCCGCTTTACCTTTCGAACTTGCCGATTATATCGACGTTATGCAAAACGGCATTGCATTGGATATCAGCGCGGAGATAGACGAACTCAAATTAAACGGGTTTGTAAATATTATTCCTTCTAAGGACGGTCTTAAAGGAGTTTATGCAACACTCGGCGATTTAGGAATATATTTCGACAGTCCTCAAAACGCTCTGTACATAAATGCCGGTACTTATAAATTCAGATTACCTCTCAATGCATTGAACGGTGTGGATTTTAACGGACTGTTGTCATCGCTCGATACGTCGTCGTTGCTTGCGCAGATTTTAAATAATCTCTCTGCGGCGGACGGACAAATTTCCACCGAAGCAATGATAGAGATTTTCGGAAATACTTTGACTGCTGCGGTAGGCGTAAAGCTTGTCGGCGGAATAGGTATAAATGCCGATTTGAATATTTTCGGTAAAGACATTTTGCTTTCTGCGGAACTTTCTGATAAAACTTATCCCATACCTGATTTGTCCGAATATGAGGACATACTCAACGGCGAAATAACCCTCGGGTTGAGCGTGGGCGTAGAAGACCTTGTAATGCAGGGCAAAGCTACGATCAAGCTCGAAAGTGGCGCGTTCAAGGGCGTATACGCAACGCTCGGCGATTTCAAGATCAGCTATGAGGCGGGTAACCTGTACGTATCGGACGGCAAGAACGCAAATTATAAAATAGCACTCGGTGAAAACTTATCAATGCCCGAACTCGGCGGAATAGACATAAAGAGCCTGATAAGCGGGTTGGTATTCGACGACGGACAGATAAGTTTGGAAATACCCGTCGGCGAGGATAAATTAAACGTAACAGTAAAGTTAAACGACGGGCTTAAAATCGAAGTCAGCGGCACGATTTGCGGCTTGAATATAAACGCAAGCGTGAATCCCGAAGACGGCGCGGTAGCAAGACCAAACCTCGAAGAGTATACGGACATATTAAACGGCGAAATAACCCTCGGGTTGAGCGTAGGAGTAGAAGACCTTGTAATGCAGGGGTTAGCTACGATCAAACTCGAAGGTGGCGCGTTCAAGGGCGTATACGCAACGCTCGGCGATTTCAAGATCA
>CAJUOY010000006.1:75142-88205 GCA_910588645.1 uncultured Christensenellaceae bacterium
ACGGTGAAATAACCCTCGGGTTGAGTGTTGGCGTGGAAGACCTTGTAATGCAGGGGTTAGCTACGATCAAACTCGAAGGTGGCGCGTTCAAGGGTGTGTATGCCGAACTCGGCGGATTAAAAGTATATTACGAATTTGCCGAAAATGCTGTCTATATAGACGACGGCAACGTTAAATACAAAGTTTCCATTCCAGCAACAGCAAAAAAGGGTGCGGCAAGTTCCGATATATCTGTACTCATCGAAGATCTATTATCTGTTGTAAACTTTGACAGTGACAGAATAACGGCAAATATTACGTTCGGCGATATAAACGCAGTACTTGAAGTAAAACTTTTCGGCGGTATTTCAATAGATTTGTCCGCAAACGTATACGGTAAAAACATTACCGTCGGATTAACTCCCGTTTCGGGAGATGTAAGCCCCGTTCAGGCTCCTTCGGATTATTCGTCTTTTACCGACATACTCAACGAAGGACTTACGATAGGTTTGTCGCTTGATCTCGACAAAGTGACTTTGGACGGCAGAGTATTTATCGGCTTGACCGAAGGCAGATTTACCGAATTGAGAGCTGACTTCGGCAGCGTTCAGGTATACTGCGAATTGGCGTCGAAAAAATTATATATCAAGATCGGCGAAACCAAGGCTTATATAGACTTCAACGAAATGCCTCAGGGCCTCATAGATATGCTTGGTCTGTTCGGCAATTCCGACGGCTTCGACTTCGAATCTCAGAGTATAATTGCAGAGCTTCTCGGCAATCTCACAGCAGGATTGAGGGAAATTATCGTCAATGGTGAAACGGTTACGGACGGTATATACATTTCTTCCGTTGCTAAATTGACGCTTAAAGATTTCATAGTCGCCGCAGGTTTGAAAATCAATCTTCCAGACAGCGGAGACGGATTGTCGATAGAAGCCGACGCTATGCTCTTCGGTATCAACGCAAAGGTATTTGCAAAACCCGATGCGGAGGAATTGCCCGCATTGTCCTTAGAGGATAAGGAAGGGTATGTAAACGCGATCAAGGATACCTGGAAGCTTTTAGACCAAGTCGTCGGCCAGAATATAACGGCCGTCGTCGAAGGTCAGCTGTACGATAAGAGCGCGGATACGATGAATCATATGAAATATGATTTTGATGCGCTTTTGGAGTATGACCGCGGCAACGGCGAAGGCGATAGCGAGATATCGGCTCTAAACGGAATGTACCTGCATTTGGGTATAAACCTTACCGCCGCAGCTCCCGATGTTGAAAGCTTCTACTTTGATTTGGTGTTGACGGACGCAAATCCTGTTTCTGTCGACGGCACGGGTAAGACGAACGGCGGCTATACGACAGACGGTCGGTTTGACGTCTATCTGTCCGTTTCAAAATACCGCAACAATTCGAATCCTCTCAAACTCTATGCTTCGGCAGACGAAATTTTGACGCTCGTATCAATGGTAGGCGCGGCGGCTAACCTCGATGAAATTTCCTTCGAGAACAGCGAATACGTTTCCGAAGCCGTCGGCAAGATAGCGGATATGCTTATCGGTCAGGCGTCGGGTATTATCGACGGACTTATCGAAACTTACATACCTTATACCAAAGATCAGTTCTCTTCTCTCGGAAAGAGTTTGATTCCTCAGATTTTGGGGACCGATTTGCAGGGGCTGTTGGATAAATTGCTCGGTTCCGTCGGAAATACGGTAAAAGAAGAACCCTCAGAAGGCTCCGAAGATAAGAATAAAGACTATATCGAAAGTATTACCGGCGACGATAAAACTCTTGTCATAGTTCTCAATTCACCGGTAATTTACGGCGACGATACGATTACGTACGACAAATACCTCAAAGTCGAATTCTATAAGGATATAGACGCCGACGGCGTTGCTCGCCTCGGAGGTGTTAAGATAGAAAACATCTATTACGGCGACGACAACGTAAATAAAATGAACATAGGGCTTGACCTCTCGTACGGCGAAGTTGCAAGGCCCGACGCGTCAAGCGGATTGAGAGGATACCTCAATCTTGAAGGAATAGACACTCTTTTAAAAGCTATGGTAAACTCCGCAACTCACGAAACGGGTATCGCGGACAATAAATACGAACTCAATGACGAGTATCTTTTGAGCGGAAGCATCAACGCAAAACTCAGTATTCTTTCAAGCGCGAACATAAATATCCGTATCGACACATTGAAGATTTGTATAGACGAAAACAACAAGGTTTCCGCGGACGTTCATCTGTCTTACGACGCTTTGAGGGTGACGGTAGTCTTCGTGCCTGTAACTGCTATAAACGGCGGTTGCGACGTCTATATGTCAATAAGAAACGATATGATCTATATATCGCGCATTCAGAACACGGACGAAAAGGGCAATCCTATAACGCCCGTTACGGAGACGAGGATAATGCCGCTCGACGCCTTCCTCGACGATATAATGAATCAGATCAACTTCATATTCAACTTCGGTTCGTTGATTGCCGATCAGCTTGCCGGTATAGATACCGGCTCAGGCAGCGGCGTTTCATTCGATAATAAGGATTACGGCGAATCTCTCGATTACGTCTTATCTAAATATCTCTTCAACGAAACGGAAACAGGCGCAAGCTGGACTGTAGCTATAAGCAACAAGATGCTCACCTCCGCAGTGGGTATGACTATGTCCGATATTCCAGTAACTATCAGTGCGGATAAAAATGCGGACGGTACGTTGACTGTAAAGGGTTTGGATATAGAGCCTTCCAAGATGACTTTGCTTGGCAGTATTTCCCTTGATTTCAGCGGCAAGCTGGAGTATAAAAATCCTCACGGCGTAACTGACGGTTTCACAGACAGTTCGATAGCTCTGAATACCCAATCCGTACCCAATTTTGACGGAAAAACCTGGAACGACGTTTTGGGAGGAGATAACTTTGCCGATATAACCGAGCATACCAACTGGAATTTGCTGTTGGGTGATACCAATTCGAAATTCTTATCATATGCAGGCGGTAAGGTTCTGGAAGTCAGAACTTTAAGGTTCGAATACGCTACCGACGCGACGAATACTGAATTTGTTTCCTTCGGCGAAGAACAGCTCGTTCTTTACAACCAGAATACTAACAGGATCTACACGAGGGCGGTTGTTCCAAGCCTTGACGTGATGCCGCAGATCAACGGTAAAACGGCGGTATGGCAGTCGGACTGCTATACGGACGACGAAGGCAAACTCGTCTATCGCGCGGTATACGATACGACTTATACCGTAAGTATAGAGAGCGCGTTCAAGACTGACGGAAATTACAGCGTGACAGACGACGGCGTATGGCTGAGAGATATTCAAAAAGCCTACAAAAACGTATATCTTCGTAAAGACCTTATACATTTTGACGACGGTATCCCTTACGGGCTTAAAGGCTATTCGTCTGAAAAGGGCGGGGAGATAATCGACTTTGCGGAAACCGAGATTAACGGCGACGGAGAACTCTGTTATAAAGTCCCTGTGGACGGAAACGTAAAATATTACGCCGTATGGGAACGAGCATACGCGTTAAATTTTGCAGACGAGTACGGACGGCAGGAAACGATTTACTATTATGCAGGCGAAACTATCGGCGACAGAGCGCCCGCTCTACCTCAGAAGGAAGGGTATACGGCTTACTGGAATACCGATCTTTCCTCCGCGGTCGTTCCCGAAATGGACAATAGCGTAATAGAAGTTTCGTTTAGGATAAACAGTTACACAGTTACTATTGTAACCGGCGCGCAGTTCGACGGCGAAATTGAGGGCTTTGAAAAAAATGCTGATGGCAATTATTACCTTACGGCTGAATATAATACTGTTGTAAGATTGCCTGCGCTGTACTCGGTTTCTCCCGCGTACAAGTTCGGCGGATATTATCTCGAACCGGACTATTCGGGTAAACCTCTCGAGGTTTCTTTGGCGTCGGACTATGAGATCACTCTCGATAAAGATATAATCTATTACGTGCGCTGGCAGGGCAAGAAAGTTAACGTCACTTACAGGAGCGATCTCGATTTCAGTGCTGGACTGACTCACAAAGTGTACGACGAGGACGGCAACGCCGTAGAGTTCTATTATCAGCAGTCTTTAGTATACGGTGCAAACAATAATCTTTCACAATTCGCAATGGAAGATAAGACGCTATTCGGCTGGTTTATGCCCGAAGGCGACGGCTACGTGATAGCGGAGACGGCGGAGGCTCTTCTTAATAAATTGGAATACAGCCTTGAAGGGGTTGACGAGATAGACGTAACCCTTTGGGCCGTTTGGATTGACAGCGCGGTTAAAGGCGAAATTACCGAGGTCACGGCGAAGAAAGGCTTTATCAACACAACCTGGGATATAAAGGGATACGTTAGTTCTCCTATATCGGGAAAGAGCGCAGAGATAGCTTCTGCCGCAGGCATAAATATCGATATTCAGGTCAAGTACGGAGTATCTAAGAGCGGTACGTCTATGGACGCCGATCTCAACTGGAATAAGTGGGAAGGCGTGTATGCAGACGGCAGTTTCGAGAAGAACGTAAGCTCCACGAACGGAACAAACAAGTACTCCTACGGCGGCTGCGACGTAAAGTTAACGCTTACATTGGGAGGCGTCAATAAGACGCTTGAAGGCGGATTATGGAAATCTGTCGTTTAAGGCATTAAAACAAATAAGCGCAACGAAAGTTGCGCTTATATTTTTTTTGTTTAAAAATGCTTGTATTTTGTGAGAATATTTGTTATAATATGAACCATACTATAATTACCTAAGGCAAAGCGTAAAAAACTGTGCCGTAAGGGGTTTACTTATGGAAGAAAAACTTAACGCCGTTTTAGAATCGGAAGAAGAAAACGATACCGAGGCCGAAACCGAAGCGGTTGGTTATGAAATTATAACTGAAAAACCGAACAAGAAAAATCGTTTTAAAACGGGCAGTTACCTGTTTTTTAAGCGGACCTTCGATATAATTTCGGCGACTTTATTATTTCTGCTTTTAAGCTGGTTTATACTGATATGTATTCTTGTAAAGTGGCTTGAAGATTTTCATAATCCCGTTTATATTTCGACGCGCGTAGGCAAGGACGGAAAAACTTTTAAGTTTGTTAAAATACGCACTATGTGTCCCCATGCGGACGAGCTTAAACAACAGCTCATAGACGCAGGGCTCAACGAGGCCGATCCTCCCGCGTTCAAAATGGAAAACGATCCCAGAATTACGCGCGTAGGCAAATTTTTCAGGAGATTTTCCATTGACGAACTGTTGCAGTTATGGAACATAATCGCGGGACAGATGAGCGTTATCGGTCCCCGCCCCCCCGAGCCTCAGGAAGTCGAGTGCTATACGGAAGAACAGAAAAAGCGTCTTGCGGTAAAGGGCGGGCTTCTGTGCCTGTGGCAGATACAGAAAAACAGAAACTCTTTGACTTTCGACCAATGGATAAAGCTCGATCTCGAGTATATCGAAAAACGTTCTATTTGGCTGGATACAAAGATTTTATTCAAGGGTTTATATATGGTTATTTTCGACCATAGCGGAATGTAAAAAATACCCCGTAAAGGATTACCTTTACGGGGTATTTATTATTTGAATAGATTTTTTATCATTGTATTTACGTATAGTATAGGGACTATAGAAATTTTGTCTGCGTATTTGATTACCGATTTCATATTTTTTGCTGGTACAAGTATTTTTTTAAAGCCCATTTTCACGCATTCCGCCACTCTCTTTTCGCAGTAGGAAACGGCCCTCACTTCGCCGGTCAGCCCGACTTCTCCGAACACTGCCGTGTATTTGTCTATAGGCGTCCCGAAGTAGGCGGAGGCAAGCGCCGCGCACACGGCGAGATCGCAGGCAGGTTCACCCAATTTAATTCCGCCCATTGCATTTACGTATATGTCGAATGCCCCAAGCGGAAGCCCGCAACGCTTTTCCAGTACGGCGGTCAGCAATACGAGTTTATTATAGTCTATTCCGAGCGGCATTCTTCTCGGCTGGCCGAACGCCGTCTTTGCTACGAGAGTCTGTATCTCCACGTTCATACATCTTGCGCCCGTCTGCGCGGGAGTCACGCAGGAGCCTGCTTCTTCGCCGCGGCTCTCGGATAAAAATATTCCCGAATAATCCGTGACGGCGATAATTCCTTCACCCGTCATTTCAAACACGCCTACTTCCGCAACGTTGCCGAACCTGTTCTTAACCGCGCGTAGTATACGGAAATTTTCCTGATTTTCGCCTTCGAAATAGAGGACGGTGTCCATTATGTGTTCTAAAACTTTGGGCCCGGCAAGCGCGCCTTCCTTGGTTACGTGTCCTATGATAAAAAAGGTTATGCCGCGGCTCTTGGCTATGCGCATGAGCTTTGAAGCGCATTCGCGGACCTGACCTACGGAGCCTGAGGATGAGGACAGCTCGTCCGTATACACTGCCTGTATGGAGTCGATAATGCAAAATTCCATGTCATCGAGTTCGCTCTCTATGCCGTCTATGCAGGTCTCGTTGACGATAAGCATTTTATCCGATGGCAAATTTAAACGCTTAGCTCTCATTTTGACCTGCGAACAGCTCTCTTCGGCGGAAACGTACAATACGTTTTTTGTCTGCGAAAGATGCGCCGCAATCTGTGTAAGCAGTGTCGATTTGCCTATACCGGGATCTCCGCCGAGCAGGACGAGGGAGCCCTTTACTATTCCGCCGCCCAAAACGGTATCGAATTCCGAAATCCCCGAAGAGGTACGGTCGTAAGTCTCGTATGTAATGTCTGAAAGCGGTTTGGCTTTTTTTACGGTAGACGTCTTTGCCGCGCTCTGTGAACCGGGCGCGGGCTTTACCGCTTCTTCAACCATAGTATTGAATGTGCCGCAGACGGGGCACCGTCCGAGCCACCTCGGGCTTGTCGCTCCGCATTCGGAACAGACAAATTCAGTAACGAGTTTATTTTTAGCCATTTTTTAACCTCAAAGCAACCGCGCAGTAGGCGGTAATTCCAAGCCCTTCTCCGACGAAACCGAGCCCCTCGCTAGTTCCTGCCGATATTGCAACCGCATTCGTTTGTATTCCGCAGATATCGGCTATCACGCTCTTCATAATGTCAATATAAGGGGACAGGCGAGGTTTTTCGGCTTGTACGGTTACGGATACGTTGAACGGAACATAACCTTCCGAGTTTAAAAGCGATACCACGGTTTTAAGAAGCTCACGGCTGTCCGCGCCGTCGTATTTTTCGTCGTTTACGGGGAAATAGTGTCCTATATCCTTTAATCCCGCGGCGGACAGCAGTGCGTCCATTACGGCGTGTATCAAGACGTCTCCGTCGCTGTGCGCCTCGAAACCTCTGTCAAACGGTATTTTTACTCCGCCGAGCGTTATATGATCGCCCGCGCAAAAGGCGTGTACGTCCACGCCGAATCCAACCCGATCGCCCGACGGGAGAGGGGGCAGGGCGCGCGTAAAATCGGATTTATAAGTAAGTTTTATATTTTCTTCGTCGCCTTCTATCAGTCTGGCGGGTTGGATAAAATCGCAGTAAACGCCGCTATCGTCGGTGTAAATTCCGTCGCCCGCAAGTTCGTAGGCGCGCTTTATATCTTCGGTCAGAAATCCTTGTGGGGTTTGAACCCGATAAGCGGAGTCTCTGTCGATGGTATTGCCTATCTGTCCCAAGACGGCGCTTACAAGCGTGTCGGTCGCCTTTACGGCGCACACTCCGCTTCCGAATTTTTTTACCGAGTCTATACAGTTTAATATGAGCTGTCTTTTGACGAAGGGGCGCGCCCCGTCGTGTATGAGGACAATTTCCCCCGAAGCGTGGGCAAGCGCGTTTTTCACGCTTTCCGTTCTGCTATTGCCGCCCATAACTACGGTGTATCCGAATGGCTCGCAAAGATTTTTTATTTCGGCGAGGTCGTCGTCGGACGAAGTGACGATGACCTGATCTATTTCCGCCATATCAAACTTTTTCAGCGTATGCCAAAGCGCAGGAGCTCCGTCAAGGGGCGCCAGAAGTTTGTTTTTTCCGAAGCCGGCTCGGGTACCCGTGCCGGCCGCGCATATTATAGCGGTTACTTTATATTCGTTCATTAGGTGTTATCCCTCTATAATTTCGTAAAGAGACTGCGCTTCATCCTTTTTTACCGTTTCCTTAATATTGAGGATTTTGAATTTGAGCATGCCGCCCGTAAAGTGAAGCTCGACCTCGTCGCCTATTTTAATTCTGTGCGCCGGTTTTACTTCCTTGCCGTTAACTACGACCTTGCCTTTGTCGCAGGCTTGCTGTGCGAGGGTGCGCCTTTTTAAAATTCTGGATACCTTTAAAAATTTATCTATTCTCATAAAAAATCCGCGCTTTTGCGCGCCGTAAAAAAATATTTCCGAAAGGGCTTGAAAAAGATTGACATATTGATTTGAATGTAATACAATAACATACTGTATTAAAATGCTGTTTTTTACGCAAAATCGGTTTTTTTTACCTTAAAAATCGACTTAAACCGCATAAAAACAGGCTGATTTGCGCCAAATTCCTTTCAATATTTAAAGTATAATACTTAATCTGCGAATTGTAAAGGAGCTGGCGAAAAATATTTTAAAATTTTGTAACATTCGATTGTTTGCGGTGAAAAGATATATACGCAAAATCGCCGAAATGTGAAAATATCACGGCGAAAAGCCACAAAGGAGTTCGTTTTAATGAATTTACCGGTTCACAAGTATGGCAAAACGGAAAGAAGAAAATTCGGTAAAATAAACGAAGTTATAGAGATCCCCGACCTCGTGGAAATCCAGAAGTCGAGCTATAACGCGTTTATGCAGGAGGGCATTGCGGAAGTCTTCGAAGACTTTATGCCCATAACCGACTATTCCGATCACTATGAGCTTTATTTCCTCGAACACTGGTTCGACGAAAAGCCCAAGTACAGCGAGCAGGAGTGCAGGAACCGCGACGCAACGTACGCCCTTCCCATGCACGTCAAAATAAGGCTCATCAACAAGGTCAAGGACGAAGTTATCGACCAGCGCGTATTTATGGGCGAATTCCCGCTTATGACCGATTCGGGATCGTTTATCATAAACGGCGCAGAGCGCGTTATCGTATCGCAGTTGGTGCGTTCGCCCGGATCTTACAACGCGTCGTCGAGGGATAAGACCGGTAAGGAGATTTACGATACTACCGTTATTCCCAACCGCGGAGCGTGGCTTGAATTCAAGCAGGACGCCCAGGGCGTTCTTTGGGTACACGTCGACAGAAAGCGTAAAATCTGCGCGACGGTTCTGTTGCGTGCGCTCGGTTTCGGATCGGACAGATCTCTTCTCGATCTCTTCGCGAACGAGCCGATGATCGAAACGACCATTGCAAAGGATACCACTAAGTCTGAGTCGGACGGACTTATCGAGCTTTACAGGAGACTGCGCCCCGGCGAAGTTCCCACCGAAGCTTCCGTTCGTCTGCATTTGAACAATCTGTTCTTCGATCCCCGCCGTTACGACGTGGTTAAAGTCGGCAGATATAAGTTCAACAAAAAACTCAATCTTGCGTACAGACTTCCCGGCTGCAAGCTTGCGGAAGATATAATAAATCCCGAAACGGGCGAAATAATCGCGCACGGCGGAGATATCGTTACCGAAGCTCAGGCATTCGAGATGCAGAACTGCGGCATTAACGAAGTATTCGTTTTAGTATCCGATCCCGCAAAGGGCGAAATGAAACACAAGATAATCGCAAACAACACCTGTGCTTTCTCTGCCGTTTCGGACAAGCCTCACAAAAAGTTCGGACTTCTTCCCACGATTTATCTTCCCAACTTCAAGTTTATGCAAAAGCTTGCTGCGGAATGCGAAAATGCAAAGGACGAGGAAGTCGCGGAAAAATATATCGACGAGATCAACGCGATTTTCTACACGGCGGAAACGCCCGAAACCGAGGACGAAAAGCCCGAGGATAAGAAGAACAGAGAAAAACGCCGTGAATCCCGCATAAAGTTCGTTGCGGCCTGCAAGAGGTTCAACGAACTGCTCAATTCCGATAAAGAGCTTGACGAAGATGACAAGAAGACTATCAAGCCCGTTATCGAAAAACTCAACCATAAGCACATAACGGTAGACGATATCGTTGCGGCTATATCTTCCAACCTGGATTTGCAGTACGGCATAGGTACTATCGACAATATCGACCACCTCGGCAACCGCCGCGTGCGTTCTGTTGGCGAGCTTCTTCAAAACCAGCTCCGCATCGGTATTGCGAGATTGGAAAAGCTCATTAAAGAGCGTATGGCTACTCAGGACGCAATGGAGGTTGAACCTTCTTCGCTTGTAAACGTTCGTCCCGTAACCGCTGTTATAAGGGAGTTCTTCGGTTCTTCCCAGCTTTCGCAGTTTATGGATCAGACGAACCCCGCGGCAGAACTCACGCATAAGCGTAAGCTTTCCGCGCTCGGCCCCGGCGGTCTTAACCGTGAAAGAGCGACCTTCGACGTCCGCGACGTTCACCACTCGCACTACGGCAGACTCTGCCCTATAGAGACTCCCGAAGGTCAGAATATAGGTCTTATCTCCTCGCTTGCGACGTTCTCAAAAGTAAACGAGTACGGATTTATAATGAGCCCTTACAGAAAGGTCGAGCATTCGTTCGACGCAGAGGGCAAAGTTACCGACACGTGGGTATCCGACGAAGTCAGCTACCTCACCGCGGACGAAGAGGACAGATACATCGTTGCACAGGCAAACGAACCGCTCGACGAGAACAGCCGCTTCATCAATACCCATATCGGTTGCCGCCATCAGGATTTGATAACCCAGTACGGCCCCGAGAGAATGGACTATATGGACGTTTCGCCCAAACAGCTTGTTTCGGTTGCAACGGCGCTCATTCCTTTCCTTGAAAACGACGATACCAACCGCGCGCTGATGGGTTCCAACATGCAGCGTCAGGCAGTTCCCCTTATGAAGACGGAAAGCGCGATTGTCGCAACCGGTATCGAGCACGCCATTGCACGCGACAGCGGCGTTATGGTTCGTGCAAAGCACGCCGGCGTTGCGGTTGGCGTCGCTTCCAATCTAATTAAAATACAGGAGGATAACGGCCTTATAGCCGAATATCCTTTAAAGAAATTCCAGCGTTCCAACCAGGGTACCTGCCTCAACCAGCGTCCGCTCATTTGCACGGGCGACAGAGTAGAGGAGGGTGAAATTATCGCAGACGGTCCCGCAACCAATAACGGAGAACTCGCGCTCGGTAAAAATATCCTTATAGGTTATATGGAATGGGAAGGCTACAACTACGAGGACGCTATCCTGATTTCGGAAAAGCTCGTTCAGGACGACGTGTTCACTTCCATTCATATCGAGGAGCATGAGACCGAAGCCCGCGATACCAAGCTCGGCGCCGAGGAAATCACGAGGGATATTCCCAACGTTTCCGAGGACGCGCTCAAAGATTTGGACGCGGACGGTATAATCCGCGTGGGTGCGGAAGTTCAGCCCGGAGATATTCTTGTAGGTAAGGTTACCCCCAAGGGCGAAACGGAGCTCACTCCCGAAGAGAGACTTCTCCGCGCGATTTTCGGCGAAAAGTCGAGAGAAGTCAGGGATACTTCCCTCAAAGTTCCTCACGGAGAGGGCGGTATAGTAGTAGACGTAAAGATCTTCACCCGCGAGAACAAGGACGAATTGTCGCCCGGCGTATCCAAACTGGTACGCGTGTACATCGCGCAGAAGCGTAAGATACAGATAGGCGACAAGATGGCGGGACGTCACGGTAATAAGGGCGTTATTTCCCGCGTGCTTCCTCAGGCGGATATGCCCTTCCTTGCGGACGGTACTCCCCTGCAGATAGTACTGAACCCCCTCGGCGTTCCTTCGCGTATGAATATCGGACAGGTGCTCGAAGTGCATCTCGGTCTCGTTTGCAAACAGCTCGGCTGGAAGATTGCAACGCCAGTATTCGACGGCGCGACCGAGAGCGATATCAAACACCTGTTCCAGGAAAATAACCTGCTCAACCCCGAAGGCAAGGTCGACGGTAAAATTCAGGTATACGACGGAAGAACGGGCGAACCTTTCGAGAACAGAGTAACTGTCGGCGTACAGTATATGATCAAGCTCAACCACCTGGTTGACGATAAGATACACGCGCGTTCGATTGGTCCTTACAGCCTTGTAACGCAGCAGCCCCTCGGCGGTAAAGCGCAGTTCGGCGGACAGCGTTTCGGAGAAATGGAAGTTTGGGCTTTGGAAGCTTACGGCGCGGCTCATATACTTCAGGAAATACTTACGGTCAAGTCGGACGATATCGTAGGCCGTGTTAAGACTTACGAGAGCATCGTTAAGGGCAACAACATTTCCGAACCGGGTATACCCGAAGCGTTCAAAGTGCTTTTAAAAGAGCTTCAATCGCTTGCGCTCGACATCAAGGTGCTTACCGAAAACGGCGAAGAACTCATTATCCGCGAACTTGACGACGACGATGACGTCATTCCTTCCGCAAAGGCGCGCGAGGCTCAGGAACTTGACGATGCGATTCCCGTTACCGAATTCGATATTACCGAAGACGGCGGCGCAGAGGAAGAAGTCGACATCGGGCCTATTTCGATCTTCGATAACGACGAGGACGACTTTGCCAGCAAGGAACTCTTCGAAGACGGAGATGACGACGACTTCGGCGACGATGACGATCTCGGCGATAAGTTCACTTTGTTCGACGAGACGGACGACGGCGAAGAAGAGGATGACGGTTCTTTGGATCTGTTCGGCGACGACGGGGACGAGGAATAAGGGAGGTCAGAGATGTTTGAATTAAACGATTTCAATTCGATTAAAATTAGCGTAGCTTCCCCCGAAAAAATAAGGGAACTTTCCAAGGGCGAAGTAACAAAGCCCGAAACTATAAATTACAGAACTCAGAAGCCCGAAAAGGACGGACTTTTCTGCGAGCGTATTTTCGGACCGATGAAGGACTGGGAGTGCCATTGCGGAAAATATAAACGTATCCGTTACAAGGGTATCACCTGCGAAAAGTGCGGAGTTGAAGTAACCCGCGCAAAAGTAAGGCGCGAAAGAATGGGACATATCGAGCTTGCCGCTCCCGTATCCCATA
>CAJUOY010000007.1 GCA_910588645.1 uncultured Christensenellaceae bacterium
CATTTTGATAGATACGGAATATAAAGTTGATATTGACTTATAAATTTCAATTTATATTTGTAAATAATGTGCAGTTAAAGGCTCTCGAACAAAATGTCCGAGAGCCTTTTGTCATCACTTGAAAGTGCAACTCTTAAAAATTTAGTTTTTTCATTCCATATGGGAATTACGTTTTATGGTGCGCGGTTTTGATTATTGCTTTAATTCCCAGGTCGGATCGATTTCGTTTCATCGTTCCTTGTGGGGTTGCCGTCCACAGGCCGAGGGAGGTCTGCCATTTTTTTAATTTGTTGGATGAATCGTAAATTATTTCCGTATCCTGCCTGTAACTACAGCCTATTCCGCCGCCCGTTGCTGGAAGGTATTTCGGAAAAATCTCTCGTCTGTATGACAACGTTGCCGTAAAAATCAAATCCGCACTTTTCGGTGCGGATTTGTCGTATTTTGTCTTTAATTTTTATTCTTTTTCTTAGCTCGCTCTCTTTTGTCGGCCGCTTTCAAGGCGGCGCGAACGCGCTGTCTTACTTTGGAAAAATCTATTTTGCTTGCAATAAGCTTCGTGTAATCTGCGTCGGGGCGGCTTAAAATAAATTCCGCAAGATCGCCGGAAGCGTCCTTTCTGAATTCCTTTGTCTTTTCCGACATACCCTCGCGCAGAGCCTCGTCGTCCATAAGCTTGATTAAATTTTCTTTCAGCGTGCGTGCATTTTTAAAGGAGAGCGCCGCGCCCTTTTCTTTTAAGTAAACGAGATTGTGTTTTTCCTGTGCCGCAAGCTTTTCGGTAATGAGCATAGGGAGACTTTTATTTATCATCTCTGTGACACTTGTTCCGCCGAACTTATTAAGTATGACGTCGGCCGCAGACATATAAAGGGGAACGTCGGTGGTAAATCCTACGTTTAAAATTTTAATCCCTGCGGGCGGCTTCAAAGCGGCAGTCTTTTTAAAACCCTGTTCGTTTCTGCCGTTGATCATTATGATTTGCGCCTTTCTGCCTTTGAGAGAGTTTACGACGTCTTTAAATATTTTAAATCCGCCGTTCCAGTGCCCGCCGCCGAACATAACCATTACGGTAAACAAATCCTTTTCTAAACCGAGGGCTTCTCTTGCGTCCGATTTGGAAACGACTTCGAGCGTTCGCGGATCCACGGGCAGTCCCATAGGAAGGAGCTGTTCGCGGCGATAACCTTTATAAAGGCTGTATTCTATAAAATCCTCGTTGGGAATAACGAAGTAGTCTACGCCTATTCCCGACTCCCAGAAGGGGGACAGTACGTAGTCCAACGCGGCGGAAACGTTCACGCAGGGTAGGTTATAGACGAGTTTGATGTCGGTTGCCGCCATAGCCCCGTAAAAGTGGGTGGAATAAATAACGTCCGGCTTGAATTCGAGGATTTCCTTTAAAAGTCCCGGAATTATTTTAAGAATTGTCGCCTGTGAAGGGGTGGAATACCTTCTTTGGGGAGGGCGGTTGATGTATTTTTCATAGAACGCGTTGTAAAGCAGGGGGAGTTTGCTCACCGCAAGATTGTAGCCTCCGTCGGAAACCCATACGTCCGTTTTGCCTGCATAGCTTTTTAAAAGATCTATGATTTTAACTTCGCAGTCTCCCGTGCTTTCGAGCTTGCGCTTCATTCCCTTAGCGCAAGCATTGTGACCGTTACCTGCGGTAACGGTCAATATAAGAACTTTTTTCATATTAATATTAATTGCGCCTGTTGGCTTTTTCATGCCTGTCGGCCTTTTTTAACGCCGTCTTTACCTGTTTTCTGACTTTTGTAAAATCGATATTCTCTTTCAGTATTTCGGTATAGTCGGCGGCGGGTTGATTCAAAATAAATTCCGCCAGTTCGCCGACGGCGTTCTTTTTCAAGGGCGCCGTTCTTTCCGCCATTTCCTTTCTCAGATCGGGATTGTCGTAAAGGCGCAGAATTTTTTCTTTCAACGTGCGCGCGTCTTTAAACGACATTGCCACGCCCTTTTCTTTGAGGTATTCAAGGTTGTGCTTTTCCTGCATTACAAGCTTTTCGGTAACGAGCATGGGCACGCCTTTGTTGATGATTTCCGTTACGCTCGATCCGCCCGCCTTGTCGAGTATTACGTCAGCCGCGGACAAGTAGAGGGGGACGTCGGAGGTAAAGCCGACGTTGAGTACTTTTATTCCCTCCGGCAATTTCATTGAAGCTACTTTCTTATAGCTTTTTTTGTTTTTGCCGTTGATCATTATGATCTGAGCTTTTCTGCCCTTTAATGCTTTGACGAGGTCCTTGAAAATTTTGAACCCGCCGTCCCAGTAACCGCCGCCGAAAATTACCATTGCGGTAAATACGTCATCATCCAGTCCTAGCGAGCGCTTAGCTGCTCTTTTATCCGTAATTTCAAGCGTCCTTTCGTCCACGGGAATGCCCCAAGGCAAAATCTGTTCGCGGGTGTAACCCTTGAAAATGCAGTCGCTAATAAATTCATCGTTTGCGATCGTAAAATAATCTACGCCGATGCCCGACTCCCAAAAAGGCGCAATGTAATAGTCCAGTGTGCTTGTTATGCTTTTAAAGGGAAGCGAGTATATTAATTTAAGGTCTGTTATAAGCATGGAGCCGTAAAACTGCGTGGAGTAAATTACGTCTGGCTTGAAGTCGATGATTTCTCTTAAAAGTCCTTCGGTCATCGAAAGCACCGTTTCCTGCGAGGGAACGGTGTATCTTCGCGAAGGGGGGCGCTTGGCGTATTTGTTGAAAAACGCGTTGTAAACGCCGGGGAATTTGCCTACCGCAAAGAGGTATCCGTCCGTTGAAATCCAGGCCTTGACTTTGTCGGAAAAGCTGTCCATAATATTTATTATTTTAACTTCGCACCCGCCGATGCTTTCCAACCGACGCTTCATTACATTGGCGCAGGCGTTGTGAGCGTTACCGGCCGTAACGGTTAAAATCAGTACGCGTTTCATCAAATTACCCAAAGCATAAGTGAAATATCCTCGGCCGCGAGGAAACTTAACCGTTTCCGATTGCCGCGGCCCAGCGTAAACATTATACCATATGTATATAAAAAAAGCAAAATATTTTTGGAAATTATGTTAAAATCGACATAATTTGCGCATTTTTCGGCACGAATAAAAATAATTCAAAAAATATAAAAAACTTTTAAAACCCGATAAAAACGGCTTGACAGAACTTTTATAAAATAATAAAATAATCTTACTATCTTAAATGATGTTCAAAACAGCTGTACAAGCTGCGTTTTATAAGGAGCAGATATGAAAACCTATATGGCTAAGGCCGAAACAGTTGAAAGAAAGTGGTACGTCGTAGACGCAACCGGCGTTCCTCTCGGAAGACTCGCTTCCAAAGTGGCTGCCGTTCTCCGCGGTAAAAATAAGCCTACTTTCACACCCAACGTTGACACCGGCGATTTCGTGATTATCCTCAACAGCGATAAAGTTGCGTTGACCGGCAAAAAACTCGAAGACAAATTTTACAGATATCATACCGGCTATATCGGCGGTCTTAAAGAAATTTCGTACAAGAAAATGCTTGCGGAAAAGAGTGACCTGGCCGTTTACGAGGCGGTAAAAGGTATGTTGCCCAAAAACTCTCTCGGCAGAAATATGATCAAAAAGCTCAGAGTTTATAAGGGTGCGGAGCACAATCACGCGGCGCAGAAGCCCGAAGAGCTCAAGGTATTTTAAAGGGGAGTAGTTTTTATGGCAAAGGCTAATTTAAAGAAAAAACTTCAATTCTGGGGCACGGGCAGAAGAAAGAAAGCAATCGCCCGCGTTCGCCTCATTCCCGCAGGAACGGGCAATATCGAAATTAACGAAAGAGCTTTCGAGGATTATTTCCCTCAGTCGGTTTTGCGTTACGTTGTAAAACAGCCCCTTACGCTTCTCGGCGTCGAAGCTAAATACGACGTTATAGTTAACGTTTACGGCGGCGGTTATACCGGACAGGCAAACGCGATCCGTCTCGGCGTCGCAAGGGCGCTTTTACAGGCGGAAGAGGGCAGCCGTCCCGCACTTAAAAAAGAGGGCTTCCTTACCCGCGATCCTCGCGTAAAGGAAAGAAAGAAGTACGGCTTGAAAAAAGCTCGCCGCGCTCCTCAGTTCTCAAAGAGATAAAAATACAAAGAGAGGTTTACCTCTCTTTTATTTTTTGAAAAATTTTCCAAAGCCTATTGCAAAAAGAAAATTGCGGTGATATTATATACGTATACTAGTTTTTCAGAGGTGTTAATATGGCAAAAAAGAAAAAGAAATCCGGGCTTGGAACTCTGCTTGCGCTCGTGGGCGCGTTGCTTGCGTTGGCGGCGGTGTTTATGATGTTCCTGCCCGCGGCATCGATAAAGGATACCGATACGACCTTTACCGGAATACAGATGACTTTCGGTTACAGTAAAGACGCCGGACTCGGTACACTGGAATTGTTCGGATTTTCGTTTATGAACTTCCTGCCCTACATACTTGTTCTTGCGGGAATTGCTTTCAGCGTTCTTACGGTACTCGGCAAGCTCGGCAAAATAGCCCCGCTTTTATCTGCCGTATGCTATCTTGGCGCGGGGATTCTCTTTTTCCTTGCCGTCGTGTGCTGTGTGCCCAATGCGGATCTTGAAAAGCTCGTCAACGTCGGCGGATCTATTTTCGGCGAGAAAGTATCCGTAAGGGATTGCCTGGCTCTCGGAGTCGGTGCAATACTGGCTGGCGTGCTTTCCATTCTCGCGTCGCTGTGTTCTGCCGCCGCGCTGGTTATAAAAAAGTAAATTTATTTTAAACCGATCTCAACCGCCGTATTATCGGCGGTTGTTTTTTATGCGGTTTGAGATCTGCTCGTGCCTTTCAAGCACGCTTGCCATCATATTGACCGGCTTGGGCTCTTCTGCCGCGCGTTCAGGCTTAGTTTGCGACGGCGGAGCGAAAAACGGGTTATCGTTAATTTGTTCCGTATTTTGCGTTCCCTGTTGGGGAGAAAGAGTTTCAAGCGCTTTAAGTAAATTTAAAATGCCGAATTTTTCCAAATAGTTGCTCCTTATTCAGTATTTTTTTTAAAATAGCTGTGTTTTTTATTGCTTAAAAACTCCGTTTGGTATATAATTGTCAGTGACTAAAATGTAAAATCCGTTCGGAGCTTATTATATGAGTAAACGTTTCACTAAAATTATATGCGTTTCCGCGTCTGTAATTGCAGCATTGGGCATTGCGTCCGCCGCAGGTTGCTCGGGTTATTATAATGCGAGCGCGCTCGACGGCAATTATTCCGCGGGAAAGGTAGTATCAAACGGCGGTTTCGCCGTAGAAAAGGGCGAGTACGTGTATTTCCTTAACGGCGTTGAGCAGAATACCGCGGACAACACTTTCGGCACTCCCGAAAAAGGCGGCGTATATCGCATTTCCAAGACCGATCTCGGCAAGAATAATTACGCTTCAGCTCAGAGAGTCGTTCCGCAAATAGCTTATACCTCAAATTACGATACGGGTATATTCATCTACGGCGATTATATCTATTACGGAACGCCTTCAACCGCAAAGAATTCGGAGGGCGACGTTCAGAACTCCAATCTCGATATGAAGAGGACGAAGCTCGACGGTACCGAGACTATGCGCGATCCTTACGTCAGCTTCCCCGATACCACCTATAATTACAGGTTCGTCGAGGAAAAAGGCGTGGTTTATCTGATGTACGTTGCCACTTCGGAAACTCTGTTCGAAGAGAGTTCTGGCGTGACCAACCTTCACTCCTATAATACTCAAACTAACGAGGATACTCTTCTTGCTTACGACGTAGGCACTGTTTTGTTTGATGCGGAGAATAAGGAAAATCCCCGCGTCTACTACACAATGGATGTTTACGATTATTCTACCGCGAAGGACTTCGGTTACAATCAGCTCTACACCGTTACGGCATCCGCAACGGAAAATAAGTTTGAGGATCTCAGTTCGGAAACGGTCAGCGGCTGGAATGACGAGACCGACAGATACGTAAACTGCGGCGAGCTTGTTCTCGACGGTATCGGTTCGGTGGGAACTTCCAAGTCGCCCTTCAATAAGGACGACAAGACTAACGAACTCAGCTATACCTATACTCCCGCAAAGTATGTGAATAATACGCTGTTCTACACCAGAAAGACGGCGACCAACAGCGGTGAATATCTGTTCTCCATAAAGGACGATTCGACCGCTCATCCCGTGGACGCAAACCCTGCGGCCGACGCGAGAATACTTTCCGACGGCACTAACGCGAGCAAATACGAGTACCTCTTCAAGGACGGCGAGCTCTACGCGGCTATTCATGCAGAGGGCGCGGGCGGTATTTCTATAAACAGAGCGGTTAAAGGCAAACTTCAGCCCGCCGCGGATTTAGACGACAGCGACGATTATTTCAGAATTGTCAAGGACGGAACCGCAACTCTTTTATTTACCGATATTGAAAATAACTGGCTTTACTATTCGGTAACGGGCGGCAACGGCTATACTATAAACAGGGTAGACTATTCAGGCGAAATTGCGGATTATATTCCCTTGCCTACGGGCGAAACCGATTTTACTGCGGTTAAGGTGCTCGATCTCGATTCGGACAGCGCTTGGTTCAAGCCCGAAATTATCGACGGCTATCTGCTGTTTGCAAGCGAGACGACTAATATGACTACGTTTAATTACGTAATGGTCTTCGATATGCACGGCGCCGACGGTATTATGACTAACGGTGAAATCCGTAAACTCAACGAGTTGTACAAGGGTATAGACGACATCATCAACAATACGTACGGAGATGCGGATAAATATCCCGCGGCAAAATACGCTAATTTACAGAATGCTCTCAAATACGCTTCCTATTCGGGAGACTACGAATATCTTCAGGAACTTGCAGAGGCTGCCAATTCCAAATTGGAGGAGGATGAAGATCCCGTCTATTCGGAAGTGACTCTTGCCGAGTACGAGAAATTTCTTAAACCCGAAGCGGACGGAGTATGGGGCGATTACACGGCTGAAAAGACTGTTAACGGCAAGAAGGTCTATGCAAACACGCGCGAATACTATTACAGCGTGCTCGGCGTAATGACCGAAAAGGATGCCGAGAGCTATATGGACGGATTGAAGACTTCCTATCTTGTAGCTTATCCCCAGGATGAAACTGTCGGCTGGTACGAGGGATTGTCCGACGCCGGCAAGATAGGATTTATATGCGGTATGGTTGCGGCCGGTCTCGTAGTTATCGCGGGCGTCACCGTATTGACTATATTCCTTGTAAGACGCAACAAGAAAGATGCGCCTGAAATCAGGAAAAAGAAAATTAAGGTAGATACAACCGACGATAAAAATATTGACGTATATTCTCAGGATTAATTAAAAAATTCAAAGCGCCCGTAAAACGGGCGCTTTTTTTACTGCATTTTTAGCTTTTTAGGAGATAAGATTGGTAAAATTCGCCAAAAAAATTTAATTTCACGAAAAAAAGAATAAAAAAATAGTTTACAAAAAAGATAAATATTAATATAATGTTAGCACTAAAAGCGTTTGTTATCGGCACGGGCCGTAGCGGAGAATGATTATGGTTAAATACATCAAATGTCCGAGATGTGAGTTGAATTACATCGACTCGGAAAAGCAAGAATATTGCGACGTGTGCATAGCCGAGCTTAAAGGCAGAAAGCTTCAATTTGCCGACCTCGAAGAGGAGGATTACGAAGAACTTGATACCGAGCTCGAAACCGACGAGCTTTGCCCCATTTGCGGAGTAAACCGTATTCGTCAGGGAGAAAAGATGTGCGAGAGCTGCAAGGCTCAGCAGGAGTACGAAGATGACGACGTCGTCGATATAGAAAACGACGAGGAGTGGAAGAATTATCTCGAAGAGGACGACGAAGATCTCAAAGTCGACGCTGAGTTGCAGGAAGAGATCGAAGAAGAGTTCGCTCACGAGGAGGAAGAGGAATACGAATACAGCGAAGACGACGATATATTCGATTCAGAGGATGTTGACTCGCTTTCCGATCTTGAAGACGACGAGTTCGACGATGACGAATTCGACGAAGAAGACGATGAGGACGACGATTTTTAAAAGACAAATAAAAACTCCGCGATTGCGGAGTTTTTTCTTGCTTTAAAAGGTTATTATCTTCTTGTATTAATCAGTCGGATAATCCCAAAAGATAATCCGCGGAAACTTTAAAAAATTTGGCGAGGGTAACAATAGCTTCGGCATTCGGTGTTCTTTTACCGTTTTCCCAAAAACAGAGCGCGCTCTTGCTTAACCCCGTCTGTTCGGCTAATTCCTTAAAAGTCAAATTTTTTTCTTCTCTCAATTCTTTGAGCCGCTCCGCAAGTAATTCCATAGATAAAATATATACACAATCGTGGAAAATTACTTGACTATCCACAAATGTGGAAGCATTTTTACAGTTTGTGCAGTCCGCTCATAAAAGCGTGGGGACGAATAATTTTACAGAAATTGGCAAAAATATTGATATGATAAAAGCCAATATTTCTATAAACTCCATAAAGGACTCGTTAAAGGATATGTGCGGTAAGGACGTTACCGTAAAACTCAATCTCGGCAGGAACAAGTTTGTTACTTTCCCTGCCGTCGTCAGCGGAATATATCCTTCGCTTATAACGGTAAGTCCGTACGATAAAAACTTTTTGGGCAAGACCGCCTATTCATATTCTGAAATTCTTTGCGGGCGCGTAAAGATACAGGGGCAGAAGTCGGCTGTAAAATAATTGAGAATATTGCTGTCATAATCTTGTTGCCGCAAGCATATTATACCTTGTAACAGCGAGGTGAAATATGGCTATGAATGCACAATATCAGACGGGTTCGTACACGCGCACGGCGGAAAAACTGAGCGCACAATCGATGATAGAGATCAAATTTTCCGCGTCGGATCTGGGGGAAGCGGTTGCGGTATATCCGCAGATTTCTTTGAATTTATGCGAAATATCTTCGGGCAGAGCAAATTACAGCGGAAGGCTGGTTGCAACCCTTGTCTATATAGGAGAGGACGGCAAGCTTTGCCGCGTACAGAAGGGCGCGGAGTTCTCTCATTACGTCGATAACGAAAATCTTGCGCCTTCACAGCGCGCGGATTGTAAGTTGAGTTGTGCCAAATGTCAGATAAAGCGCGACGGATCCTCTTTTGTCGTCGCGGTTATTGCGGACGCGCAGATCACCGTTTATGACGGCGCTCAGCGCAATTATCTGAGTTCGCTCGAAGGCGCGATCTGCCGTACCGAGAGCGGAAAGCTGTATTCACCCGTCTGCTTTTCGGGCGAGGGCGAAGTGGACGACGACTTCGACTGCGTAGCAGAGGACGTGCTCGTTCCCTCCGCTCAGGCTCTTGTTCTCGATTGCAACGTAAAAGCCGGAGTGGTGGAAATAAGCGGCGAAATTTATCTTTCGTTGCTGGCGTTAAGAGATAACTCGCCCGTAAATCTTGACAGGATCATTCCTTTCAGATGCGAAGTTCCCTGCGACGAAGCTCTTTTAAGCCAAAGAGCGTTCTGCCGCGCGGAAGTTAAATCTGTCAACGTGAACTGTAAAGTCAACGAGGACAGGGGCAAATGTGGCGTTGACTTCAACGCTGTTCTGGGCTTTTCCGGACATTTCTTCGAAGAAGAGGAAATATCTTTTGTGTCCGATGCGTTTTCAAAGGACAACGAAGTGCTTCTTACGCCCGTTACAGAAACGGCGTTTGTCGATACCGACGTTAAAGTCTATTCGGAAAGGATAAGCGGACTTTCGGCGACCAAGGCAAAACTTGACTATACCTGCGCGTTTCTTGCGGCAGCTCTTCCCTCCGCGGACTTTGTAAGGACGGTGGACGGAATAGAGGGCAACGTGACTGCTACGCTCATTTACGAACAGGGCGGCGAGATACGCTCGACCGAAGTAAATACGCCTTTCTCCGTCAGACTTTCGGGACTTGGCGCGGATTGCAGGGAAATTTCTGTCGCGGTTTGCGGTTTGAGTCTCCGCCAGCGTGCGGAAGGCGAATGCGAGTGCGAGGCGGTACTCAAAATTTCGGCGGCGGACGGTGAAAAACGTTCTTTGACGTACGTTACCGAGGCGGTTGCGGGAGCGGAAAAGACTGCCGTCGACTGCGCGGTCAGCGTATACATTCCTGCCGCGGGGGACGGACTTTGGGAGACTGCAAAGCGGCTTTCCGAAAGCCCCGATAACATTCAGGCGACCAATCCCGATCTTAAATTCCCTTTGACGGGCAAGGAAAGGATACTTATTTACAGGGCAAAGACCAATTAAAAAGTAAATGCGGGCGGGGCTGAAAAATTTTCGGCTCCGCCCTATATTTTTATAAAAACGATTGTAAAGCTTATCAATCCGTGTTATAATGTCTGTATGGCCGTTAACGTCAAAACGTATGCAAAACTCAATTTCACGCTTGACATAACGGGCGTGCGGGATGGATTCCACACCCTTGACAGTTTAGTGTGTACCGTCGATCTCTTTGATCTTATAAAGCTTACTAAACGCAAGGACGGACGCGTAAGCATCGAGATGCACGGTATGGGTACGGAGACTCTTCCTTACGAGATGAATAACGCCGCAAAGGCGGCCGAAAGATATATCGAATGCTTCGGCACAGGCGGTGCGGATATAAAGATATACAAAAATATTCCCGTCGGCGGCGGGCTGGGCGGCTCCTCCGCGGATGCGGCGGGTGTACTGCGCGGAATGGCTATGCTGTACGGCAAAGGGAGCGCGGCGGAGCTTAAAGCTCTTGCGGATGGTCTCGGGAGCGATACGGGATATATGTTGGAAGGCGGATGGGCGCGGCTCAACGGCCGCGGAGAACAGGTTAAAAAACTTTACCTTTCCGCGATTTTGTATATTCTGCTTCTTTTGCCGGCTACCGCGGTATCCACTGCGGAGTGCTATAAAACATACGACTTATCCCCCGAACTTCGCGCAGATACCGACGGAGCGATTGCCGCGCTTTCGGCGGGGGATATTTATTCCTTGGGCAAAAGTCTCGGCAATGCGCTTTATCCCGCAGCGATAGAATTGAATGAGGAAGTTTCTGCGGCGTATGAGGAACTTTCGGGTTTCGCTCCCTGCGGTGTAAATATGACGGGCTCGGGCAGCGCGGTGTTCGCCGTGTTCGAAACGCGCGAGTTGCGCGACTGGGCAATGAGCCGTTACCGCGGCAAATTCAGATGTATTCCATTGAAAACTTATATTCCGAGAGGTTAAATTATGGCGGAAGAACGCTTGATAGACGACGATAAAGACAGAAAGTACAAGATTCGCATAAACGAAGACGGCGAAGAAGAGCTGGTCATAGACGACAGGGTTGAAGAGCCCGAAGTCGAAGAGCAACCTGAGTTTGATATGCCTGACTTTGACGAGGACGACGAAGAGGCCGCCGTTATGACTCCCGAACAGCTCGCCGCACGCGACAGGGCGAGAGAGGAAGCCGAGGCGAAGAGATTGAACGATATTGCCGAACTGACTTCGCGCGCCGTTTCGATCATTGACGAGGGGCGTTATGACGACGCGGTATATCTGTTGGACGAGGCGCGCAGCCTGGGCGACGACGGCAGAGTATGCGCATTGCAGGTAGTCGCGCTTACTAAAAATTATACCGATTTTTCCCGCGCAGAAGAGGCGGAGTCCGCTGTGATCGGCGTTGAAAGATTTGCTTCCGAAGAGATCAAAAGCGAATTTTTGCCGGATAAAGGCGAACTTGCCGCAAGGCGTGCTACTATAGAGCAGGAAGAGCGCAAGCTTAGCGAAGAATATTCCTTACAGCGTGAAGAGAGACAGGAAAGGTTTTTGAAAAAACGCAAGTCTGCTTCGATATTCTTCGGTGCAACGGTCATACCCTGTCTTATCTTTGCAGTGCTTGCAATATTTTTCAGCACGATAATGCATTCACAGCAGAACTCGACTAATATGATCTTATTTTTCGTGTTTCTCGGATTGGGCGTGCTTATGTTCATAGCAACTGTATTTGCCGCGCGCAGGCTTTGGTCCGCGGCAAGGCTTCTTAAACTTAACTCAATGAGTTCGTCTTCCAAGCTTGGTCGCGATTACGAAAATAAAAAGGCTCAACTTGCGCTGGTGGAAAAAATAATATCGGTTTACGGCTTAACAGAATGATTTACCTCGATAATGCGGCTACAACTCGCGTGGACGATCGCGTTCTTGACGCGATGTTGCCGTACTTAAAAGAAAATTTCGGCAATTCCCAGTCCCAACATCATTACGGACGGGTTGCCGCCAATGCGCTCCTATCGTCGCGCGACAAGATCGCGGGCATTCTGGGCTGTCGGTCTGAGGAAGTGTATTTCGTTTCCGGAGGAACGGAAGCGGGGAATACCGCGTTAAAGGGCGTTTGCCTTGCTCACGGAAGCGGACATCTCGTTATCTCTGCAATAGAGCACCCCTCCGTGATAGAGAGCGCTAAACAGATGTCTAAGCTCGGGTTCGGAGTAACGTTCGTAAAGCCTGACGAGTGCGGCGTTGTAAATCCTTGCGACGTGGCCTCGGCCATTCGCAGCGATACGATATTCTGCGCGGTAATGGCCGCCAATAATGAAACGGGCGTAATTCAGCCCATAAAAGAAATAGGCGAAATTTGCCGCGATAGGGGAGTTTTTTACTTCGCCGACTGCGTGCAGTCGGCGGGGACTCAACCCGTTTGTACAGAGTTTTGTGACGGGCTTTCAATATCTTCCCATAAGTTATACGGCCCCAAGGGCGCGGCCGCACTGTATATTCGCGGCGGAAGCAAGGTGAGCGGAATTATCAGCGGCGGAATGCAGGAGCGGGGTTTGCGCGGTGGCACGGTCAATGTTGCGGCGGTAGTAGGCTTTGCCGAGGCTTTTAAAGCTTCGGTCGAGGATAGAGAGCGGTCGAAGAAAATAGGCGAGATAAGGGATCGCTTTTTGAAGAGAGTATTCTCTGAGATAGAGGGCGTTCATATTAACGGGAGCGGAAACGTTCTTCCGTCCCACGCCAATCTCTCTTTCGACGGTTGCGAGGGAGAAAATATCCTCTTCGGACTGGATTTGAACGGAGTAGCCGTCTCCACGGGTTCGGCGTGTTCTGCGGGCGCGGTAAGCCCTTCCCACGTGCTTGAGGCTATGGGGCTTAGCAAAGAGCGGGTTGCCTCTGCAGTAAGATTCTCATTCGGTAAGGACAATACCTTGGAGGATGCCGACAGGGCAGCCGATATTTTAAAAAAAGTAATAGAAAAAATAAGAAGATAAAACCGCGCCAATCCCAAGCGAAAGCGCGGTTTTTTATAATTATAAATCAAATTTTATAAAGCGTTAAATATTTTTTAAAATTATGCAAAAAGACTAATTATGCGCATAAAATAGTCATTATTTGTATAATTGTTAAAAAATAACACTTTTTGTTGCATAAATTAATATATAAAAATTTTAAAAAAATTTATTTATTTTCTTTTACTTTTTTATTTTATAGTATATAATTGAGATGTAAACAAGTTAAGGAGTTCCTGCGGGGACGGAAAAGTTCTCAAAGAACGGAATTGTTTACAACTTACATAGCTCATCATTTTCCCCCTTATCATATAGAGGCGACGCAAACTCCGGTTTGCGTCGTTTCTGCTTTTTTACATTATTTTGCATAAGAGGCAGGCAAGAACGGTGGTGAGTAGGGTGGATATAAGCACTATGATTACGGGTGCGGCAAGTTTTTTGTTCTTCATTCCCGCAAAGTACACTGCCGATATGTAAAACACTGTTTCCGACGAGCCGAAGCAGACGCACGCGCACCTTGAAATATAGCTGTCTGCGCCGTATTTTTCTATCACGTCGGTCAGATATGCGAGAGAGCCGCTTCCCGAAAACGGTTTTATGAGAATTAGCTTTGTAAGCTCGCCCGGGATCCCCAGCCATTCGAACGCGGGTGACAGAAATCCCGTAAAGGCGTCGGCCAGCCCGGAAGCTTCGAAAAGCTCGCACATCATAAAGATTGCGGTCAGACAGGGGATTATCGAAAAGGTGAATTTTACGGCGTCGCCCACGCCTGCGGAAAATTCGTCGTAGATCTTTACCCTTTTGAACATTGCAAAGAGGAATACAGCGATAAATACCGCGGGGATTATCAGCGCCATAATTTCCGCCTTTTATCTTTTAATTTATAGAACGCGGTAAACAATGCGGTTGCAAGTACGGTAGAAAATACCGTGCATATCAGCGAAGGGAGAAAAATATCGAACGCCGCTCCGCTGCCCGCGCCCGTTCTGAGCGCGATAACCGTTGAGGGTATCAGCTGGATTGAGGTGGCGTTTATTACAAACAAAAGCATTTGCGCCCAGTCGTTGCCGTCCTTTTCCAATTCTCCTATGGCTTTGACGGCGTATGGCGTTGCCGCGCCGCCTATACCCAAAAGATTGCACGATAAATTCATTGCAAGATTTTCAAGAGCGGTTTCGTTTTCCGTTTTGAAAAGTTTTTTCGACAGCGGTTTAAGCGCCTTTGCCGCGCCCCGCGAAAATCCGCTCTTTTCGGCAACGCGGCTCAATCCCATCCATACGGCGTAAATACAGAACAGCGTCAACGCCGTGGAGGCCGCGCGTCCCGCCCCGCCTAAAAGCGAGGATAAAAGCCTGTCCGGCGCGGTGACGGCAATGACGGCCAATGAAGCGAAAAAAATTACCGAGAAGATTACGTTCATATCATTATAATAATAAAAGTCGATTGATTTTTATGACGGACTGTGCTATACTTTTCAATAAACAGTAATGTTTTACGAGGAAACTATGAAAGAGAAGTTTTATTTGACAACCGCTATTACGTATACTTCGGGCAAGCCGCATATCGGCAACTCTTACGAGAGTATTCTGTCCGACGCTATCTGCCGCTTCAAGCGCGCGCAGGGATACGACGTATTCTTTATGACAGGCACCGACGAGCACGGGCTCAAAGTCGAGCAGAAGGCCGCGGCAAAGGGCGTTACCTGTAAGGAGTTCGTGGACGAAGTCGCGGGCGAAATAAAGCGTCTTTGGGATCTTATGGACGTCTCGTACGATAAATTTATCCGCACTTCCGACGATTATCACGTTGCGGCCGTGCAGAAGATGTTCAAAAAGTTCTACGAGCAGGGGGACATCTACAAGGATTCGTACCGCGGGCTATATTGCACGCCCTGCGAGAGCTTCTGGACGGAGAGCCAGCTCGTAAACGGAAAATGTCCCGACTGCGGCAGGGAGGTAAAGCCTGCCGAGGAAGAGGCGTACTTTTTCAAAATGGGCAAGTATGCAGACAGGCTCATAAAGCATATACTTGAAAATCCCGGGTTTATACAACCCGCTTCGCGTAAAAACGAGATGATGAATAATTTCCTGCTTGACGACGAGTTTATCGGCAAGAGCGACGAGGAACTGTTGAAAGCCCTTGAAGAGGGAAAACTCAAAACCAAATTGCAGGATTTGTGCGTGTCGCGCTCTACTTTCAAGTGGGGCGTACCCGTCGATTTCGACAGCCGCCACGTTGTATACGTTTGGCTGGACGCGCTTTCAAATTATATTACGGGCGTGGGTTATACTCCCGACTGTCCCGCAGATAACTATAAAAAATACTGGCCGGCGGACGTGCATGTTCTCGGCAAAGATATTTTAAGATTTCATACAATTTACTGGCCCATATTCCTTATGGCGTTGGGCGAGCCCTTGCCCAAGTGCATTTTCGGTCATCCCTGGCTGTTGCAGGGCGGTGACAAGATGTCAAAATCGAAGGGCAACGTAATGTATGCGGACGACCTTGCGGGGATATTCGGCGTGGATGCAGTAAGATACTTTGTTCTGCACGAGATGCCCTATGCGGACGACGGAATTATTACCTGGGAGCTTATGTGCGAGCGGATAAATTCCGATCTTGCAAACGTTTTGGGCAATCTGTTAAAGCGCACCGTTTCGATGACTAACCAGTATCTCGGCGGCGCGGCCGTAAAGACGGGCGCCCTTGCCGAACCGGACGGAGACTTCGAGGAAGTTATCCGTTCCGTTTACGGTAAGGTTGCGGCAAAGATGAACGAATTCAAGGTCGCGGACGCGCTGGATTGCCTTTGGTCGCTTTTCCGCCGTGCAAACAGATATATAGACGAAACTTCGCCCTGGGTTCTTGCAAAGGACGAGAGCAAGAGGGACAGGCTTTCCGAAGTGCTTTATAACCTTTTGCTTTCGCTGGATATAGGCGCAAACCTTTTAAAATCTTTTATGCCCTCGACGGCAACGAAGATTCTTGCCGAGATCGGAGCAAAGGAGAGAGATTATAACTTGGACGATTGCGTGAACGAATACCGCGTGACTGCGGAGCCCTCGACTCTGTTCGCGCGTATAAAGTTCGAGGATATCAAACCTATTATAGAAAAAATCGAGGAGAAACAGCGTATGGAAAACGCTCCCGCGGATACGACGGCAAAACAGGAAATAAGTATAGACGATTTTTTTAAAGTGGAAATGCGCGTGGGTACGGTCGTCGCCTGCGAGGCGGTTAAAAAGAGCAAGCTTTTGCATGAAACTATAAGCATAGGCTCAAAGAGAATTTCCGTGCTTTCCGGCATTGCCAAGTTCTATACTCCCGAAGAAATGGTCGGCAAACGCGTTATAGTAGTCTGCAATCTTCCTCCCAGAGAGATGAAGGGGCTTTTGAGCGAAGGAATGATAATCTGCGCCGAAGCGCCCGACGGAACTTTATCCATAGTCTCGCCCGAAAAGGACGTTCCCGACGGGAGCTTGCTTTCGTGAAGTTTATAGACGTCCACTGTCATCTTGACGACGAGCGTTACGGGGACGAGGGGGCGCTGTTTGATGGCATCGCCGCGGCGGGAGTCAAAAAAGTGATTTCCGCGGGGTTCGATCTGCAATCATCGATCAACTGCAAGGAACTGTCCGAAAAATACGACTGCTGTTACTTTACCGCAGGTTTTCATCCGACCGAGCTGAAAAATTACCGCGAGGGAGATCTCGGTAAAATCGCCGAACTTGCCGCGCATAAAAAGTGCGTGGCTATAGGTGAGATCGGGCTCGATTACCATTATCCCGATACCGACAAGCCTATGCAAAGAGAATTATTTTTGAGGCAGTTACGGCTTGCTCACGAGCTGAAAATGCCCGTTCAGATACATTCGCGCGACTGCGCCGAGGATATGCTTGCAGTGTTGAAGGAGAACTCCTCTCTTTTAACCGACGGCGCGCTTATGCACTGTTATTCGCACTCGCTCGAAATTGCGGAGGAGCTTGAAAAACTCGGTTTCTATTTCTCGTTCGGCGGCACAAGTACGTATTCGGGAAGCAAGCGTGCAAGAAAGTGCATTGCGGCGATAGACTGTAACAGGCTTCTGACCGAGACCGACAGTCCCTATCTACCGCCGCGTTCTAAGGCGGGGCAATTTCCAAACACGCCCGAGAGCATCGGCGAGATTGTCGCGAATATGGCGGAGCTTAAAGGACTGACCTTGGAGGACACGGCGAGGACGGCCTGGGACAACGCGCACAGGCTGTTTTCTAAGTTATGACAAAGTCAAAGCCTCCGCGGACTTCCGCGGAGGCTTTTTTCTCATAAGTGAGGCAACGCAATTTCCCTTGCGTTACATTCTTAGTTTATCGCCCCACAAAAACTTTATTCCGATCGGAGACTGCTAATTTATGGAAACTGATATAAAAACAATACTTACCGAGTGCGGTTTCGGCTTTAAAAAGAAATTCGGACAGAATTTCATTACAGATAAAAATTTGCTTGCTTCAATCGTCGCGCAATCGGGCGCGGGCGAACAGGACACCGTTTTGGAAATAGGTTGCGGAGCGGGTACGCTCACCGCGCAGATAGCTTCTAAGTGTAAGTGCGTAATAGCGTACGAGGTGGATACGTCGTTGAAACCCGTTCTCGAAAGAACGCTTGCGGGCGTGGATAACGCCGAAGTGGTGTTTAAAGATTTTTTAAAGGCCGATCTTGGCGAACTGGAAAGGGAAATAGGCGGATACTACGTTATAGCCAATCTTCCCTATTACGTGACTACGCCCCTGATTACTAAATTGCTCGAAGAGGGGCGCTCCTGCAAGGGATTGACCGTTATGGTTCAGGAGGAAGTTGCTGACAGACTGTGCGCAAGGGAGAACACTCCCGAATACGGCGCGATAACGGCGGTAATTGCTTTGCGGGCTAAGGCGGAAATTATAAAGAGAGTTCCTCGCACAATGTTTACTCCCCGCCCCAACGTGGACAGCGCGGTGGTAAGGCTTACGGTTGAGGAGGGCAGACTGCCCGTTTCTGACGAAAGGATTTATAAAAAGACTGTGCACGCGGCGTTTTCCTCCAGAAGAAAGACGCTTGAAAACAATCTCGTAAACGTATTCAAGCTCACCCGCGCGCAGGCGCAGGAAGTTCTTGCCGCTTGTTCTATAGATTTGAAAGCGCGCGGAGAGACGCTCTCCCCCGAAGCTTTTGCCCGACTTTCGGACGAGCTTTGCCGCCGCATATAAAGATTTTTTAAACAATCGATAAAAATATATCGAATAATAGTTGACAAACGCACGGCAATATTATATAATATAACCGTAAATATCCGTAGGGAGTAATTTGCAAAACGGCGCGGAACTGCGCGGTTTTGTAACAAGCCGTCAATACAGCGAAAGCTCGGCGAAGTTTTAAAGAATGAGACTCGTGATAACAGGTTAATGTTATTGCGGGTTTTTTATTTTCTTGCGAATACTTATATAATTTTGAATTTCAGGAGTTAAAAAAATGATTTACACTTTTCTTACTGCGGCCGTCTTTATTATAATGATAATTGTCGGCGGCGCGCTCGTAGGATTCAATATTTACAGAAATTATAGAAAACGCCCCGTCGGGAACAGCAAGGTGCTGTCCTCTGTATCGTTAGGGCTTGTGGCTGTCGGCACGCTGTTGTTGATACTTATTCCCGGTTCGTTTCATACCGTGGAGGCGGGTAACGTTGCCGTCGTAAAGGAAATGGGCGTCATAACCGACGTGGAGGAACCCGGTACGTATTTCGATTTCTATCTTACTCGCAGGTACGAGGTGTACGACGCAAAAGTTCAGCAGGTCGAAATCGATATGGACGCTTACACTTCTGACGCGCAGTCAATGGATATCTCTATGACGGTGCAGTTCCAGATAAGAAAGGACAACGTCAAGGAGATTGCGGTGAATTACGGCGGTTTGGGCGCGCTCACAAACAAGATACAGAGCGTTGCGATCGAACGTACCAAGGCCACGCTTTCACAATATCAGGCGGAAAAGCTGATTGAGGAGCGCAACACCATTTCACCCACGGTCGAAAAGGAAATATCTTTGGCAATAAGCGATAAATATTACGTTACGTTCAACAGCGCGGTGCTTACCGATATCACTTTCTCGGAAGCGTTCGAGGCCGCCGTCGAGGCAAAAATGATGGCGCAGCAGGAAAAATTACAGGCGCAGTACGAAAACGAAAAGAAGAAGGAACAGGCGGAAACCGCTCTGTACGTTGCCGAGCAGGAGGCCAAGGCTCTCGTTGCGAAAGCACAGGCAGAGGCGGACGCTCAGGTTGCGGCAGCCAAGGCGGAAGCCCGTGCAATCACTTTAAAAAGCGTTGAAATTGCGAGAATGCTGGGCTATACCGTCAATTCCGAAATAACCACGGAGACCGATATCGACGGCACGGAAACTTCCGTAACCGTTTACGAGATAGTCTACGACGAAATTCACACAGGCGCGGACATTGCGGAATATATGAAGTACGTTGAGTATCTCTCCGCGTGGGACGGCAAACTGCCCCAGGTGGTTGCGGGAGAAAACGGGTTTATGATAACTTTGCCCGCCGTACCCGATAACGGTTGAGTTTAAATTAATCCCCCTAAAAGAGAATATGAATACCGCCCGAGGATAAAATCTTCGGGCGGTTGCTTTTAAACGATGCAATCATTATACGCACAATTTTAAAAAAATGTTCTAAGATAAAACATAGCCGAATATTATAGGGTATACATCAAAATTCGGAGGAATTTATGAATCAGGAACTGGATTATGCAGAGATGCTCGAAATACCCGTAAGCACGGTAAACGTCGTAAAGAAGAAAAGCTTTTTCAAGCGCAAGAACCCCCGTAAGGCTCAGCCTCAGTTGCAGGACGCCGATCTCAAAGAATTGGTCGTAGACAGCGTTAACGAGCGCGTCGGCGCATACGTATACGCGGAAGATCTGTCCGAACCTCCCGCGCCCGAAAAGCCCATAAAGGCAAAACTGAACGGGGACAGGGGCAGTAAAATAATCTTTACGGAGCTTGTTGCAGTCTGCGTGCTTGCCGCGGCCATTTTCCTGACAAACGTATTTATGCCGTCCAGCGTAATTAATACGTTTATAGGTTCGCTCAAAGCGGATACAAAGCCCAAGTCGGAACCCGTTTACAGCGAGATAAAGCTCTCTTCCGTAATAAGCGAACTTTCCGAAGCCGAAGTAACTATGACGGACAACGGCGTTCTCTGCTTCACCGGCGAGTCGGGCGTGTATCCCGTATGCGACGGCGTCGTTTCTTCCATAACCGAGGAGAACGGACTCTATACGGTACAGATCGCTCACACTTCGACTTTTTCGAGCGTGATAACGGGCCTGTCCGACGTCTATTCCGCAAAGGATACCAAGGTTAAATCCAATATACCTTTTGCGTATTCCGACGGCGAAAACGAAGTTCGCATCTCTATGTACGACGGCGAAAACTTGCTCAACTGCTATACTCTTTCGGGCGAAGTTCCCGTCTGGAATTCGTGAAATTAACAATACATCCGCTTTTTTTGGCGGTCGGACTGCTCACCGCGGTCTTCGGCGGATTGCCCGTCTTCTTAATATGTACGCTGACCGCGCTCCTTCACGAGTGCGGTCATATATTTTGCGCGGCTAAGCTCGGTTTCGAGTGTACAAAGGTCAGCTTAATGCCCTTCGGCGCGGCGGCGGTATGCGACATAGAGGGGATTTCTCCTACGGACGAACTCAAACTCGCCTTTGCCGGTCCCGCCGTAAATTTAGTGCTGTGCGTGTTTACGGCGGGGCTGTGGTGGTTTTTCCCGCCATCTTACGCGTACACCGACCTGGTCTTTTACGCCAGCGCGGGTATGTTGGTATTAAATCTGCTTCCTGCATATCCTTTGGACGGGGGCAGGGCGGCGAAGTGTCTGCTTTTGAAATTTATGTCCGCAAAGGCGGTAAATATAACTCTGCGCGCGGCCAGCTTGATTGCCGTCGTCGCGTTGGTGTTGTTGTTTATCTTCGTGCTGCCAAACGTTTCTCTCATCGCCGTTGCCGTTTTACTGCTTGTTTCGGCGTTTACGGGATCGCAACCCGCGCGTAAAATAAATTTTGCCGCAAAAAAGAAAAAACGCGGCAGAGAGATCCGCTACGTTATTTTAGGTGAAGAAGCCACGTTCCGCGACGCGCTCCGTTTTGTGGACGGTTCGAGATACCTTGTAATACAGCTTTACGGAGAAAAATTCCTCGATGAAATCACGGAGGACGAACTCTACGAAAGACTTATGGAACACAGTCTTTACGATAAAATTACCGACTGTTCACCTCTGTAAAAAGCGCTTTGAAAACAGTTCGGCGTCTATCGTTCCGTTTAAAACCGCAGACACGGCCTCTATTCCGAGAGATACCGCGTCCTCTACCGCGCCGGCAAGAGAGGAGTAATCGAAGCCGTATTTATAGGACTGCTTTTTGGTCTTGTAAAGATAGCGCGTGTAATTGAAGTGACGCTTTAAACAGCGTTCAACGCCAGTAAGCGTAATTTTCGGCTCCACGTTTTTTACGGTATCGTATATCGCTCCCGTGCAGGAGAGAATTTTGTCCCGCGGAAGAATGCGCCTGCGCATACCGTAAAATTTGCTCACGTAAAGGCCGATGTCGCTCTCTATTTTTTGGTGGGCAAAGGGGGAGCGGACTTCCTTTTCGAATGCATAAACCGTAGGATGTATCGTGCAATCCAGCGCGTAATGTGTGGCAAAACCCGCCGCATAGGAGGCGTTTCCCTTGCATAGCGTGGAAAACAATGCTTCCGCGCGCATACCGTGCATAGCGCGTCCCACGTTGGCGGATGAAAAATTCATATTATAAGTAAAGAAAATATCCCCTCCCTGCGCGCCTATAAGGTACAGCGTCTGCGAGGGGATTTGCGATCTTTTGTGCGCGTCCAGTCGTTCGAATATCTTTTCGGCGCACAGGTAGTGAGTAAAATAATCGGGCATATTATAAGTTTTGCCGTTTTCCGTAAAATAAATACTGCTGTATGTATCCCGATTTATCTTTGAATAGTTCCTGAAAGTATGCGGTGATTTTATTTCTGTCGGTCAGTTCGCCGTTGAAGTCCTCCCTGTAAGCTTGCTCTATCCAGGTGTCAACGGGAAAAGAATCTCTTTTGCCGAAGCCGAACAGCGCAATGCAGTCCGCAACTTTGCCTCCGACGCCCTTATAGGAAAGCAGCCGCTTTTTCAACTCTTCGGTGGACAGCCCGTCAAGATCTTTGATTCCCTCGTTTAAAATCCTGCGGGAAGTTTCGGCAAGATAGACGTCGCGGTAGCCGCAGCCCGCGGTTTTGAAAAATTCCTTGCCCGCGCCGTCAAGCTTGGCGGTGGTGGGGAATGTGTAATATTCTTTGCCGCCGAAGTCACGCTTTTCTCCGAGTCCCGCGCAAATTCTCGATATAATTCCCTTTATTCGCGGAATATTGTTGTTTTGGGAAATGATGAAAGAATACAGCATTTCCTCGCGGTTCTGGTTCAACAGCCGCAATCCCTTGTATTTCTCCGCGCTGCGCGAAAGCAGGGGGACGCCGAGGGATTTGGCATAGTCGATTATCTCCGAGTAGTCGCGGTTGAGGTCGAAAAACTCATAAAAATAGTCGCTGTCTTCGCTCTCGACGATTGTCTTTATTCCGTCCGTCCGCACGTAACAGGCTTTGTCCGCCGAGTGAACGAAGTAGCCCTCCCTGTACGGTTCGAAGCGGAAAATCTGTCCGCATTCCAGAACGTGTTCGGGATCGAAGTATTCCGCGTTGTAATCGAATTTCATCTTTTGTCTCCGTAAAAAAATACAGCCTTTATACGGCTGTATTTTATCATTTATTATTGCGTTTGTCAATTTATGAATTTGACGTCCAAAGAACCCGCGTTCACTTTTGCGTCTATTTTTTTGCCTTCAGTGCTGCCTGTCTGTCCCGAAAGGTTGCATGAACCCGCGTTCTTTTCAACAGAGATAGTGTATTCGGTCTTGACGCCGTCGATCTTTATTTGCAGTCCGCCCGCATTTACGACAGCCTTTATATCGTTGCAGATCAGGTTTTTGATTTCGGCCGTTCCCGCGTTTACTTTGGTAACAAGACTGTTGCACGTCGCGCCGCCCACGTAGACCGCGCCGGCGTTGAGGTCAAGTTGAAATTTTTCGCAGACCGTGTTGCCGAAATTTACTGTTCCCGCGTTCATTCTGAGAGTTACGTCCCCGAAGGTTCCGTCTCCTATGGTAACAACCCCGGCATGAAGTTCCGCGGACACGTCGAGGACAAGTCCGTTGGGGATAGATACGACTGCTTTGGGTATTTTACCTGTCCAGAAAGAAACGTCATACCAATGTCTCTTGCCCGAAACTATTGAAAGCGTTCCGTTATCTTCCGTAACCTTGGTGGTGTAGCGGGAACTTTCGGGATACTCGACAATTATTTTGTCACCGTCGTAAAATTTAGTTTCGATAACTCCTGCCGAGTAATCGATGGAGAGGGTGGTAAGATTTTGCGAGCTTTCGAATTGTTTCATTTCGTATTTCGGTGAGAACGTCCAGTCGTTGAGACCGAGTACTACCAAAAACATTATAAGTCCTAATGAAAATATAACTACGCCTGTAATAATCACTTTTATATATCCTTTCATATCGCGCTCTCCTTTTTGACGAACAGTCCCTTTATCCAGGACAGTACGGTCTGGAACAGCTTCCATATTAATTTTATCAGTTTAAAGAACAGCGGCATAATTATCAGACTGATGCCGAAAAGCATAATGCCCGTCGCTATTTGCAGTAATCCCTCGGTTATGCTGGAAAACAGTGTTCCTATGCCGGCGCCGATAACGGCTACGCCCGCGACAAGTATTCCGAAAGGAGCGGCGCAGAAGGCAACCGTCGTTACTACAAGCGAGAAAATTATGCTGAACAGAGGTATGGCGAAAATTACGCAAAGGAGTATAAATACCCAACTCATATCGCCGCCCGATTGCTTTTTGGGAGTAGTTCCCTTATCTTTGTCCCGTTTTTCGTAGTCGGCGTCGCTTTCGCGTTCGGCGCGTCTCGGCTCGTATTCCCGATAATCTCTTTTTTCCCGCTTTTCCTCTCGTTGCTCCCGTCTGTTCGGGCGCTCCTCGTAATCGGGTTCCGCGCTGTCGTAAAGTATTCTCTGCGCCGCGTCGTAGGGCGCTCCGAAGTCGTTTATTATCTCCCGCTCGGAAAATCCTGCGTCCCGCCTGTCGGCGTATGCTTCGGCGTAGTAGTCGAGTACGCGTCGCCGCTCGGCTTCGGACACATTTAAAAGATTGTCTTTAAGTTCGTCCCGCCATTCGGTATATTTCATAGTCTCCCTCCGAAAATCTTCCTGTAAATTACGTTAATCTCCTGTATATCGTCGCGGCCGGATTTCAGCTTTTTAAGTCCGAGCCCCGTTATCTTATAGTATCGCCGCAATCGCCCGCTGTATTCGGCAGTCCTGGTAGTGACGTAGCCGCCCGCCTCCAATCTTTTAAGAATGGGGTACAGGGTGCTTTCTGAAATTTCTATCACGCCTTCCAGGTCGCTTATAATTTTATAGCCGTAGCTTTCGCCGTTGCTTATCGCATACAGCACGCATACGTCCAGTATTCCTTTTTTCAGTTGTACGTCCACTGTCAATACCTCGTTACATCTAATACTATACTATGCATAGTATACTTTGTCAACTGTTTTTTTGCACAAAAAAACAAATTTTTTGCGGGCCGTGTTAAAGTATTATTTTATTTTTTTTACAAAACATAATTCTATGATTACATTGGAAAAGAGTATAAAGTCCATTAAAGACATACTCACAAGCGAGGATATTCTCGTTTTCGAATTCGCAAGCGACAAGGGCAAAAAGTTTGCGGTTATATATGCGGACGGCCTTATAGACAAGCAGCTTTTGGGCGAGCTTGTAATAAAGCCTTTAAGGCACGTTGATCTTGAAGCCGATAAAGAAGAGGTAAAGGCGGCCCTCGCCTCGCCGGAGCTTAAAGACGGTAAAAAGATTGCGGACGCGGTCAAGGAAATTTCGGGCGGGAACGCTGTTCTGTTGATAGACGGCGAGAAGGATTTTTTCGTTGCGGGGGTGAAGTCTCCGCCTTCCCGTGCGGTTGCCGAACCTCCCACGCAGGTAGCCGTTCACGGCCCGAGAGAGGGGTTCGTCGAGGATATAAAGATTAACCTCGGACTCATAAGAAAGAGAATCAAAAGCGACAAACTGCAAGTTAAAACCGTATTTACGGGCAAGCAGTCGGATACCGCCGTTTCGATAGTGTATATCGACGGTATATGTCCAAAGGGACTTCCCGAAAAGGTTGAAAAGGAAATAGTTTCGGGAAAGATAGATATAATTCCCGATTCTTCGTACGTGGCGCAATTTTTGGCAAAGCGGCCGAGATCGCTGTTCAAGAGGTGCGGCTCGGCGGAAAAACCCGATATATTCTGCGCAAAGGTGTGCGAAGGCCGCGTGGGAATAGTAGTGGACGGCTCGCCTATGTGCCTGACTGTGCCCTATATGCTGATGGAAGACTTTCAGTCGGTGGAGGACTACTACGTAAATTCTTATCGCGCGACTACGCTGAGAATTCTCCGCGTCCTGTCCGTACTTGTGGGAATAATGTTGCCCGCGCTGTATATTTCCGCGCAGCTTTTTAAAATTCAACTTATACCTTTTCAGTTGCTTCTGAAAATTTCCAGCTCGGTAGCGGGGTTGGCGCTCTCTCCAAGCGTTGAGATGTTTTTGACTTTATTCGTTCTGGAAGTCTTGAACGAGGCGTCCATACGAATGCCTAAATACGTCGGATTGGCGCTTTCGGTAGTGGGCGCGCTCGTTTTAGGAGATACGGCAGTAAAGGCGGGAATAATATCCACGCCGGCAATAATAATTATCGCGCTGTCCGCCATATGCCTTTACACCGTTCCGAACTCCGTGGAAACTACGACTACGTTGCGTTGGCTGTACCTGATTATCGCGGGGAGCATAGGGCCGTTCGGCGTGGTGCTTTTTACAAGCTACCTTATAAGTTATATAGTCTCAGAGCAGACTTACGGCGTGCCCCTTGCCGCGCCTTTCGCTCCCATAGTCAAAAGCGATATGTACGACAGCTTCGTAAAAGCGAATTTATATACGCTCAGGGAACGCCCCGACGTTTTCAAACCAAAAAATAAAGTGAGGCTGAAAGACAATGAAAATTAATGCCAGGCAAATATGCTTTATTCTCATAGTGTACACGGCGGTGACGAAGCTGTTGATTTATCCCACTATGCTTGCAAATCTCTGCGGCCGCGACGTACTGTTTCCCGCTATGATAAATTTCCTCATAGAGGGTATCGTCATATGGTCGGTGAGCTTTCTGTGTTCAAGGACGGATAAGACCTTTTTCGAACTTTTGACGGACAATATAGGCAAAGTTGGCGCAAAGATCGTTTACGGATTTTTCGCGGCGTACTTTATCTTGATGACTATTATTCCGATGTTCGAACAGATGCATTACGTGCACACTATTTTCTATGATACCGTACCTTCGTTACTGGTATTTTTGCCTTTCTTTATGTTTGCGGTATATGCTGCGAGCAAGAATTTGATGAATATAGGCCGTTGCGCAGATATTTGTCTGCCGATATTCGCATTTACTATGGCCTTTCTTTTTATTATGGCCTTTCAGGAGGTGGAGTGGGATAACCTTCTGCCCATACTTCAAACGCCTGCAAAAAAGATAATAGGCGGGGTTTCGGGCACTGCGTTCAGATTTTTCGAGCCCTGTTGGCTGTTGATGTTTATGGGGCATTTCAAGTATAAGAAATGGGACGCGGCTAAATTTACCCTGTCTTATGCGGCGGGCGCGGCGATAGTTCTGCTGTTTCTTGCCGTATTTATAGGCATTTACGGGGATATAGCAACCTCGAGAACTTTCGCCGTTTCGAGGACTTCCATTTATTTTCCCGCAATAGAGACGATAGGCCGTATAGATCTTATAATGCTCTACGTATTGGAATCCGTAATGTTGTTCGCGCTTGTCATAAATATACAGCTTTCGGTACACGCAATGACTTTTTGTACAGGTTACAGCGATAAAAAAGTCTGGGCGGTTGCGGTCAACGCTGTGTTGTTAATAATTTTGATAACCTGCGATCACAATTTCCATAATATAAACCAATTTTATTCTAACTGGATATGGATAGCGGTTGCGGTATTTACGGTTGCCGTGCCCTTGCTGGCCTGGGCGCTCAGGAGAAAAAATGAAAGTTAAATTCGACGTAAGTAAATTGTCCGTAATAATATATTGGATAATTGTTTTGGCTCTGCTCGGGCTGTTTTTCTCAAACGATTTCGGCCTTGTTGATATTCATAAAACGGCTATCATTACTGCCGTCGGTATAGACAGCGATGTGGACGGCGAAGTTTTGGTAACCTGCGAGATTGCCGCGCCGCAGCCTTCGCAAAGCGGCGACAACATAAAGTATACGCAGGTGCAGGGGAGCGGGCTGACCATAGCCGACGCTATGAATGAAGTCAACTCCAAGACGGGCTTTTATCCCAAGCTTCAATTCTGCAAGCTTATTTTAATAGGCGAAACCTGTAAAGATCAGGAACTCTTTCGCGTGCTGGGATGTTTCTATCGTAAAAACTATTCGGAACTGACCGCGCTTGTCGCTATGTGCGAGGGCAAGGCGTCCGATATGCTTGCGATGAGCTCGCCCGTATCGGATATGACTTCCGAGGCGATAAGAAAGGCTCTGTCCGAAGAGATCGAAAAATCGGCCAACGCAACTTCCGCAAGTCTTAAAGATATTGCCCTATCGGGGTATTCAAAGAGCCACGCCTGCTATATGCCTTTCGTAGAAGCAAACGTTCCCGGCACGTCCCAAAACGGCGGCAACGGCGACAACGTCGGCGGCGACAGCTCTCAAGGCGGCGGGCAAAGTCAGGGCGGCGGACAGAACCAAAGCAGTCAGAGCGGATCTTCGGGCGGAGGCGGAGAAGGAGGTCAAAGCGGGCAGGGACAGAGCGGTCAGAGCGGCCAAAGCGGATCTTCGGGCGAGCCTATGGAGTTTACCGCCCGCCGTACCGCTATATTTACCGACGGAAAATTCAAGGGTATTTTGGACGAAAGGCAGTCCTTTGCGCTGGCAATTTTAAAGGAAGATATCAGGCTTGCCGTATTGCCGTGCGACGCAGAGGGCACGCATTACACTTTGGGGCTTAAAAACGTAAAGGGCGGCATATCGCTTAAAATAAACGACGGCGTGCCTATGCTTGAAATAAAGGTTTCGGCTTCCGCTCAGATACAGGGCGCGAGGGTAGTCGTTCAACCGAGCGAAACGGCTAACGACGACGTGGTTTCCGAACATGTATTGAAGGGTGCAAACGAAGAAATGCAGGAGCGTATTGCGGCGCTTCTGAAAACCGTTAAGGAAAACGACTGCGACATCTTGGGCGTAAAGGAATTGCTTTACAAGTACCATACGAAGTATTTCGAAGCCTTTAAGGACGATCTGCTTTCTAGAATGCAGGTTGCCTGCAAGGTGGACATTTTCAGCGTAAACTGACAGGAAAATTAAACAAGCCCGCCTTTAAGGCGGGCTTGTTTTGGATCGTTTTTACTGCGTATTCAGGTGCGCAAGGGTTTCTATTATAAGTTTGGAAAGCAGTTTTACGTCCCGTTCGGAAACGTCTTCTCCGCAAAACTTTGTAAGAATTTCGGCAGCCTTTGCGGCTCCGTCGCCCGTGACGTCGCGGTAGATTGCTTCGGTGATTAGCCCGGCGGCGCGCTCCACGTTTTCAGTGGGAACGTATCCGTCTATCAACGTAGCTATAACTCCCGTCGCAGGAGAGACGGTATCCTTATCCCGCACGAATTGTTCGTACATTACGTATAATAACGTAGCCGCCGCTCCTACCGATACGCCGTGTTCGAGAACTTCGGTGTATTCTCTTATAATGTAAAAAAAGTCCATATGCGTTATTGCCGAATACGTCGCGTAATAGAACGTTCCCATAAAGAAGGGGAGGAAAGTTAAAAGCTTTCTCTTAATCCTTTTTAAAAACGTCCATTTGAATACCTGCACCGTAAACGCGGTGAGCGCGGCAAGCAGTATAACGTCAATGCCGTAAAAGGTGAATGAGTCTATTATTTCAAAGATCGTCAAATTATCTCCTATATGCGTCCGACGCCCGCATCTATATACTTTCACCCGACGGTTATATTTAACCCGTACACAACGGGGTAAACGGCAATAATAAAAATAATTATTAAATTTTTCCGTTGCCGTTTCACATAGTTTGCTTTCCGGTAAGTTGTATGTTAAACTCTTCATATGAGAATGCATAAAAAGAGCCGCCTCGAAGAGAGAATTGCAGAGTGCGGAGATATTGTTACCGTAGCCGATCTTTCCGACAAAAATATGAAGAACGCGGCGGAGATAGCAGACTATCTTCCGCTTGGGGAAATTTTCGGGAACGATAATCCCGTTCACCTCGAAATAGGTTGCGGGAAGGGCAAGTTCGTATGCGAGATAGCAAAACTCAATCCCGACGTCAATTTCGTTGCCGTCGAAAAAATTTCAAACGTACTTATAGAGGCGTTGGAAAGGGCGAAGAGTGAAAATCTTAAAAACGTATACTTTTTGAATTGTGCGGCGGAAGTACTTCCCAAATATTTTAAAGCGGGCGCGATTTCGCGGATTTACCTCAATTTTTCCAACCCTCTTCCCAAAGAGGGTTACAAAAAACAGAGGCTTACTCACCCGCGCTTTCTGGAAATTTACAAGAGAATTATAAAGAAAGGCGGACGCATAATTCAAAAGACGGACGACGGGGATTTCTATAAATTTTCGCTTGAAAGCTACGCGATTGCCGATATTAAAGTTATAACAACCTGTGAGAATTATACGGGGGAATACGGCGACGTCGAGACCGAACACGAGCGGAAGTTCAAAGCGGCGGGCAAATCGATTTACAGAATAATAGCTGAGGTATAGTTTGGTTTATTTATGGATAGGGTTGGGGCTTATCACTTTTGCGCTCCTTGCGTGGGCATTCGTATACGTAAACAACAACGCGTTGCAGGTGACGAGATACGAAAAGCGGCTTGGAATCGAAAAAGATGTCAAAATAGTTCATCTTTCGGATATTCACGGTAAATCTTTCGGCAGAAAGAACGAAAAGCTCCTTAAAAAGATAGCTTCGGAAAAGCCCGACGTAATTGCCGTTACGGGAGATATAATCCATAAATACAGGGAAAGAGATATAGGCGTTGCTTTGGAACTTGTTTCCTCGATGTGCGCGATCGCGCCCGTGCTGTTTGTTTCGGGCAATCACGAAATGAGGAATAAGGGATACAGGGCTTTCCGCAAACAGCTTATGGAGGCCGGCGCGGTCGTTATGGACGACTGCAATAAGGAGATTGCCGGATTAACCGTGACGGGATTAAACTGCGCTTCCCTTAAAAACGGAACGGCCGAAAGACTTAAACCCGATAGCGCGGAGAAGGCTGTGCTGCTTGCGCACAAACCGCACTTTTTTGAAAATTATGCAAAGGCGGGGTACGGCCTCGTGTTGTGCGGGCACGCGCACGGCGGACAGTGGCGCATACCCTTTACGGGCGTGGGAATATTTTCTCCCGGTCAGGGAATGTTCCCTAAGCTTACGTCGGGCAGGCATACGCTCGGCGATACGGAAATGATAATATCGCGGGGACTGGGCAATTCACAGTGTCCGTTGAGGCTTTTTAACAGGCCTGAAATTGTCGTAATAACTATAAAATAATAAAAAAACGGCGTGCGCCTTTAAAGCGCACGCCGTTAAATTTAATTGTTTATTTAATTAAAAGAGCAAGAGCGGATTTTATGGTGTGCAATTTATTTTCGCCCTGTTCGAGGACTAGGCTGTTCTTGCCGTCTATTATTTCAGACGTCACTTCGACACCTCTCTTTGCGGGCAGCGAGTGCATAAACTGCGCGTTGTGCGCGGCGTAGGACATAAGCGAATTGTTAACCTGATAGGGCAATAGAATTTCCCGTTCCCTCTCGGTAGTTTCGGAATGATAGTTATAGTTGTCGGTATAGACTATATCGGCGTTGCGCACGGCCTCGACGGGATTTTCGGTCACAAGGACGTTTCCGTACTGTCTGGTATCGTTAAGACTGAATTCGTCGAGCTTGAACTCCTCTGGACGGGCGACGGCAACTTCCATACCGCACTTTATAGCGCCGTCTATAAGGGAAACGGCGTTTTTTGAACCCTTGCCCACGTATGCGAGTTTAAGCCCCTCTATTTTGCCTTTTTTCTCCCAGATAGTGAATAAGTCGCACAGCGTTTGCAGAGGTACGCCCTGTTCGTTGGCTGTGTTTATTATGGAAATTTCGGAAAAAGCGCAGAACTCGCGCAGTTCGTCACGTGATATTCCTCTGGTGACAAGCGCGCCGACGCCGTATCTTGAAATTACGTTTACTATGTCCTTGACGTTTTCGCCCGCGTGCATATCGCTTTCGTTATAGGGCAGATTCACGCAGGTGCCGCCAAGCTGCCTTATGCCAATTTCCAATGCGGAGCGCGTTCTTAAAGAGGTGTCTCCGAACAATAGGGCAATGGTGGTGCCCAAGAGTATTCTCGTATCCTCGTGCGCGATGAACTTTGCTTTCATCGCCTTTGTGGCGTATAGAAACTCGAAAATTTCTTCCGCGGAAAAATCCGAAATATTTATAAGATGTTTGTGGTTTACGCCGTAAGAGGGCGAGTATCTGTTTATATCCATAAAATCTCCTTGTCGGGCGGGATCAATCCTTGTCCCCGTCGCGGCGCGAATACACGCAACCGCAGTAATTTTGGCGATACAGGCTGTGTTCGGAGGAAAGCTCTATACTCCGCAAATAGCCGTTTCTCTTTTTAAAATCGGAATACAGCCATTTTTCTCCGCCCAGTCTTTCGCCTATCACGTTTATCATTCGGGCGTCTTTTAAAGGGCTTATCGTAAGAGTAGTTGTAAAAAAGTCGAAGTCCTTTGCAAGTTCCGCCGTCTTTTCAAGCCTGAGAGTGAAGCATTCTTCACAGCGTTTACCGCCCTCTTTCTCCTTTTCGAGGCCTTTGACGCGGGAATAGTATTTCTCTTTGTCGTGATCGCAATCCAAAAAATTTGCGAAACCCGTTTCGGCGACAAACCTTTTGAGTTCGGCCTTTCGTCGTTCGTATTCTTCGTCCTCTATATTGGGGTTGTAAAACAGAACGGTGATTTGAAAATAGTCCTTTAACCTTTCTAAACAGGCGGAAGAACAGGGGGCGCAACAGCAGTGTAAAAGAAGCTTTTTGCCCTTGGCGCTTTCTGCCTGACTTATCATAAGCTTGTCGTAGGACGGTCTGTTCATAGTAAGATTTTAACATAAATAATCGTATTTGTCTATATTTTAAACGTTATTTTTCATTCGGAGAGGAGTATACTGCGGCGGGCGTCTAAAAATCGTCCGCCGCTTTATTTTTTTGATTGACCTTTTAAGCTTGCTGTGTTATCATATCTTATATTAATATCGGAGAACATTATGGCAAGTTTAAAGCTCAGCGGTATAAATAAAGTTTTTCCTTCGGGGGAGCGGGCGCTTTACAACGTGAATTTCGAAGCGGCCGACAGAGAGTTTTTGGTAATACTCGGCGGAGAGAGCAGCGGTAAAAGTACCATTCTGCGCCTTATTGCAGGTCTCGACGACGTGAGTTCGGGAAATATATTTATCGACGGTAAGGACGTTACCGAGGCAGAGCCCAAGGACAGGGAGCTGTCAATGGTATTTAAAAACGCCACGCTGTTCCCCGCAATGAACGTGTTCGACAATATGGCTATGGGGCTGAGACAGCGCAAGGCGTCGGAGGCGGTCGTAGAGGAACGCGTAAAGGTCGCGGCGGAAATACTCGGACTTACGGACAGCCTTTTCCGCAAACCCAAGGCGTTGACTTCTGCGGAAAAACAGCGCGCGTCCATCGGTCGCGCGGTAGTCCGCGAACCCAAACTCTATCTTTTCGACGAGCCCTTGGCGGGCCTCGACGAAAAACTGCGTGCAGATCTTTTGAATACCATAATAAATCTGCACGCGAGAATGAACGCTACTTTCGTTTATTCGACCAAAAATCTTTCGGAAGCTCTGACGATAGGTACGAGAGTAGTCGTTATGAAGGACGGCTTCGTACAGCAGATAGATACCCCCGCAAATCTTTACGACTATCCCGCAAACGCATACGTTGCGTTCCTGATAGGCTCGCCCACGGTTAATTTCATTTATAAAACAAAGATCGTTCGCGAGGGAGACTTATATAAGGCTGTGTTCGCCGGCGGGGAATTTGTCCTGCCCGAAAACATAGTTTCCCGTTTTGAAAAGATAGCCGAGTATGCCGATAGCGGCAAGGAAGTTACTCTCGGCGTGCGTCCTGAGGATATCTCGATTTCCGCGGGCGGCGCGTTGAAGGCAAAAGCGGAAAACGGCACGAACGTCGGCAACGGATATTGCGAATGCAAAGTTTCACCCGCTCTAATTATGACGGTATCTTGCGATAAGGATTGCGCGAGGGGGACGGAAGTCGGGCTTGAAGCCGATCTTTCCAGACTACTGGTTTTCGATACTGAAACGGGACTCACCCTTCTCAAAAGGGACAAGGGCTATCAGCCCTCGGGATTGCCTGACGCGGACTATATACCGCTTACCTTGGAAGAGGAGCGCGCGGCAACTCGGAAATTCGGCGTAAAAAAAGATCAAAAGAAAAAAAGATAATCGCAAACCCCCGAAAAAACGGGGGTTTTAAGTTTAAAAAAACCTTATAAGTCAATAATCAAATAAGTTTTAATATGGATATAGTACTTCACGCACTGTGGGATACTTTAAAGGTGTTTCCGTTTCTGTTCTTAATTTACGTTCTGATAGAAATACTCGAACACCATACTCATCTCACAAGAAATCAAAAAATATTGCAGGGCAATCTCGCGCCGCTAATCGGTTCGGCCACGGGACTTATTCCTCAGTGCGGTTTTTCCGTAATGGCGGCAAAGCTGTACGACAGGGGGTTCATAAGGACGGGAACCGTTCTCGCCGTGTTTATAGCCACGTCCGACGAGGCGTTGATATTGCTCATATCCGATATGACGGCTGCGCACGCCGTAATGCCGCTTGTGTTTATTAAACTGGTGTTTTCCGTTGGCGTGGGCTATCTTGCAAACTTTTTGCTCCCCAAGGAAAAGCTTGAGGCGGTGGACAGCCAGCACGACGTGCCCGCGCACTTCTGTTGTAACGAACACGATAGCGGAATGCTAGGCGAGCGGTCGGACTTTAAAGAATTTTTTCTCACGCCGCTGTTTCATTCGCTTAAAATTTGGCTGTATCTGTTGCTTGTCAACCTTGTTTTCGAATCGATCATTCAGCTTGTCGGCGGAGAGGAAGTCATTGCGGAGAGCGCGCTCGGAGGCGGCGCTTACGTTCAACCGCTCATAACCGCCCTTATAGGACTTATACCTAGTTGCGCTTCCAGCGTAATTCTTACGGGCGCGTATACAAACGGCGCAATACTTTTCGGCAGTATGGTATGCGGACTGTGTTCCAACGCGGGACTGGGGCTTGTGGTGCTGTTTAAAAATACCAAAAAATTAAAAAGGAATATCCTTCTTGTGGTCGCGCTCTACGTGCTTGCGGTCATAGCGGGACTTATTATAAACGCCATAACCATAGCGGCGGGAATTTAATAATAAAATATAAGTATTTCCCCGCGCGGCATAAGCCGCGCGGGGTTTTGTCCGTACCGGTAAAATATCGCTTAAAATAACTTGAAAAATCTTATATCCTGTGTTATTATATATTGGAAATATAAGGTATTTGCGCAACGCAAAATTAACGTGGAGTATTTATGGCAATAAACGTAACCAATCTCGAAGGCAACGAGCTTGCCGACGGCTATGTAAGGCGTTCCGTCCCCCAGGGAAGGTGGAGCGACGCTTGGTCGGTATTCAAAGGATCGTTTTTAAAACTTGTTCTTATAAATTTATTTATTCTTATAACCGTAGTTCCCATAGTCGTTATTTTAATTTTCCGCAACACTACTATTGCAGCTATGGGTACGGTATATCCCTTTAACCCGGGTATGTTATATCCCTATTATCCCAACGTTATAGGCCTTGCGGAAAGACTTTCGCTGTCCACCGACGTAATTTTCTACGCGCTGCTCATTCCCGCGGGATTTATTGCTTCTTTGGGATTTTCGGGCGCGGCTTATTCTTTCAGAAAGATGCTCAACACCCACGGGGAGTACTCTTTAAAGGACTTTTTTCACGGAATTAAAGTCTGCTATTTAAACACAGTGCTGCCCGTAACTTTGTTTATGCTCGCGCTCTACGGCACGTTGCTTGTAGGCGACTGGATGAATATAGAAATTGCTATCGGCGGTAATGCCGGCGGTGCGATTACCGCGTTTGTTTTCGCCGTTATTGCAACCGTACTTATCGGTATCTATACGGCCTGGCTGTTTGCGATCGGTACAAGCTATCGCGTAAAATTCGGTTCGCTTTTTAAAAATGCTTTTTCTATGATGATAGGCACGGCAATTCCTACCGTGTTTATGGCGGGATTTGCCCTCATCCCCGTATGGCTCGTGCTGATCGGCGGATTCGTGCAAACTATCGGCTTCATCGTATTCATCTTATTCGGATTTTCAATGGTCTTATTCTGCTGGACTGCGTTCACGCAGTGGGCTATGGATATTTACGTAAAGCCTACGCTCGTGACTGAAAAGGAGCAGAACGTTTCCAAAAAGAACGCTAAAACCGCCCCCGTCGCGGACAAAGCCGACGATGAGCGCCGTCGCACGGGCGAACTTCTTGCCGCGGGCAGGAGCGAACTTATTTCCCGTCCCATAAAGCCCATAGCCGAGTCGGAGACGTTCGTCGGACTGGGCAAAACGTTTAAGCGCGGCGATATATCCGCGGTTAACGCCGCTCGCTCGGAGTTGGATAAGTCCGTCAAGGCGTACGAGGACGCGCATAAAAACGATCCTATTTACGTCGAATACAACAAGCTTTTTGCCGATCGAGATAAGGCATTGAAGGTCGAAACGGACAAGAAGGGCAGGAAAAAGAAAAATATCAGTTCGGACAACTTGTTGAAATGAGCGGGGCTTATTCCGCGCTCGGCGGGGTTTTCGAATATTTGAACGACGACTGCGGCTATGAAGAATGGTCGCAGTATTTAATTAAAAGACTGCGCGGTCTCGGCGTGTCCGACTCGGCTTCGGGGGTGGATCTCGGTTGCGGCAACGGCTACTTTACAAGGGCGATGCAAAGGGGCGGCTTCAAGACGGTGGGCGTCGACCTTTCGCCCGAGATGCTTACAAGGGCGGTGGAACTCTCCCGCAAGGAAGGACTTAAACCCGATTATATAGCGGGCGACGCGGCAAAGCTTGCTCTCAATTTCAAACCCGACTTTGTAATAGCGGTCAACGACTGTTTCAATTACGTAGAAGGCGGCAAGCTGTTGTCGGCTTTTAAAAAAATTTACAAGGTTTTAAAGCCGAACGGCGTATTTATTTTCGACGTAAGTTCGGAATACAAGCTGAGAAATATTATCGGCGACAACCTGTTCGCCGAGGATAGGGGAGACGCGGCCTATACCTGGTTTAATACTTTGAAGGATGACCGCGTGGAGATGGATATTACTTTGTTCTTACGCCGTAAAGACGGACTGTACGAACGCCGCGATGAGGTGCAGACGCAGTATATCCACAGTAAAGATAAAATTATTTCCGCGCTTGAAGAAACGGGGTTTGCCTGCTCGGCAGAGGGGCATCTCGGCGGCGAGTTGGCGGAGACGTCCGAAAGAATTAACTTTGTATGCGTCAAAAAGGGTTGAGTATGGCAAATAAACTTATCAAAAGTCTGATATACGACAAACAGGTTTCGCTTTCGGTGCTGGATACTACGGAACTTGTGAACAGAGCTATTGAAATACATAATCTCGATGAAAAGGGCGCAATACTCTTGGGTGGGCTGTTGACTGCCTGCGCCTATATGTCGGGTTGTCTTAAAAGCGAAAAGGGCGCCGTTTCCATTACCGTCAAATCGGGCGACGGCAGCGCGTCCGCAAGCGTTTCGGGTGATATAAACGGGCACATCCGCGGTTATGCCGACAATGCCGGGAACGGATTGAAGGGCGGCGTTATGACCGTTATCAAGGACGACGGGTTTTTCCGCCCGTTCGTGGGGGCGTGCGAGCTTAAATGCGACGACGTGTCGGAAAATCTTATGCAATATTTTCATATAAGCGAACAGATCCCCACGGCGGTCGCCATCGGCGTTGAAATGCAGGGGGGCAAGTGCGTAGTCGCGGGCGGCGTGATAATGCAGTTGCTTCCGGGTACCTCGCAGGAAAATATGGACAGGGCCGAAAACGCGATGCAGGACTTTGTAAACGTCGCGCAAGTGCTTAAAGAATACGGCGCGGACGGTATAATGGATAAATTTTTCATCGGAGAAACGGGCGGTAAAGGAATTTATATCAGTTTTCCCGAATATAAGTGTAATTGTTCGCGCAAAAAAATAGAGGGGGTTATTTTGCCCCTCGGCAAATCCGACCTTTTGAAGTTGATCGAAGAGGAAGGAAAAGTTTCGGTGCATTGCCATTACTGCAACACCGACTATCATTTTACTGCAAAGGATATAGAGGAGTTATTTTCCGAATAATGGCTAAAACAATGGAAATAGACCTTTCCGACGACAGGCTGATTGCTATCGCATCCGATTTGGTCGACAGCCACAACTATATAGAAGCGTTGAAAATGCTCAATAAAAACGCGGAAATTTCGGGCGACGACGATGACTCGCTCATGCTTTACGCTGAAATTTTCGACGATATCGGGCTTTACGAAAAGAGCATAAACGGTTGGTTTAAATATCTTGATAACACTAATACCATTGACCTTGCCGAGTGTTACGAGGGGCTTGCAATGGGGTTTATGAATATCGGAGACGAACATTTTTCAGCGTACTATTATAATAAACTCCTTATGGAAACGGACGAAATGGATCCCGCCGCGCGCGAGGATATAATCAGGGAATTTTTGTCCGCCCACTCGGATAATCCTTTAAAATTCGTCTACCCCCCTAATCTTGCGGATTTTACCGACGAGATAAGAAGGGGCGTCGACTTTATGAAGGAAGGCGATTTCGAGAGCGCGATTGCGGAATTCGAAAAGGTTGCGGACGGCAACCCCAAATATCTTTCGGCGCGAAACTATGTTGCAATGTGCAAGATCATTGCCGACCGAACGGACGAGGCCGCCGAAGAGTGTTACAATATACTTAAAAATCATCCTGACGACGTACAGGCTTTGACCACCCTGGCGGCGGTAAGAACGGAACAAAAGAACGGTGAAGCGGCGGCCGTACTTGCCAAAAAACTTCTGAAACTGGGCGTAAGCGAGCCGGACGATATATATAAAATAGCAACCGTGTGCTGTGAAAACAAGATGCATCTCGAAGCTTACGAGACTTTTTGTAAGTTGCCGTCGGAATTCGATTACGATCTGACGGTGCTGTATTTCAAGGCGGTATCGGCATTCAACTGCGGCAAGACGGAGGAGAGTTTGGCGATATTCGACAAGCTTACAACCGTATATCCCACTGCGGTGACCGCAAGATACTATTATAATCTCGTTCGTAAACTTGCGGAAACGGGTGAAAAACAGGAACTGAGTTATTTTTACAGGCTACCCCCGGAATTGAGGGAAAATTCTTTAAAAGTGCTTATGGCGTATGCCAGACTTCCGCAGGCTTCCGCAAAAAAACTGGCCGAAGCCATGGATTTGACCGCTTGCGTCCGCTGGTGTTTCGACGAGCCCGAGGGTAAGGATTTGGAATTGCAGAGGCTTGCCTGTCACGTTGCCGTAAAGGCGGGGCTCGATGAAATTCTGCGCGAAGTTTTGCTTAATGCGTTTTTGGGCGATTCCTTGAAAATAGAAACTCTCGGTCTCATTGCCGAACGCAACGTATTCGATTACTTCGGCGTAGTTATCTGCAACGTGTTCAAGGGCGTTACCGTGCAGGCCTTGGATATAGGCAAAAGCAAGAGGAAATTATTTGTTAGAGCGTATGCTAAGCTGTTTGCACACTTTGCAATATTGAAAGACGAATATTCCGACCGTTTTGCGGACGGCGCGGAAAGCCTTTATAGAAAACTCGAGGCCGAGGGCAGATTGGACGGGGTAAGAAACGTCGATGCGCTTTGCGCGGCTATATACGTTGTTTCGGGAGTGAACGCCGTCGAACTCGGCAACGGCGGCATATACCAATTTTTGGGCGTTACCGAACAGCAGGTAAATAAAATTCTCGGAGAATGATCGTTGCGGAGGGAAAATGAAGCTCTATGATTTCGACGGAATGTTTGACGCCAAACTTTCCGAATACGTAAATAAAAACTCCGGCAAGTACGGCGAAGAGGAATGGGAGGACGTCGTTCCCGCACTGTATAAAAAGTTCGGCGACACCGTTATTAAATCTCTCGGCAAGACGCCCAATGAATTTTACTCCTCTATGTCCGACGGCGAGATTATAAAATGTCTTAAAGCGCATTTGAGACAGTCGGTACCAGTATCGGGATTTTTAAGCTCGGCTATCGAAGAGCGCAACGCGGTGAAGCTGCTTGCTCCTCTTCTCGACGGAACGCGTGAGGAAGTTCTCTACGCAATGAGCGTGATCGGCGCTGAGAAAAGCGTAACCGTGAAATATTTCGGATTGCTCGTATCAAGCGATGAAGAGGAGTTCAAGAATAAATGCGCGGAGATTATAAAGGAGAATGCGGACGAGGTGTCCGCCCTTGCGATAGAACGCTATAAGCTCGGAGAGGATCAAGGCTTAATGCTGGAGATCCTGTCCCGTTCCACAGTTAAAAGCGATGAAATTTTGGAAGCGCTTTTAAACGCTTTCAGAACCGATCCCGATAACGTGCCTATGCACGCTGGCTATCTCGCCTTGTACGGCGACGAAAGAGCTTTGCCCTATCTTTTGGATAAAATAGACGAAGAGGGGATAAGCTTTGTGGAATTTACCGAGTTGAAGTACGCTATCGAGTCGCTCGGCGGAGAGTACTCGAAGGAGAGGGATTTTTCGGACGATCCCTATTACAAACTCATCAATCCCGAGGGCTGATTTTTCGCAAAAAAAGTTTAATAGATTAATTAAGTATTATTTTTCTCCGAACGGTCAAAAACCTGTTCGGAGGTATTTTTTTATGCAGGACGTAACTTCAAAAGAACTTGGAATGATTTCCGACGCGCTTACGGCCGAAGGGCTTGTTTGCAAAAAGGCGAGGGCGTACTCCAAAACGTTGACGGATATGCAACTTGCCGAATGTATGACCAAAATAGCGGACGAACACGAACAGCGCTACAACGCGCTCTTAAAACTTATAGGAGGCTGAAATGAAACTTACCAAAAGCGACGTAACACTCAATGAAAAAGACGCTCTTCAGGATATGCTCGAAAGCGAAAAACAACTTATGAGCCTGTACACTACGGCTCTTTTCGAGGGAAGCTCCAAGGCTATGAGAAAGAATTTTGCGACCAATCTTTTGGGCGTGTCAGAAAATCAGTATCTCATATTCACGCAGATGACTTCACGCGGCTATTACCAGCCCAAGCCCGCCAACAAGACTATGATAGACGAGGCCAACGAAATGTTTAAAAAGCAGAAAAAATCTTTAAAATCAAACGTATAACAAAAAAGCGGAGAATTTATCTCCGCTTTTTAATTTTTATCCTGCCAAAGATCTATATATTCGGACACTCTGCTTTTTGCCGTCTTGGATAGCCGACGGTAAGCGGTCAATATGCGCGCTTCGTCGGCGTTTTCCTCCGCTTCGGGGCGGAAAGGACGTTCGTCGTCCGTTCTTCCCAAAAGATAATCCACGCTCACGTCGAAGTATTCGGCAAACTTTATAAGATATTCGTACGGCGCTTCTCGTATGCCGTTTTCATAGTTTGCTATAGTCCCCGCGTTTATTTGCAGGTCCTCCGCAACTTTGCTGCGTTTCAGGCCGCATTCCAGCCTTATTTCTTTCAATCTGAATACGTTATTCTTCGACATAGTAATTGTATTATACAAAATGTATGGTATTTATACCTACAAACCCCCAAAACGGTTGACAAATTAAATGTATGATACTATAATAATACAAAACGTATGATTTTTAATAAATATACGTTCAAAATGAACCAAGGAGAATATAATGAGAGAAGAAACTGTAAGACAGGTTTTGGGCGCCGTGTCCGACAAATTGCCCGAAGAAAAGCTGATGGTGTTGAAAAACAAACTTTTGTCCGTGCCCGACGAAAGGGCGGACGAAATACTGTGCGCGTCCCTTCATAACCCCACGACGATTTTGCTGTTTTCGATATTCTTAGGCGGAATAGGCGTTGACCGCTTTGTTATCGGCGATACGGGTTTAGGTATAGGCAAACTCTTGCTGGGTTGGGCGACTTGCGGAATTTGGCCCCTTATAGACATATTTTTGTGCTACAAAAAGGCGAAGGAAAAGAATTTTCTTAAACTTATGAATTCGCTTTAATGCGTAAAAAGATATTTTTAAGACATTTACTGTATCTTGCCGTCATATTGGCGTATACTTTTTTGATCGGGTGTCCGCTCTATCGCCTGACGGGGCGCAACTGTCCGTTTTGCGGTATGTCGAGAGCGCACTTCGCATTCTTCGGCGGTGACTTGAAATCCGCGCTTGAATATCACGAGTTGTTTTTTTTGGGGATACCGTGTATGCTTGCGGTTGCTCATATGCGCATTTTAAAAAAGCGTAAGCTCGTGTACTTTGCGGCGGTCGTATTCGTCGCCCTTTGCGCGGCGGCGTTTATCGTACGCTATATATACCGAATTTGTTTACGGTTATAGCGTTCCCGTCAAATAAAAGGTCGTAAACAGGCATAACAAAAATTTACTTACACAAAATACCTTTGCGGGTTAAAATTACCCGCAGAGGTAATTTTTATATGAAAGCTACAGGAATTGTAAGAAGAATAGACGAACTCGGCAGAGTTGTTATACCTAAAGAAATAAGGAGTACGCTGCGCCTGAAATCGGGCGATCCGCTGGAAATTTTTACCGACCGCGACGAGCTTATGCTTAAAAAGTATTCGCCCATAGCTTCGCTTGAAAAATTTTCGGAAGGGACTGCAAAGTCGCTTTCCGACCTTTCCGGCCATATAGCCGTAATTTGCGATACGGACGGCGTGCTTCACGCTTCCGGCCGCGGACAGCGGGAATTCGACGGCAAAAGCCTTTCCGGCAATATGGAGAAAATCCTGCTTGGCAGAAAGAGCTATCTTGCCAACAGTACGGAAGGGGGAGATATAGTTCCCATATGCGATAATCAGGCGGCTGAAGTCACCGCTCAGGTCATCGTACCCATAGTGTGCAATGGAGATTGCCTTGGAGCGGTTGCGCTTGTTTCCTGCGAAAAGGGCGCAAAGATAGAGGCTGCCGCCTGCAAACTGGCGCAGCTGTCGGCAAATATACTTGCGGGACAGTTTGAGTAATTTCGGTACGCTATGAAAGTTAGGGGCAGCGAGCGCGGCCAGTCCTTTTTGGCAGGCGCGATAATAATTTCAATAGGCGGATTCGTTTCCAAGCTTCTCGGCGCGCTATACCGCATTCCGCTGACTAATTTCCTCGGCGGTGAGGGAATGGGGATATACCAAATGGTCTATCCTCTTTATTGTATCCTCTTGACGGTATCGGCTTCGGGCATTCCCACGGGAATTTCACGGCTTATATCGTCGGGAAGCGGAGCGGGCGCGGAGAGACAGGCGTTCAGGCTATACGGCATAGTGGGCGTGGTCGGCACGCTGATTATGTATCTTTTGTCGTATCCTCTCGCAAAGGTGCAGGGGGAGCCAGCCATAACTCTTTGCTGTCAGTTGTTATGCCCGTCGGTGTTTTTCGTTTCGCTACTCTCCATTGTGCGGGGTTACTTTCAGGGCAAGGGGAATATGCTTCCCACTGCCTCAACGGAAATTCTGGAACAGCTTATAAAGGTCGGCTTCGGGGTTTTGTTTGCAAGAATGTTTAAAAACAATCTTCCGCTTGCCGTCGCTTCCACGCTGTTGGCGGTTACACTCAGTGAAATCATTTCCACGGCCGTTGCGCTCGTATGGTACTTCGGACGCCGTTCGAAACTTCCTTTGTATAATCTGCCCGCGGTGTCCGTAAAGAGTATACTGAGTTTTACCGTTCCTCTGACACTCACAGCCATTGCCTTGCCCGTGTCCCAGCTGGCGGAAAGCATAGTCGCTGTCAGATTGTTGAGATCGGCTTCGGAGAACGCCACGGCGCTGTATGGCATATTTTCAGGCTGTGCGGTAACGATAATAAACCTGCCCGTATCGGTAACTTACGGACTGGCAGCGTCAAGCGTGCCGCAGATTTCTCCGCTTGCGGAAAAGGGTGATATGTCGGGCGCCAAGCGCAAGGCACTTAAAGCTCTTATGATAACCTTTGCGGTTTCGTTGCCGGCTTCTATAGGACTTTATTTTCTTGCTCCGCTTGCAACCAATATGATCTTCGGCTCGCTACAGGGCGGCGAAAAGGAACTTTTAATCAGTCTTATAAGGATAATGGCGGTCTCATCGGTGACGGAGTCTCTCGTGCAGACTTCGTCTGCCTGCCTTACCGCTTTGGGATATCCCATACGCAGTACGGTTACCCAGTGGTCCACAGCTGTACTGCGAGTCGCGCTCACCGCAGGGTTAATATATTTCACACCGCTATCGATAAGCGGTGCGGCCTGGTCGGCAAATTGTGCTTATTTTGTTGCAATGCTGATGAATTTTTGGTATATTGTAAGGGCACGAGGTAAACGATATGAAGATAACGCTGATAGGACTGGGAATTTTCAAAGGCGACTTAACGTTGAGAGCAAAGGAAGCGCTTGATTGCGCTTCATACATAATTGCGCGGACGGGGCAGACAGAAAGCTTTGAAAGCCTCAAAATCTACGCCGTCGAAACATTGGACTATGTGTACGAGCGGAGCAGAAATTTCGATACTTTAAACAAAAATCTTGCGGCTAAGGTGTTGAATGCGGCAAAGACGTCCGACGTGTGTTACTGTGTGGACGGCTCCGTCTGCGAGGACGAATCCTGTAAAATTATTCTAAAAAAGCACCGCGACTGCGAAATTTTAGACAGTGTTTCCAAGGCCGCCTATGCTTACAGCCTTGCGGGTATGACCAACGGCGGACCTGCGTTTATTTCTGCGTACGCGGTATCGGAGTTGAAGAGTTGCCGCGCGGCGTGCGTGTACGATATCGATAGCGAGTATGCGGCAAGCATAGTCAAGGAAAGACTTTCAGATATATTCGGCGAAGAAACGGAGTGCTCATTCGTTCGCGGCGGCACCGTAAAAAAGATAAAGATATATGAGATCGACCGAATGAAAAACTACGACGGAACGTGCGCCGTGACTTGCGAGGAGGGAGAGTTCCTCAAAAGAGGCAGGTACGATTACGCCGATCTCGAACAGCTTATAAAGCTGTTGCGCGCTCCCGGCGGCTGTCCTTGGGACAGGGTGCAGACGTCAGACAGCATAAAGAAAAATATGATAGAAGAGGCGTACGAACTCGTGGACGCAATCGAGCGCGACGATCACGACGGTATGGAAGAAGAGACGGGCGACGTGTTGTTGCAGGCGGCATTTCATTCGGTAATGGAAGAGGAAAAGGGCGAGTATACGGGTACGGACGCAATAACGAGGGTAATTAAAAAGCTCATATTCCGTCATTCGCATATATTCGGGGCGGACAAGGCTTCCGATGACGCCGAAGCGCTGGGCGTTTGGGAAAACAACAAGCGAAAGGAAAAGGGACAAAGCACGTTTACTTCAAGCGTAGAAGCGGTCCCTCAAAATTTCCCCGCGTGTATGTTGGCGCAAAAAGTGGCGAAGCGCGCCGCAAAATCGGGAATGGATTTCCCCTCGGTAAAAGCGGCTGCGGAAAGATTGGCTGAAGAGGTTGAGGAACTTCTTACAGTCATCGACTCGGGTGACAAATCGGCAGTGGCGGACGAGGGCGGCGACGTTCTGTTTTCCGCTGTAAACACGGTAAGGCTCGCGGGCGCGGATTGCGAGGAGGCGTTAAGGCTTTCCGTCAAAAAGTTTACGGCACGCTTTGCGGAGTGCGAAAGATTGATCGTCGCGGACGGGAAAGATATGACGGAGCTTGGCGAAGAGGAATTGGACGAGTATTGGAAAAGGGCTAAAAATGCGCTTAAATCAAATTAAGATCGGTAACTTACATACGGCAAACAACGTCTTTCTTGCACCTCTCGCGGGGTATACAAACGGACCTTTCCGCAATATGTGCCGCAAGTTGGGCGCGGGCCTTACGTTTACGGAAATGGTCAGCGCGAAGGGGCTGTGTTACGGGAGCGTAAAGACGGAGAACCTTTTATACGTGCCAGAGGACTACGCGGGTATAAGGGCAGTGCAGATATTCGGCGGGGAACCCGAGTATATGCGCAAAGCGTGCGAGTGCGAGGTGTTGAGCTCTTTCGGGTTGGTCGATATAAATATGGGTTGCCCCGTGCCAAAGATATATAAGAACGGCGAGGGCAGCGCGCTTATGAACGATTTGCCGCTTGCGGCTAAAATAATTTCCGAATGCAAGAAGAGCGGAAAATACGTTTCGGTAAAGTTTCGTATAGGGCTGGACGAAAGCAGCATAATGACGGCGGAATTTGCAAGAATGTGCGAGGACGCGGGCGCGGATTTGATCACGGTACACGGCAGAACAAGGGATAAAATGTACTCCGGCGAAGTTAATTTCAAAGAGATCGCGGCGGCAAAAAACGCCGTAAAAATTCCCGTAATTGCCAACGGCGGAGTGTTTTCGCGCGCGGACGCGGACAGACTTATGGACGAAACGGGCGCGGACGGAATAGCCGTGGCAAGAGGCGCGATGTACCGCCCGTGGATTTTTGCGGAGATCACGGGGGAAACCGACGTTGATAAGAAAGCCGTTATAAAGCGGCAGTTATCGGAGACCGCGGAAGTATACGGCGAAAAATTCGCCTGCGTGTTTATGCGCAAGATGATTGGATTTTATTTGAAGGGCGGCGTGGACGCCGCGTCCTTGCGGGCGAAACTGTTCGCATGCGCAAGCCTATCGGAAGTGTGCGATATACTCGAAGGGCTGAATTTTTAAAGGCGAGATAAATTTAATACGCTACGTTTCAAACGACGCAATTCGTGTAATTGCGCCGTTTTTTTACATTTTGCGACAGGCGCAACGGCTGTATAATGCTTTCAATGCAGGTCTATATAGAACTCGCCGTTATAGAAAATTTCTGTATGGATTTTACTCTGCTGTACTGCGCGAAGCTTGCCGCAAAAAATCCTGCGCACGTTCTCAAAGTTGCGCTCGGCGCGGCGTTGGGCGCGGCGGCGGCCGTACTTATCCCGCTGTGTTCGCTCAAAGGCGCGGCGGCCGTTGCGGTCAAGATTCTTTCGGGGTTTGTCATATGCTTTGCGGCGGGTAAGTTTAAAAATTTTAAATCGTACGCCGTATACTCGGGGGTATTTCTCGGGTTTACCGCCGTTCTCGGCGGGGCGCTTATAGGGATTTTTTCGCTCGCGGGACTGGAATACGGCGAGGGCGGGGGATACGTTATATCCTCGATACCCGTCGGGATACCGCTCTTCGGCGCGTTGTGTCTTATAATTTTTGCAAGAAAAATCGCCGCAAAACTGAGGCGGGGTGGAAGAACGGAAGTCAGGTGCCGCATTTACTCGGGTGAAAAACATATAGAGTTAAGCGGATTTTTCGACAGTGGAAACAAAGTTTATCACGGCGGATGTCCTGTAAGCGTAATACCTTTGACGGAGGCGATGAAGCTTGTTGACGAAAGCCGTATAAAAGACAAAGTAAAGATACATACTGTTGCGGGGAGTAAATACTTAAAAGTCTTTACCGCGGACAGGATCGAAATTCTCGGCGGAGAAAAGGCGAACGTAATTAAAAATATAAAGATCGGTATAAGTTTGCGCCCCTCCGGCGGGGCGGTTCTTCATCCCGATTTAATGGAGGATTAAATGTTTGAAAAACTAAAACATCTTTTACAGCAGCTGTTCGGGATAAACACATTGGATTACATATGCGGCACGGAAGCGTTGCCGCTGCCCTTTTCACAGGAGGAAGAGAGCAGTAAAATAACCCTGTTGGAGAGCGGCGACGAGCGCGCCAAGGCGGAGCTTGTAGAGCATAACCTCAGACTCGTAGTGTACATAGCCAAGAAGTTCGAGGGTTCGGGCGCGGACGGTGACGATCTTGTTTCCGTCGGCACGATCGGTCTTATCAAGGCTATAAATTCGTTTAAATCCGATAAAAACATAAAACTTGCGACTTACGCTTCGCGCTGCATTGAAAACGAAATTCTTATGTATCTGCGCAGAATGTCCCGTTTAAGACAGGAGGTCAGCTTCGACGAGCCGCTAAATACCGACTGGGAGGGCAACGAGCTTCTTTTGTCGGACGTTATGGGGACGGACGCGGACAGCGTTTATTCCGACATCGAAGGCGGTGTGGAAAAGGAGCTTTTGAAAGCCTCGCTTTCCAAATTGTCGCAAAGAGAACAGAAAATAATGAGTATGCGTTTCGGACTGGACGGCGGCGACGGAATGACGCAAAAAGACGTCGCGGATACGCTTGGTATCTCTCAAAGCTATATTTCGAGACTTGAAAAAAAGATTATAGCAAAGCTCAAAAAGGAGATTTCCAAAAAAATCGGCTGAGATATCGACGGCGGCTTTTTACATAATTTGAGGAGGAATAAATTATGTTGCAAAAAGTCGTTATCTGCGGAGTGGACACCTCGGGGTTGCCCCTGTTGTCCGCCAAAGAACAGGAAGAACTAATGATTAAATTGAAGGCCGGCGACGAAAGCGCGAGAGAGAGGTTTATCGTTGGCAATATGCGTCTGGTACTGTCGCTCGTGCGCAGATTTTGGGCAAAGCGCGCCAATGCGGACGACGTGTTTCAGGCCGGCTGCGTGGGACTCATAAAGGCGATCGATAACTTCGACCTTTCGGTCGGTGTTAAATTTTCGACTTATGCCGTTCCTATGATATTAGGGGAAATAAAAAGGTATTTGCGGGACGGGAATTCTTTAAGGGTTTCCCGTTCGATACGCGATACGGCTTATCAGATATTAAAGGTAAGGGAAAAACTGGAAGAGACCGACGAGGACGTGACTTACGATAAAATCGCTTCCGAGATGAATATTGCGGTGTCCGAAGTCGCGTACGCGCTGGACGCTATTTCCGATCCCGTTTCTCTTTATGAACCCGTATTCAATAAAGCGGGCGATACTTTGCTTTTAATGGATCAGATATTCGACGAAAAAAACAACGACGAAGTCTGGACGGAAAAGGCCGCGCTATACGAGGCTCTGGCAAGGTTGGAAGGCCGCGAAAAGAAAATATTGTTTTTAAGATACTTTGAGGGAAAGACGCAGACTGAAATTTCAAGGGAAGTGGGGATATCCCAAGCTCAGGTATCCCGTCTTGAAAAAACCGCGTTAAAACAAATTAAAAGCTGTATATCTTAAAATAAAGACGGCGTCCGTGAAGGGCGCTGTTTTTTTCTGCGTTTAAAATTTAATCCGTCTTATTTGTTTAAAACGGTATTGACTATATACTTGTCTGCGGGTATAATAAAAACAACATATACAACCTTTCAGACTTTGAAAATTGTATATATGTACAGGCGTGACTATTAAACGTTTCGTCTTATAATAGTTTGAGATTAAGCTCTTGGGGGATACGGAGTGAGACACATAAATTTTAACGAGGGCTGGGAGTACAGGCGGCTTTCAAAAGACGACGAGTGGAAGCGGGTTACCCTACCGCACGACGCTATGATTTTTGAAAATCGCACGGCGGAAAGCGACGGCGGGACCAACACCGGGTGGTTCGAAGGTTACGACTACGAGTACGTAAAGAAATTTCATTTGTCCGAAGATTACAGAGACAAGGTTATCGTTTTCGAGTTCGAAGGCGTATACCGTAACGCAGAAGTTTTTATTAACGGCCGTAAGGCGGCTTACAGGCCTTACGGCTATACTAATTTTTACGTCGAGACCGTCGGGTTTTTGAGGTGCGGAGAAGATAACGAAATCTGCGTAATTGCCCGTAATGCCGATCAGCCCAACAGCCGTTGGTATTCGGGCGCGGGTATTTACCGCCCCGTAATTATGCATGTTGCCGACGGCGGACATATCGAACTTAATGGAATCAAAATACGGACTCTGAGCGTTTCTCCGGCGGTAGTGGAAGTTAAAGTCAAGACTTCCCGTCAAGGCTTAGTCCGCGCGGAAATTTTTCGCGGCGGGAAATCCGTCGCGGTAAATAGTCTTGAAACCGACGGATACAACTCGGCCGTGTTTGAGTTTCGTATAGATAACGCGGAACTTTGGTCGCCCGATAATCCCGCGCTATATACTTTAAGAGCCGAATTTTGCGGCGACTGCGAGGAAGAGGAATTCGGTATACGCACGATAGCTTTTTCTTCCAAGGAAGGCTTCACGATGAACGGCGAAAGGCTGATTATCCGCGGAGCCTGTATTCATCACGACAACGGAATTCTGGGCGCGAGATGTTATCCCGAGGCCGAAGATAGAAAGATACTTCTTTTAAAGAAACACGGTTATAACGCCGTCCGCTCGGCGCACAACCCCTGCTCAAAAGCACTGTTAAAAGCATGCGACAGGGCGGGCGTAATGGTTGTGGACGAGTACTGCGATATGTGGTATATTCACAAGACGAGGTACGACTATGCCAGATACGTTTCCGACTGGTACGAGCGGGATATTACCGATATGGTCGAAAAGGATTACAACCACCCTTCGGTCATAATGTATTCACTCGGCAACGAGGTTGCGGAAACGGGACAAAAGAGGGGTATTGAACTTTTTAAACGAATGCGGGAGGTATGCAAATCTCTCGACGGCGAGCGCCCCGTTACCGTCGGGGTAAACATATTTTTCAATCTGCTTTACGCGCTCGGGTTTGGGGTTTACGACGACAAGAAGGCCGTGAAAAATTCTCGCAAAAAAGTCGGCAGCGAGTTTTTCAATAACCTTGCAGGGATATTCGGCGACAAGTTTATGAAGATTATGGCAAAGCTTCACGGTTGCGACGTAAAGACGAGAGACTGCTATGCCGCAATGGATGTGGCGGGTTATAACTACGGTATACTTCGCTATAAACGGGATTTAAAAAAATATCCCTCACGCATAATACTCGGCAGTGAAACGTTCTGTTCTGACGCCTATTATTTTTGGGAGACGGCAAAGAAAAATCCCGCGTTAATAGGAGATTTCGTCTGGGCGGGTATGGACTATCTCGGTGAGGTCGGCGTGGGCAGTTGGGAGTACAAAGATTACGCTCCGTCCTTTAAACACGGCCCCGGTTGGATTACGGCGGGGAGCGGAAGAATAGATCTTATAGGCAATCCTTTGGGCGAAGCGCTGTATACGCAGGTTGCTTTCGAGCTTACGGATAAACCCCGAATAGCCGTCGTTCCTGTCAGTCATACCGTCGGAAAACATTCTCCGTCCGCCTGGAAATTTTCCAATGCGATACCCTCGTGGTCCTGGAACGGACTGGACGGCAGAAAGGCGAGAGTAGAGGTTTACTCGCGCGCGCCTGTCGTCGAGCTGTATATTAACGGCAAGCGCGCGGGCAAAAAAAAGTTCCGTAAAAATTGCCGTTTCGATTTCACCGTTAAATACCGTGGCGGAGAGATCACGGCGGTCAATCTCGATAAAGACGGAAAGGAGCTTGCGCGTTCGTCTCTATCAACCGCGGGCGAGGGAACAATGCTTTCCGTCGTTCCCGAAAAAATGACTGTAAAGCGCGGTGAGGTGTGTTTCGTACGCTTGGAATACACGGACGCGAGCGGGCTTTTCAAGCCGCTTGAAAGGGGGCTTATAAGCGTGCGTACGGAAAACTGCGAACTGCTCGCCGTGGGCAACGCCTGCCCATTTAACGAGCGCGGTTACTGCGGTTTTGAAACGGAAACTTATTACGGCCGCGCGCTTGCGATAGTCAGGGCTAAGAACGGAAACTTTAAGGTTGCGGCTTCTGACGGGAAACTCACGGGCGAGGCGGAGATAGCCGTTTCGGGCTGAATTTGCGGCGTTGGTAAATTAAACCTACGTATTGACAAACAGCCTGCAAATAATGTATAATAAATTCGATTTAAGCCGAGGGCTCGCCCTCGGCGCGTTTATAAAAACGCGCCGTAGCTTTCGGCATTATTAGTACGATTATGCCGAACAAAAAAAGCTATAAATTGGTAAGAACGTTTTATTGTTGCGCCGCGGCCGCTATTGGTTGCACGGCGCTTTCGGCGTGTTATAAACCCGATATTCCGCAAAAGGACAGGGAATATGTCGCGGTTACCGTTGTGGACGGTTCGACTTACCGCGCGGAGAACGGTATTCAAAAAATCAAACGAGGCAGTTCCGCCGTTATAAATCTTGTATTGGACGAGGGCTACGTTTTTTCCGATTGCGATTACGGCGATTACGACGTAAAGGAAGAGAGGGACGGCAAGGTCAGTTTGGTCTTGAACAACGTAATGTATCCCTGCCGCCTGCATGTTGTGACAGAATATATCGCGCCCGCTCCGCCCGAAACGAGCGGATATATAATAGACTACGATCTCAACGGCGGGGTGGACAGCGACGGGAACGACTCGTTCACTGCGACATATGCGCCGGGTAAACGTTTGAGAATAAATACTTCCACCGCGACGGACGTTGTTAGGGACGGATATGCCCTTGTCGGTTGGAATACCGAATCGGACGGCTCGGGCGAGAGAGTGGGGCTCGGAAGCAGAATTACGGTCGTAAAGGATACCCCTTTGAAGTTGTATGCTCAATGGCTGAAATGGAGCGACGGGCAAGACTTTAAGTATGAAATAGCGCAAGATAGTGCGTACGTTACGGGATATGCCGGACTTATTGACGTAAGCAGGCTTGTAATACCCTCTGAACTAGGGGGTAAACCCGTAGTTTCGATCGCCGGGGGATTTGCCGATAACCTACGGGTAAATACGCTCGTCATTCCTTCTACGGTAAAAACAATCGAGCCTTCGGCTTTCGTGGATTGCAGTATAGAGGAAATAATTTTTTCGGATACGTTGGAGAACGTATCGGACTCCTCTTTCGGATACGAAGCTATACCCGTCTGGCGCATCAACGCGGTAAAGCGTCCCGTGTTCCTTTCGCGTATGGATTTTACCTATTTCTCCGACAATATGGACAGGTTAATGCTTTCCCGCGATAAAAAGAAAATGGTGTTCTTTGCGGGATGTTCTATGGGCTACGGTCTTAATTCACCCGCCGTTGCGGAGAGTTTTAGCGATTACGAGATATTTAATTTTGGCCTGCTCGGCGGCAGCGACGCGGGCGTTCAATTAGATATGATTACCTCTTCGGTCGGCGAGGGAGACGTATTTGTTCACGCGCCCGAGGAGGGAAGCACATACCAGCTTATGCTGGACAGAACGGCGGATTTGCGCATATTCGTTCTTGTCGAGGGCAATTACGATTTGATTTCGTTCGCTGATATGAGCGGGGTAAAGCAAGCTTTCGACAGTTTTGCAAGCTTTAATACAGTGCGCAAAAATTTCCCCTACGGTAATTATACGGACTGTCTGGACACCTACAACGAGTACGGCGATTTCATCGGCAAGCATCCCGACGGCGGCGAGGACAAGCCGATAGGCTCGGAACCGTACACTTTTATCGTAGACAAAATATCACGCGGTACTTTATTGGAGCTATGTAAAAAATATCATAACATTTCGGAAAAGGGCGCGGAGGTACTGTTCTCGTTTGCGCCCATAAACTATCACGGTCTGCCCCGGGAGGACGTAGACCGCGAGATATGGTACGAATACCAGTCTTTATGCGAACAAAATCTCGGTATGTACGGCGGTTATCGCGTTATCTCTTCCGTAAAGGATTACGTTATGGAGGGCAGATATTTTTACGATTCCGACTATCATTTGGGGGAAGGCGGGGCGACGCTTCGTACCGCCCGGCTGATAGAGGATCTTAAACGACATTTGGGAGGGCGCGGCTTTGAAAAATAAAAAAGCGCTTTACGCGGTCACCATCGTAATTTCCATTCTGCTCGTCCTTGCAATTCCGCTTACCCTTGTCTTGGTAGGGTTTGCAACTCCCTCGGTTTATGCGGACTCATACTACGGCGAACTTCCGCTTATGTATGAGAATATACGCTCTGTAAAGGGCAAAAAGATAGTGATTATAGGCAACTCTAACGTTGCGTTCGGAGTGGATTCTGAATTGATCGAACGAGAGCTTGCCGCCGACGGTCTGGAATATAAAGTCTGCAACTTCGGGCTGTACGGCGCGATAGGCACAAAGGCAATGCTCGATCTTTCAAAGAATTATATTTCGGAAGGAGACATAGTTATATTCTCTCCCGAGGCGGACGCCCAGTCGCTCAGTCTGTATTTTTCGGGACTGGAGGCGTGGCGCGGTGTGGACGGCAACTGGAATATGCTTTCCGACCTTAACGGCGCGGGCGCAATTATGACGGGTTCGTATCCCTCGTTCGTTGCGGAGAAATATAAGTTTAAAAAGTCGGGCGCGCCGCAGGGCGCAGGCGTCTACGCAAGAGATTCCTTCAATGCGCGTTGCGATATGAAAAATGCCGACCGTCCCTACAACATAATGTCGGGCGGTTACGACGAAAACAATATAATCGAATTGGACGGCGGTCTTTTAAAAAAAGAATTTTTGACCTATGTAAACGATTATTACAAACACGTTGTAAGGGCGGGCGCGGAGATGTACTTTTCTTTTGCTCCCGTAAACAGAACGGGCGTCAGGGACTGTTCTCCTGCGACGGTGGAAAAGTTTTATTCGGACATCGATGACGGTCTGGATTTTCCTATTATCAGCGATCCGAACGCATATATACTCGATCCCGAATGGTTTTACGATTCTAATCTGCATCTCAATTCCGCGGGTATGACGTTGCGTTCCATAAAGCTTACGGAGGATATAAAGAACGTCTTTGGACTTACTTCTCCCGTTAAGACGGAAATTCCCGAAAAGCCCGATATTCCTCTTCCGCCCGACGGTGAACTCGCAGACGATATAAACGCTAAATATTTTACGTTTGAAAAAAGGGACGGAGGGTATGCGGCCGTAAGCCTTACCGAAGAGGGTAAATCGCTTACGAAGATCACTCTGCCTGCGGCGTATATGGGCAAGCGCGTCGTGACGTTCGACAGAGATGTCTTTGCGGGGAATACGCTCGTTAAGGAAATAACCGTGCCGCAATCGGTGCGCGTTTTGAAAGACGGGGCTTTCAGCGGTTGCACGTCGCTTAAAAGATTAAATTTACTTCATACTTCGCCCGATGAAATATCGGTAGGTATAAAATTATTGGAGGGCGCCGCGAACTGTAAAATTTACGTCAGCCGCGAGGCTTACGCAAATTTTGTTACCAATTATTATTGGGGACAGTACGCAGACAGGCTCTATTATTGAAAGGTGGAAATATGAACGTTACGGAAAAAAAGTCTAATCAGTGTAAAATCAACTTGTACGGATATTTACGTATTCACGCAGAGGAAAGGCCGTCCGCGCCCTTCCTCATATCCGACGGTGAACCGGTGAGTTACGGCCGCGCGCTGGGAATAGTTCGATCGGTTGCGACCGATCTCATTTCTGCGGGGGTGAGAAAGGGTGACAAGGTTGCTTTCCGTATAACAAGGTGCGCAGATTCGGTTTTGATTTCGCTTGCGTTGTGCGCCGTCGGGGCGGTGCTCGTTATGTGCGACGCTCATTTTTGCGTCCGCGACTATATAGAAAAATCGGGCGTCGATATTATCCCCGATTGGTACCTGACTAACGAGAAGAACGGTTTAAGCATAGACCTTGGCGGGAACTGGACTTTGGAGGGGAAGGACGGCGCTTCAAGGCTCTTGAATATATACAAAAACAATAATAACTTTGCCATATTGCCCGACCTTTCTCCCGACGATCCCTTTATGATAATATTTACTTCGGGCTCGACGGGCGCGAGCAAGGCCGTAGTTTTGAGCCATAAAAACGTAGTGGCGAACCCCGCGGACGCAATGCCGCTGTTCGAGGAAGACGAAAAGGATACTGCGGTTTCGCTGTTGCCTTTAAACCACGCGTTCGGTTTTGCCGTGGCCGCTTGCGCGGTTTTCTGCGGTCACGGTGTTGTGTTCCCCAGCAGTACGGATACAAAGACCGTATTAAGCTGTATAGAGAAATACGGCGTAAGTTGTATATATTCGGTGCCCACTTTCTTCCTCGATCTTTTGGCGGACGGATTGCACAAGAAATATAATATTTCCTCTCTGAGGTTCGGACTTATGGCGGGCGGCCCCTTTACTGAAGGGCAGATGAGGTTTATAGAGGGCGAGCTCGGATTAAAGCTTATGCCCGGGTACGGTATGAGCGAATGCGTGGGCATTTCCACGATGTCGTACCGCGATCCCGTAGGACTTCGCGCGGCGGGAGTGGGCAGGCCGTATCCTATGACCGACGTTTATATTCTCGACGATGACGGCAACGAGACAGAAACGGGGGAGATATGCGTGCGCGGTATGACGAGAATGCTCGGCTATTATACGGGCGGTAAAATTTCCGTCGAGCTCGACGAACAGGGCAGACTGCATACGGGCGATCTCGGATACTTCGATAAAGACGGGATATTACACATCAACGGCAGGAAAAAGGATATAATTATACGCGGCGGCGAAAATATATCCACGATTAAAATAGAAAACGCGCTTCTGGAAGTCGGCGGCGTTTACAGGGCGGCGGCTGTGGGCGTGCCCGACGAAAAGTTCGGGGAAGTCCCGTGCGCGGCGGTGGTCCCCGCGAGAGGCGCGATCCTTACGGACGAGGGCATTCGCGCGGAGCTTTCCGAATTGGTTTCAAAGCACGAAATGCCCGTTAAAATTCTCATATTAGAAACTCTGCCGTTGACCTCCTCCGGCAAGACGGATAAATTAAAATTAAAGGCGATGTTCGTATGACCGACAGCGTGCTTTTAAATTCGCCGCTGATACTTATCTGTTACGGAATAGCTCTGTTTCTATGTGTGTTCGAACTCTTCAAACGCTCGTCTGGATACGTTATTCCTATCATATCCGCGTGCGTAAGTATTGCGACCACCGCGTACGCGCTAGTTGCGGGCATATCCGCGACCGAGGCGATAATAGTTATTCTCATATTTTTAATACTACATCTTACCGTGTTTTCCGGCAAGAGGGGAGGCGACGACAAATGAGCTTCAACTCCCTGCATTTCCTTATATTTTTTGCATTGGTGCTTGCGCTGTACTGGGTTATTCCAAACAGGTTCCGTTGGATTTTACTGCTTGCGGCTTCGTATTACTTTTATATGAGCTGGAACGCCGTGCTGGTATTTTTAATCGCGGGAACGACATTGGTTTCCTACGGCGCGTCCATTGCAATAGAAAAGACTAAGAGAGTAAGCATTAAAAAGTTATTGTTGGCGCTGACGCTGATTGTGTGTCTCGGCACGTTGGTATTTTTCAAGTACTTCAACTTCCTTTTAAAGAGCGCTATTGATTTTTTAAATCTCTTCTCACTGAATATAGACAGTTTCGCGCTCGATCTGCTGTTGCCGGTAGGTATATCCTTCTATACCTTTCAAACCCTCTCTTACGTAATAGACGTCTACCGCGGGGACTTCAAGGCAGAAAAGCATCTGGGATATTACGCTCTGTACGTATCTTATTTTCCTCAACTTGTCGCGGGGCCGATAGAGCGTCCGGGCGATCTTCTTCCGCAACTTCGCGGCGAGCATAAGTTCAATACGGACGATTTGTCTGCGGGGTTCAGAATAATGCTTACGGGATTTTTCCGTAAGTGCGTCGTTGCAGATTTCTGCGGTATCTACGTAAACAACGTGTATAACAATATAGACGGCGCCAATTCTCTTGCGGTATTGATAGCTTCCGCCCTGTTCTGCGTGCAGATGTACTGCGATTTTGCGGGGTATTCGGAAATTGCTTTGGGCGCGGCGCGGATGATGGGCGTCAGGCTTACGGAGAATTTCGACAGACCGTATCTTGCCCAAAGCTTTACAGGCTTTTTCCGCCGCTGGCACATTACTTTAACCCGTTGGTTTACGTACTATCTGTATATTCCGCTCGGCGGCAACCGTAAAGGGACGGTGAGGAAGCTTTTAAACATATTTATCGTCTTTGCCCTATGCGGGCTTTGGCACGGCGCCAACTGGACGTACGCTCTGTGGGGAATATACGTTGCGGTTATTATGTGTCTTGAAAACGTCCTAAAAAAACCTATGTCCCGGCTGTGCGGGAAACTGCGCATAGATACTGATAATGCCGCCGTCGTTCTGCTGAGAAGATGTTTTACTTTTCTCCTGTGTATATTCGGCGCGGTGCTTTTCAGATCTCGTTCGGTTGTCGAGGCCGGTTCGCTTTACGCCAAGCTTTTTGCCGATATGGGCTTCGGTGAAGCGTATTACTCCGCGGCGTTCCAATCGCTTAAAATGAATTTAGTATCCGCGGTGCAGATTATTTTAAGTATTGCGGCAATGTGCCTTATCTATAATTTCGCAAAGTATAAACCGGATAGCAGTCCCTTGCCGTTGGCGGTAAAGGAAGCGTCGGCATATTCTTTGCGCGTCTGTACTTACGTTTATTTAATTTTGCTTATTGCGCTGTGCTGGATAACTTTGCTCGGTATGGGCGATGTTTCGTCATTCGTGTATTTCCAGTTCTGACGCAGTCCCAATAAAAGATAAAAAGCGAACGGAGCAGTTCGCTTTTTTATTTTTACCGATTTTCAAAATAAGCTGAGGTTATCGTGCGTATCGCTAATTATTATATAAAATATACGATTTATTATTAAATAACTAATGTTTGGTAACCGATTTTACTTGAAATAATCAAATATTTATGATAAAATGAATAAAATATCATTTGTAAGCCTTTAAAATTTTATAAATGTATAAAAATACAAAAATATTCGGGAGGTAAGGACGATGAGCGAAGAATTCGTAAAAATAAGAAAAAAACGGTTCGTTACTGCGGTTTTGCAAAGCGTCGGGTTTGGCGTATCGGCGGGACTTTTCTTTGCGGGCGCGCTTCTTTTGGCCTTAAAGCTCAGTGAGATAGAAATACATTTCGGATACTATATTCTTGCGGGGTGCGTCGCGGCTTTGTTAGTCGGCGGACTCCTGTTTCTCATTCTTCGTCCGACGGACGTAAAGATAGCAAAGCGTCTGGATAGAGATTATTCGCTGTCGGAAAAGATACAGACTATGGTGGAGTTTTCCGGCAACGACGAAGGTATGGTGCGCTTGCAGCGCGAAAACGCCTCCGAGTGTCTTCAAACTCTTCCCCGTAAAAAAATCAATCCCGCAAAATTATGGCACTATGCGGCGATACCTCTTGTCGCGGTTGCGCTGTTCGTATCGGCCGTAGCGATACCTGCCAAAACTGTTCAAAGCGAATATATACCGCCTTTTAATTACACCGACAGACAGCGTGAATCGTTGAAACAGCTCGTAGCCGACGTCAACCGTTCCAATCTTTCGGACGAAAACAAGCAGTTTGTTTCTTCAGCGATAGAGGATCTTTCGGAAACTCTCGAAACTGTCGACAACGTGCCCGATATGAAATCGGCGGTAATAACCTCGGTTGCAATGATAGACGCCGTGCTGTACACGGCGAACAGCTTCGATAATGCGGCGGCGGCGTTCGACAGTACCGAAGAGGGAAAGGGTAATAAATATCTTTCCACCGCGTTAGAGGAAAGCGTTATGACTTTCCGCGCGGGCTCGTCGAGATTTACTCTGTACGAACAGGTCGAAGCGGCTGAAAAACAATTTGAAGATTCCATAGGCGGCACACTCGCTTTAAATCTGGACGAATGGAGAAAGACATTTGAAGTCAATATAGAAGACGGCGCGGCGGAGCTTATAACCGCAGCCGCGGAGAACGTTAAGGACAATATTTCACACCTCGAAAGTGCTGACGCCATAACTCTTGCATTGGATGCGTTCGCCCTTTCGTTGGAGGGTATATGCGTAAGTATCGACTCCGGCATAAACGACGTCGCGGTGCAGACAAGGCTCAATTCCGCGTTCACGACTCTCAAAAGCGATCTTCTCGTCGCGCTCATTCCGCAAACGCTTAATTGCATAATGGACGAATACGTGCGCATAAGAATCGCCTCCGTGTTCGGGCTTGCCCTAAACGAGCTTCCCGCGCTTTTCAGCGGAGTAAAGGGGGATCCCGGTACGAGTTACGATCCGCCCAAGGACGATGACGACGACAAATCTCAGGAAGGCGGCTACGGCAAGGGCGACAACATTTACGGCGGAGACGACTACATCTATCATCCTCAGACCGGCGAACTTTCGCCATACGGCGATCATCTGGAAGATTACTATTCCAAGGCAAGGGAATTGCTCGAAGACGACAGCATCCCCGAAAACGTAAAAAAATATATTGAAGAATACTTTAATATTTTATATCGCGGAATTCAGAACTCCGACAAAGAAAATAAATAGGACGTGATCAAAATGGATAAAAAGACAGAAATCAGCAATGAAAACCTTGAAAGGGTAAAGACCTTCAGCCACGCGATCGAAAAGATTAAGCAGGAGATCCGCAAGGACGTCGTAGGTCAGGATGAAATCGTGGATAACGTTATCACCGCAATTATCGCGGGCGGCAATGTGCTGTTGGAGGGCGTGCCCGGTGTAGGTAAAACCCGTCTCGTACGTTCGCTTGGTAAAACGTTGAATTTGCCTTTCTCGCGTATTCAGTTCACTCCCGACCTTATGCCCTCGGACGTAACTGGTACAAACGTAATCGAAAAGGACGAAAGCGGCAAGATGAAGACGAGCTTCCGCAAGGGCCCTATTTTTGCAAACCTCGTACTTGCGGACGAAATCAACCGCGCGACTCCCAAGACGCAGTCCGCGATGCTCGAAGTTATGCAGGAGCACAAGATCACCGTAGCAAATACTACGTATAAGCTTGAGGAGCCTTTCTTTGTGCTTGCGACCGAGAATCCCATAGAGCAGGACGGTACGTATCCTCTGCCCGAAGCGCAGATGGACCGCTTTATGTTCAAGCTCTTGATGCAGTTCCCTTCGGTTAGCGAGCTTGTGGACATAGTCAATATGACGCAGATCACTCTCGACGAAAACGCGACCGCAGTTATCGACGGCAAGACAATTCTCGAAATGAGACAGCTTGCAAAGACCGTTCCCGTAATAGAAGAGGTTATGACTTACGCGGTAAACCTTATATCCAATACGCATCCCGAGTTGGAGCATACTTCGGCAACGGCCAAAAAGTACATAAAGAACGGCGCTTCGCCCCGTGCGGCTCAGGCTATTATCACCTGCGCAAAGGTGCGCGCACTTATGAACGGGCGCTACAACGTTTCCTATGAGGACATAGACGCGCTCGCTCACCCCGTATTGAGACACAGGGTTAAGATCAATTACAGCGCGGTAAACGATAAGCTCACCATAGACGACGTTATTACCCAGCTCGTTGCGGAAAACAAAAAATTGTCAAAATAAAAAAGTAAGTATTGAGTAATGAAAAATTCAGCGATTAACGAAGAGTTTCTGCAACAGGTCGAACAGTTGCAGATGTTAATAAAAAACAACGTTGCGGGCTTGTTCGGCGGCAATCACAAAACCAAGTCCTTCGGCTCTTCTTGCGAATTTTCCGACTATCGCGACTATATGGCGGGCGACGATATAACCAAGATCGACTGGAACGCGTACGCCCGGTTTGAAAATCTGTATCTCAAACTGTATATGGACGAGCGGCAGATGCACACGAGGATTTACGTCGACGCAAGTCGTTCTATGGCTTACGGCAAGGGTAAAAAGGACGAGCAGGCTTTAAGGCTTGCCGCAACGCTTGCCTATCTGTCCATAAACGAAATGGATAAGGTTTCGATTTACGCCGTGCGCGACAAACAGTTGGAGAGCGTGGTGACAAATCTGCTCGGGAAAGACGCATACGTATCAAGCATAGCAAAACTTAACGAAGTCGTTTTTGACGGCGACAGCTACATATCCGACTCCATAGTTCCCTCGAAAGTGGGATACGGGGACGGACTTTCCGTCATCATTTCCGACTTTCTCACCGATAATGATTTTGAAACGGCGATAGATCATCTTGCGTCCAAAAAGCGCGATATATTATGTATTCAGGTGTTGTCTAAGGAGGAACTTAATCCCCTTATCCGCGGTAAAATGCATTTCTTCGACTCGGAGACCACGTCCAAGTTTTACCGCAAGAACATCAACAGGGACATAATAAAGGCGTATAAACAGGCTCTCGAATTCGCCACCGGCAGGATACGCGATTACTGCGCTGCGCGCGGGGCGGATTATATGCTTGTTCCCGCCGAAGAATCCGTGTACAAAATTTTCTTTGACAAATTAGTCAATATGGGGGTACTTAAATGAGTTTCATCTATCCTTTGGGATTGCTGGGCCTTATAGGAATCCCTATTCTGATCATCATTTATATAATTAAAAACAAGTATACCGAGCAGGTCATTTCCTCGACGTATATATGGACGCTCAGCGAAAAGTTCTTAAAACGCAGGAACCCTATCAACAAGCTTGCGGGTATAATCAGTCTAATCCTGCAAATTCTCGCGGTGCTGTTTATCTCCGTTGCGGTCGCTCATCCGGTGTTCGTAATTCCCAACTCCGCATACGAGTATTGTTTTATACTCGACGGTACGGGCAGTATGAACATAGTAAGCGAATCGGGCACCAGGCTTGACGCCGGCAAAGAGCGCATTGCTTCGATCATAGACGGCTCTTTCGACGGTTGCACTTATACCCTTATATACGTGGGCAATTCCACGCAGACCGTTTACGAACCTACCGAAAATAAGGACAGGGCAATAAGACTTTTAAACGAGCTCGAACCCACCTATGCGGATACGGAATTGAACGAGGCGCAGGGCATAGCTCAGGCATATTTCAACGAAAATCCTTCCGTTAAAACGTATCTTATAACCGATAAAATGGTTGATATTGCAGAAAACGTGTTCGTGGTCGACGTTTCCTCGAACGAGGAGAATTACGCCGTTGCGGACGTTGAGTATACGGTAGCGGGCGGAGTGGACGAGGACGGCAAGACGGCCGTTTTAAATATCGACGTAAAGGCGAAAGCCGTCTCATATCAAAGCGACGCTACTTTGGAAATATCGCTGTACTTCGATGACGAGACTGAGTCTGCCGACAATAAGACGGTAGAAGTCGGCAAATTGCAGGCGGTGAACGTGGAGCTTTCCGCAACCGTTAAATCGTTTAAGAGTTTCAGGGTAGTGGTAGAAAATAAGGACGCCCTGCCTATGGATAACGAGGTCGTTATATACAGCCCCGAACAGGAAAGTTCCTTCAAAGCTCTTATAGTCAGCGACAGACCTTTCCTCATAAACGCGGCTCTCAGGGCAAGGAACAACGTCGATACCGAAGTTGTATCGGTGGAAAAGTACGATCCCGAAATTACAGGCTATAACCTTTACGTGTTCGATTGCGCCGAGGTCACACAAATGCCCCGCGACGGCGCGGTATGGTTTTTGAAACCCTATGCCAACGTTCAGGGCAGCGGATTTACCGTAAGGACTACCACAGATTTGAAACGCGCGGTAAAACTCAGCTATAACAGTTCCAGCGCTTCCATTGTCACAATGCTTACGAAAAACCTTTTGAAGCAGGACGTGGAGATACGCGGATTTGTAAAGATAGGTCTTAACCGCGGATTTACGACTATTATGTCTTACGACGGCAACCCCATGCTTGTTGCGGGTACGAACGAGTTCGGCAACAGGGAAGTTGTGTTCGCCTTCGACATTCACGAGTCCAGCCTGGCGGGCGACGCAGCCGTGGATTACAATATTTTAATGAACAACCTGCTTGCGTATACTTTCCCCGACGTAATTACGGAAACCAATTTTACTTGCGGAGATACCTTGCAGATAAACGTTATTCCTAATTGCAGCAGTATAAGAATAGACAGCCCCTCGGGCGAGGCTGCTTACCTCAATACCGGTTCGGATATTGCGGAGTATACTCTGACGGAAGTAGGCGTTTATACTATTACTTTAAACGTAGGGGAAGCGGTGAGAACTTTTCACGCGTTTGCTTCCCTTCCAGAAGCGGAGCGTTATACTACCGTCGTACAGGATTCGTTCAGTCTGAACGGAACCCCTTCAAACAATAAAAAAGACGGTACTTACGACGACCTTTTGGCTTGGTTTATAATTCTGGCCCTGTTGTTTGCGGCCGACTGGATGGTGTATTGTTATGAGCAGTATCAGCTTCGATAATGTATATTTGCTATTGATAGCGATACCTATTCTGGCCGTAGTTGTTGTTCCTTTCGCGCTTGCGGTAAGAAAGGATAACAGAAACGGGCACAGCATAGCGTCGCTTGCGTTGCACATACTTATGGCCGTAGTGATAGCATTTGCGGCGGCGGGAACGGCGGTTGTTACGGTAATTACCGAAACCAACGTGTTCGTAGTTGCCGACGTGTCATATTCGGCAAATAAAAACCTGGATACCGTCGACGGATATATAAATAAACTCCGCGGCAATCTGCCCAGAAATTCCAAGATAGGCATAGTTTGCTTCGGCAAGGATTACGAGCTTCTGACCGAAATGGGCGGAGATATAAAGAGCGTCAAGGACTCCGATGTAGATCAGACCGAAACGAATATTTCAAGCGCGTTGAAGTATACGGGCACTCTCTTTAAAGAGGACGTTTTAAAGCGTATAGTGCTTATATCGGATGGCAGACAGTCAGATCTGCGCGACGCCAACTCGCTTAAACGCACGGTTGACGAACTCGCATCCGACAATATCAAGGTTGACGCCATTTACTTGAACGACAACCTTTCGGACGACGCGCGTGAAGTACAGGTCACTTCCGCAGAGTATACAAAGACGGCGTTTTTAAACAACAGCGAGGAAGCTACCGTCTATGTGCAGAGCAGTTACTCTGCGGGCAACGTGGACGTATCGCTCTACAAGGGCGGCGAACTTTCCGACAAGCGTATGGTGTCGCTTTCCCCCGGTTCAAATACGGTGGTGTTCAAACTCGATACTTCCGAGGAGGGCGAGTTTGATTACGAAGTACGCGTAGACGCCGAAGAGGACGAGAGCGAATACAACAATACCTATAAATTCACTCAAAAAGTTTCAGGCGCGGTGAGCGTGCTTCTGATTACGGGCGATCAGTCCAACGAGGCCGCCGTACAGGAAATGTACGGAGATAAATCCACCGTAGACAGTTACGTGTTGGGCCCCAATCCTATTTTAAACAACGTGCCTATGACCATAGGCGAGCTGTGCGCGTACGACGAGATAATACTTGCCGACGCGGACGTAAGTACGATAAACAACTATACGATGTTTATCGAAAATCTGGATACTACCGTTTCGCTATTCGGTAAGAGTCTTATAGTTACTGGCGAGACGTATATTCAGAACAGAGAAGACGCAGTGCTTAAACGTCTGGAAGATATGCTTCCGCTCAGATACGGCAACAACGACCAGGACAAGAGACTGTTTACCATAGTCATAGACGCTTCCCGCAGTATGGAAACAAACTACCGTATGCAGATAGCTAAGACGGCGGCAACTCAGTTAATCCAGTTCCTCGGCGACGGCGACACCGTTTGCGTAGTTCTTTTCCACGGCGACGTAGAGGTGTTGCAGCAGCCTTCCGCAACTCTCGCGGTCAACAGGGACAGCATTATAGAGTCGATAAACAACTACAACGTTACGCAGGGTACTATCATATACAGGGGACTTGAACAGGCTCTCAATCAGATGTACAGACTTACTCAGTACAGCGAAAAGCAGGTTATGCTCATCTCCGACGGACTTTCCTATTCGGGCTCGGGCGGTAAGGACGACGCTATAGATATAGTAAATAAGATGCGGGCTTACAATATTCAGGTTTCCGCACTTGACGTAGGACGGGGTGGCGATACTACAAGCTCTGCTTCCGTAAGCGCCAAGTTATTAATGGAAAATATTGCAAAGACGGGCAACGGACAATACTATTTCGCTTCAAGCCTCGAACAGCTTGACGGCGTGCTTTTCGGTGAATTTGCGGATAACGTCACGGAGTCGGTGATCGAGCGGCCCTCTAAAGTCAACGCGAGCAGAGTTCTCGACGACGTGCTTGCAGACGTAAATCTCGACGGCGACTATGTAAACGGGTTTGTGAACAGTAGCGCAAAGGCCAGCGCGATAACGGCGCTCACGGTGGATTACACCAAGGAAAATACGGGGGTATCCATACCTGTTCCTCTGTATACCTATTGGGGTTACGGCAACGGAAAGGTCGCCTGCTTTACAAGTAAACTTGCGGGCGGCTGGGTTGCAAACTTCGATAACTCGCGCAAGCTGTTCGACAACGTGTTTACGACCGGTATCCCCGACGAGAAGAGCGATTATCCTTTCACATACGAATTGTCGGAAGACGGTAAGTTCACGGGAGTGAAGCTTACTCCCGTAGAATACAGTAAGGATGCGGAAGCAAAAATCGAGATCACTTTACCGGGCGGCGAGGTTATACAAGACGAGCTTGTATCGGACGGAATAACATATTCGTTTGAATTTGCCTCGGGAGTACTCGGCAAATATGGCATAAAAATAATTTACGCATACGACGGCAATGAGTACGTTGCGGAGACGGCAATCAACGTTTCGTACTATGCGGAATACGACGCTTTTGCGAATTTCGACGCTTCCGAACTCTATAAAATGGTCGGCGGCTCGGGACAGGTCAGCGAGGACGGAAACCTCAAAATCGAAAACGACGAAAAGGACGTGGGCACTTACGTGCTTAAACTTACAGTACCGCTTATGATAGCGTGCGTGGTGCTGTTCGTTGCGGATATAGTTGTCCGTAAACTTAAATGGAACGATATAAAGAATCTGTTTATACGGGTTAAGAAGTAAGGTTATTATGAAAAAGAAAATACTCACAATATTGCTTGCGTTAATATTGGTTGTGGGGCTTACGGGTTGCGGAACCTACAATCCGCCCGTCGGACCGGACGATCCGGGCGGTAAGCCCGTAGAACCGGGCCCCGGCCCCGATCCCGGGCCGGGGGAGGAAAACGACGCGATTTTTTCCGTACAGCTTGTGCAGGGTGAAGAAAACTGGGAGCTTCCCGACAATACACAGATGCGCGCAAAGTGGACGGACGGAATTTCACAACCCGTTTACGCCGATTTCGACAAGAGCGGAAGGGCGGAAACCAAGGGGTTGGACGGCGACTATTCCGTAACGATAGAGGGGCTTCCCACAAATAAGGCCTACAATCCCAACGCGCATATCGCTACCAATTTCGAAAGAGATATCAAGATAGAGATATTCAACGTTTCCAGAGTGCTTTCCGGCAGTAACAACAACGGTACGCAACCTTTGAAGGGAATGACGATAAGAAGCGAGGGCGTTTATAGGGCCACTATAAACAAACCCGAACAAATCGTTTACTATATTTACGAACCCTCCGAGGACGGTACGTTTTATATTCAGTCCTGGGTTGATACAACCGAAAATCTTATAAATCCCAAAATCGATAAATATGAGGGCAGTAAGCATTACGTTTCCGGTTACAGTACTATAAACGACGGCGGACCATCGTCGACTTACACCAAAAACTTTCTTTTGGAATTCAATATCAATTTCGACGAAATGGGCGGAAGCCTCGTGTTCGGAATAAAGGCGGATACGCGATCCGCGGAATACCCTCTTTCCATTGCTTTCAGAATAAGCCGCGAGTCCGATTATTCGCGCGAGGATATTGTAGCGGAAATGGCTATCCCCACCGAGTTTGACAAGGTTCAGAACAGGGAGAGTTTCAAAAAGGAAAAACACGAATTTATGCAAAAGTTCGGTACTAACTTGCATATGTTTGAAAGCGACGGGCTTTTGAACGGCGACAATATAGGGTTTAACGAAAATGACGGTTATTTCCATATGTTAGATACGGACGGCAAACCTTTAGGCCCCGTCGTTTGCGCTAACATCGATCAGCCAACGTTATTGGTATTTCAAAACGAGAGCGCCGATTCGTTTATATCCATTGAATATCACGGCAACAAGGCGTTAACCGTTGACGACAACTTTGATAAGTTCTATAAAAAAATGCCGCCCAAGTACGACGACCTTGATTTCCATTTTCTTAACTATAAGATATTTATAGAGGGTTACGAGAACATTATTAAACACGAAGGTAAAAATGATTTTCACGGACTGCCCGAGCAGTACGCTCCATGGAAGGACGTTTTGGCTTACTCGTACTTTACCGACGATAACGGTATGTACCCCGTAACTTACGAACTTTACAGATTCTTGCAAGGCTATGCAACGCAGGCGCGTCTGTTTATGGACGGCAACGGTTTTGCGGAAGCTTCAGGGCTTAAAGCAGCCGAAGAAGATCAGTGGTTATTCGCTTGCGGATATTACAGCTAATGTAAAAATCGATACGTTTTATCAGAATATTTATCGCCGCGCCGACAGGCGCGGCGGTATTCATTTTATAGTTTATAAATATACATTTTTCCATACATAACCAAAAATTATAAATAAATTATGTATTTTTATTAAATTTTTGCATAAAATGTATTGCATTATGCAAAAATATATGCTATCATAATTAAAATGATAAAAAGACCTACGGTTATATCTGAATAAACACCAAATATAAACTCATTGCAGATCTTTTAAAGGAGTAGAAAATGAAAAACAAGAAGCTGATAATGGCAGTAGTCGCTCTTACGATGTGCGCTTCGACCACGCTCGCTTTTACAGGTTGTAATAACGAGCCGGAACATACGCATTCGTATAAGTGGACGCAGACCAAGGCTCCGACCTGTTCGGCAGCAGGCGAGGAAGACGGCGTATGTCTGGAATGTGAAGACGCAAAAACCCGTCCCATAGCTATCGATCCTGATGCGCACAAATTCGCGGAAGAATGGGAAGTAACCGCCCCCACGGCGGAAGCGCCCGGTAAAGCGATTAAAAAATGTATACATAACGCCGAGCACGCTCCTATCGAGGCGACGCTTCCCGCGCTTTCAGAGGAGTCCGCCTATAAGTCGGTAACTCCCGTAGAGGGGCAGGAGCCCACTCATACCAGTGCGGGTAAAATGAAATATGTGTTCGCGCACGAGTCGGGCGACGTATCGTTTATCGTAGACGTCCCCGCCGGTCAGCACGATTATAAATGGGAAACCGTAAAGGAGGCTACCTGCGACGAGCCCGGCCTCGAAAAAGGTACTTGCTCTTGCGGAGACACACAGGAAAGGGAAATCCCCGCAGGCAACCATAAATATGAATGGACGGTGGTAATGGAAGCGACTTGCGACGGGCCCGGCAGCGAAAAGGGCGTATGCTCTAATTGTAAAGACGAGCAGACGAAAGAGATTCCTAAAACCCCTCACGCATATGAGGCCGACGCCCAGACTCTTATTAAACCCTCGCTCTATCTTGCGGGTAGCGTAACTATCGGATGTAAGAATTTCGACAGTCATTCTTTCATTCTTACTTTGCCCACGCTCGATTCCGAGGCTTACGAAGTTACTCCTTTGGCAGATAAAAATACCGCTAACTATAAGTATACCGACGAGGAGACAGGCGCTGAAGTTACTTTCGAAGCTACTTTGTATAATGCCGTAAATATGGACGAGATTATCGAAACCGCTTTGGACAACGCGGAACTCGTCGGTAAATCCGAAGGTATTAACGGTTCCACTAAGTGGTCGTATGAATATAATGCGGATAGAAGCTATGCTCACGTTTACGATCAGTCCAACAACCGTAATTACTACATTGATAACAATGATGGCGAAATCAGCGGGCTGTGCCAGGAAGGCGAGCTTCGTTGGATATATGAAAGCGAACAGGCGTTCTACAACGGATACAGCTTCTTCCTTCCCTATTTGCCGCTCATTTCCGACGCGGAATATATCGGCGTAGAAAACCTGTTATACAGGCTCAATTACTATGCGTCAACGCACGTAGGGGAACTTGAAAATTACAAGGCTACGTCTTATAAGAATGACGCAGGCAAGACTGTTAACATGTTTACGTTCAACAGGCTTGTAAAGAGTACGCCTACGTTACTGCACAGCGTGGGTGTAGACGGTACCAATTTAAGAAAATCATTCTACTCATACAGCGATAAGCTTTATACTTATACCGTATCGTTTACGACGGACGATAACGGAATGGTTACCTGGTTTGAAGTGAACACCTCTGTTTACGGCTATGATTACGAGGCTTTGGACTATCAGTTGTTTAAACAGCAACACGCCGGCGAAAGAGAATTACCCGATAAAGTTACTCAGGCCGAGTTTGATTTATTGAAGGATTCTATGACCAAGTACGGCGTTGACAGAAACGCATTTAAGACCGACAATCCCATAAAGGGCTATGATACGGGCGTTTATTACGGCGTAACAGGGAAAGAAAGAAATACTCACATTGTCAACGGAACTCAGACCGCGCTAGCGGATATAGAAGAGTTCCCCGAAAATCCTCACGATCTTGCAGACGCTAACGTAAAGTCGTTTGTTATGAAAGATGAAGAAAAAAACGTTATTGAAAGCGGTACTTCTTTGGACATCGACAATTCGTCAATTAAGGCCATAACAATTGACGTCGGCGATTCCCGCGAGTATATAAATCTCAATGAGATAAAGGTAAGAGTTTTTACCAAGGATGCGGCCGGCAACGATCAGGAATGGACGGAAGGCGATAATTGGGGTAATATACTTGTAAACGGTCAAAACGTATATGCAAAAGCTTATGTTAATTCCGACGGAACTATCAATTTTGGCTTCAGAAGTCAGCGCCTTGAAGGCGAATTCAAAGTCATTATTAGAATAGGCGAAGCTACGGCGGAACTTGTGTTCCGCAATGAATTCGGCGCAGCGAGCGTTATCGAACCCGAGACTTACGTTTACTCGTACGCTTCAGACGACTTCTCGCTTGTAACCGAAAAGGAAATCGAAGTTTACGCAGGTCAGGCCGTTCATTTTAACGCGATAACCAAACCTTCGTCCGGTAACAGCTATTTTACGGATAATGAGTTCAGGATCGAAGCTACCGGCGCTACGCTGACGGACGCCGATCCCGAAAAGTACGGCGAGGGCGCAAAGACGTTCACGGCCGCTACGCCCGGTAACTACACGGTAGAGCTTACCGCAGTTAAGGGCGACAGTTTCGGTACGCACGCAAAAGCAACGGTATCGATTATCGTCAAGGCCGTTCCTACGGAAGAGGAACTCTTCTCAGGCGAACACGCTTCAGGCGCATACAAGGTAGCTTTCGGCGATAACAAATCTGTAAAAATAACGGACGCCTCCGGCGTAACGGAATATACTTACGCATTCAATGCGGAAACTTTAGCGGTTACGTTGACAAAAGTCAGCGGCGAAGGTAATTACGGTCTGGAAGTTACGCCTGCGTACACGTTCAGGCTCACCTATGAAAACTCCGTAAGTCACGAGAAAGAAAAGGTCATGCTTGTAAAAGTTCCCGACTATCTCACTGCGGAAGCGGCTGTTTCTGGTTCCGTATGGGAGTATACCGATCCTAACCAAGGTCAGGCATACATAGTATTCGACGGCGACGGATTGACCGCCTATGCGACAAAGGATCCCGCGAATACGACGCCCGACGGCTCGACCGTCTACAAATTTACGTACGCATTGAAGGCGGGTGCAAACAACATCTATGAAATGGAAATAACGCCTTCAGGTCCCAATCCTATGATGGTGGGTTGGTTCGCTCCCGGATTTACGTGGGACCAAACGGCAAGGCTTGTATTTGACGGACAATCGGTAACCTCGCTTACAGTGTACGGCAACAAGCTGAATCGTGAGTTCACCGCCGCCGAAGTGGGCAAGTTACTCAACGGTAAGACATTTACTACCGAGGACGGAAAAACTCTCGAAGTAAACGATAAGGGCGTAATGACGTTCAATTACAGTGCAATGTTGAGAGTAAGCTTTACGTTTGCGCTTACTGCGGATGCGGAGGATAAGAGCAAATTCAACTTTACGTTTACCGAAGTCGAAGGCTCCAAGCCCAACAATATGATCGATTACGCATTCCTCGTATCGGTTGCAAGCGGCAATAGCTACGTCAAACTTAACGGTTCGGAGATGGAGATTTATCTCAATATAGGTACTTCCGCTTCTTCGGCGAAATTGACCAAGATGACAGTTTACGTCGATCCCGTTCTGGCAATATTAGACGACCTTACGGGTAAGACTATGGAAGCCGACGTTAAAAGCGCAAAGGTTGTGCTTACGTTCGGAGAGAACGGCGCAATGCATCTCGACTACAATAACGGCGTTGCAACGGGCGATTTCTTGTTGACGCTTACCGCGGCGGCGGAAGAGGGTAAATATAATATCACTCTCGAACAAAAGGCTGCTTCGCCAATGTTGTCGATGGTATTCGATTACAACACGGCAAACAGCGGTTCGTATCTCACTCTTGCCGACAACGTTTATAACGTTTATCTTAATTGGAGCGACGGTTATGCGAATCCTGAATCCGTCAAGTTTGCCGAAGTTCAGGAATTCGATCCGAGTAGCTTGCTTGAAGGAACTACCTGGAATTACCGTTACGACAGAGGCGACGCTTTCGCTCTTGTGTTCGGCGAGAATAATACCGTAACGGCCAAGTGGTTTGCGGAAGACGGAGTCAACACCGAAGAATACGCGTATACGTTGACTGCGGGCGATAACGGAAAGTACTTCTTTGCGTTTTCGGTTGTAGACACGTCTTGGGGCGATTGCGGTATAGACACCGGCGTCTCGAACGGTAATGAAAGTTATCTGATAATAGAAAACGGCGAAATAATAGAGTTGACTGTAACCGGTACTCTTAACGGCGATACTGTTGCGGCAACATACGAAAAGGATACAGGTGAAGAGCCCGTTGAACCCGGCGACAAGTTTGAACAGTATTACGCACAGCTTGCCGGTAAAACCTGGGAAGGAACGTTTACTGAAAATGAAGTCGAGTACAAATTGACGATCGTTTTCGGCAACGATAAGACTCTTACTGCAACGCGTACCGGGGGTGATACGGAAGTTACCGACGAGAAGTTCTCATTCGAGCTTGCCGATGGTAGCTGGGGACAGCTTGCGGTTACATTTACGGCGCTTGACGGAGCTGCGGGCAACTGCGGAATCGATCCCGAGAATGCAAATGCAAACAGTGTGTTCTTATACGATATGGACAATAATCTTCAAACATTGTATATAGCGACGGCATCGGGCGATATAGAGCTTTTTGCCGCGCTGGATATAGCCGAGAATGAAGAACAGTTAAAGGGAACGCTCGCGGGCACAAGCTGGACTTATTCCGACGGTTCTACCGAATTTAAAATGACTTTCAATGCCGACGGAACTATGTCCGCAATCGGCGGCGATACCGATCTGTATAACTATAATTTAGTTAACAGCGGAGAAAGCGGAAAGTATTTGATCGTCTTTAAATTCGCAGGCGAAGGATATTCCAACGGATATGCTTGCGGCATTGACGAAGTGGACGCTAACAAAGGTAGTTATATAACCGTAGAAAGCGACGCTGTGACAGGTTTCAGTTTATGGGTTTGCGATGCCAACTGGCAATACGATTTTGTAAACCTTACAAAAGTTAACGCTTAAGTCTTAAAAACGATCTCCCCCGAAATTTTCGGGGGAGAAATTTTTTATTTTCCGCAGTTGTCATAAAATCGCTTGACGAGTAGTAAAATTTAATATATAATTATCTCAAAAAATTTAGCTAAAAATAAACGTTATGGCAGATCGTAAAAATATAGAAAAAAATTTCGAAAGCATATACTGTGATTTCAGGCTAAGACTGTATAAGTTCATTTTCGGAGTATTGGGCGAAAGGGAAGGTTCGCTTACCGCTACGGAGTTTTTCGCCGTGGAGACGATAGGGCTTATGGGCAGTCCCACTATAGGCGAATTTGCGGAGGCGCTTTCCATTACTTCTTCACATGCCGCTTACAAGGTGCGTCAGCTTGTAGACAAGGGTTACGTAACAAAGTTACCCACGGACGACAAGCGGGCTTTCAAGTTAGAAGTTACTCAAAAGTTTAAAAAGTATTATCACGGCGATAACGCGTACGGGAGATATATTTTCGAAACTTTGTCAAAAACTTTAACGGAAGATGAATTACAGTTCTGCGACAAGTTGTTTGAAAAGTTTGTGGAGACCATAGAAAAGGAGAAAAAGAATGATTAAGATTATAACCGATTCTTCCAGCAATATCACGGTTGAAGAGGCCAAGGCTCTGGGCGTATCGTTGATGCCGCTCACAATTAACTTCGGTACGGAAGAATACCTCGACGGAATAGATATCGGCTGTGAAGAGTTCTATAAAAAGATGCAGGATAGTAAAGAGTTCCCTCATACCTCCCAGTTGACCGAAGAACAGGTTGAAACTGCCTGCAAGGAAGCCTTTTCTCAGGGTTTCGACGAAGTGCTGCTTTTGCCCTTGGCGTCCGCGTTAAGCGGTTCCTACGAACGCTGTAAAGCGGTTGCGGGCAGAATGGAAAACGTTTACGCATACGATTGCAAGTGTACGACGGTTATGCTTAAATTGTGCGTTACCGAGGCGTTGAAAGCGGCGGCCGCGGGCGCGTCGGTGAATGAAATCTGCGCTATGCTCGACGGGCTGAGACCTAAGCTTAAAATTTACGCTTGTTTAAACACGCTTGAAAATTTAAGGAAGGGCGGAAGGCTCTCTACCGTAACGGCTATAATTGGTTCGGTTCTTAACATAAAGCCCGTAATAACTTTTGCGTTGGACGGCAAGGTGGAAATGATTTCCAAGCAGTTCGGTATGAATAAATCTATAAGCTGGGTTGCCGCAAAGACTGATAAGAGCAAGATCGACTTTACCAAGCCCGTTTATCTCATTTATACCCAAAACGATAAAAACGCGGATATTCTTGCTTCCAAAATCGGTTTGGAGTATTCGGAAAAGAGCAATATCTGCCCCGTTATAGGTACGCACATAGGCGTGGACGCCGCAGGTATCGTGTTTGCGGAGAAATAATTCAACGGACAAAATTCTACAAAAAACGTTCAAAACGTCGCAATTACTGCGACGTTTTTGTTGTACGGCGAGTTAATTTGGGAAAAATGTTTACTTTTCGGTATTTTGTTGTTATAATTAAACCGTAAAGTGACAATATTTACGAGGTAGATATGATATTAGCGGATTGGATAGCGCTCGCAATGGTCGTGGTGTTTCTGGCATTGGGCGCGCTCATAGGGTTCGGGAAGGGACTTAAATTCTTCACGAGCGGAATATTCGGGATAGTTATAAGCGTGCTCATATGCGCGCTTATAGGAACGGTGTTTTTGGACGTCGGATTCGTGGGCGATCTTTTGGGTAAGCTTGCGGAGAACTGGGCGCACATAGAGTTCCTTAAAACCATTCATCTGGAAGTCATCATCTATTACGTAATTATGTTCGTAATAGTTCAGATAGCAAGAATAATCGTAGTGGTGGTTATAAAACAGATCCTCGAAAGCGAAAATATTTTAATGAAAATAGTCAATAAATCGCTCGGCGCGGTGTTCTTCTTGGGACTGGGATTTCTCATAGTTATGCTCATAGTCAAAATTATAGGCTGGGTGGGAGGCGATACCGCGATGAACCTATACAACGGCCTTGCGGGAAGCGTGTTCAGACTCGACGTTGTGTTCGAGTATATGAATCCCGAGTGGGCGGAAAAAGAACTGGCGTTGTTGAAAATTCTTTTACATTAATAAAACTTACCCGCAGGCTTTTGCCCGCGGGTATTTTTTTGTATTTTGTCGCATATCGTATTATTATGGAAGTAACTTATTCCGCTTTAAAGCAAAAGGACGTAATAAATCTTGTTGACGGCAAGCATTTGGGTAAAGTATGCGATATTACTTTTACTTTCCCGGAGAACAAGGTACAGGGATTTACCGTTACAGGTTGCAAGGGTTTCCGCTTTTCAAAGCAGGAAATTTTTCTGCCCATAAAGGACGTAGTAAAAATCGGCGCGGACGCCGTGCTTGTTAAGCTCGGTAAAGAGGAGAAGCCCGACTGTCCGCCGTCCAAACCCGATTGTCCTCCGAAATGCCCGCCGCCCTGTCCTCCGTGTCCGCCACAGTTCGGCGGCGGCCGCAGGGACTACGGCGAGTACGAATAAATTAAAATACGTTTTCAAGTTTAACGGTGTATGCGTCGGGCAGGTTTTTGGCAATCTCCTTTAAAACTTCAACTTTGCCGAGAGCAAGCTCATAGTTCTTGTCGTGCAAAAGTCCGCAGCATTCGCTCAGCCAATAGTCTATATAGGAGATGTCGTTGTGGGGTATGAAAATGTGTAGTTTCGATTTCTTGTCAACCCACATAGCGCGCACGGCGTAACCGTCCTCGGCAGTCGCCGTCTCGTCGTCAATCTTTACGTACAGCGCGTCGAGCACGTCGTAAAATTCGGAAAACTGTTTTCCGAGGTACCACTGCGTGAAAATGAAAAAGCCAATGCAGAGCAATATGGCGATCAGCGTGTAAACAATCGACTTTACCATTTACCGTTTACCTCGACCTGTAAAATTTTATATTTTTCTCCGCGTTTCTGGAAGTATACTCGCCCTTCGCCGTTGACCGTCATAGCAACGACTTCCTTTAACTTGGCATTCTGTTCTTGCAGAAACTTTTTAAGCTCGTCGCCGCCGAAACCGCAGCGCACGAGGTTTTTTTTGTCCGCTTTGCCCCTGTCTATGAGCGTGAGTGAAATTGAATTGGAGGCCTTTTCCTCCTTTTCTAGCGCGGAGAACGAGCCGTTTGCTTCATACAGTCCGTAATAAACATCGTCCAGGTTGAAATATCCCGCAACGCGCATACTCTCTATCAGATCGCCCACGTCCAAATTGTTCTTTTTGAGTTGAAACTCGTCTATTCCGTTTTTATTTATGACGACCGAAGGCTTGCCGCTGACTATGTTTTTGACGGGCTTGAACCAAAGTTCCAAAAGCCAGACGACCTGATGTAAAATAAATATCGTGACTATTGCTATTACTCCGTATAGCAGGGGTATGGAGCTGTCCGCCATAGGAATGCAGGCAAGCTCGGCAATTACAAGGCTTATTACAAATTCGAAGGGCTGCATTTCGCCTATCTGGCTCTTGCCCATAAGCCTCATTATAAATAACAGTACTATAAAGATTATCGCCGTACGAATGAAAATAAGTGCCATAAAATCAGTATAGGCAAATTAATGGGCAATATTCTTGATTATTGACGGGCGTTATGTTAAAATTGTTTTTGTCTATGACGCTTGAAGAAATTATGTCAAAGCTCGGCGAATTGTCCTTGAAAGGAATGGATTTCGGACCGGAAAGGACGCGTTCGATACTGGATAAGTTGGGTTCGCCGGATAAAAAATTAAAGATAATTCATATTGCCGGTTCCAACGGCAAGGGTACCGTCGCGGAGTTTACGTCCCGTATTTTAAAAGAGGCGGGCGAACGTGCGGGAACGTACACCTCGCCCGAGGTTTACGGGTATTTTTCACGCTTTAAAATCGACTGCGAAGATATAAGTGAAGATCTCTTTGTAAAAGCTTTCGGGGACGCGCTTTCCGTTGCGGGCAACGCTACGCGTTTCGAGGTTGAGACGGCTGCCGCGCTATATGCGTTTAATCTTGCGGGGTGCCGTTACGCCGTTTTAGAATGTGGACTGGGCGGAAGAGAGGACGCGACGAACGCCGTCTGCGACAATACCGTTGCGCTCATATCGTCCGTAAGCTTGGAACACACCGACGTGCTCGGCGGGGATATTGAAAGCATATGCCGCCATAAGGCGGGAATAATAAAGAACGGCCCCGCATTTTTCGGTTGTTGCATAGAGGAGCCTGCCCGCGGGATATTGAAGTCCTACGGAGCCGAAGTCGCCCGTACGGAGCTTATAAAGGATTATAGAATTTCGCCCGACGGGGAAGTCCGCAGGGGAAACGCGGCGCTTGCCGCGGCGGCTGCCCGCGCCCTCGGAATAGGTGAAAAAGCTATTGAGGCGGGACTTGAAAAAGCACCCTCGGAGGGGCGGTGCGAGGAAATTTTTGCGGGCGGTAAAAGATATATATTGGACGGGGCGCATAATCCCGAAGCTTTCAAGCCTCTTGCCGAGCTACTTTCGAGCACGGCGGAAGTTAAGGAAATTATTTACGGCTGTCTGTCCGATAAGGACGTAGACGGCTGTCTGGAAAAGTTGCGCGGGCTTGCGGATAGAATTACGGCCGTAAAACCTGAAAGCCCACGGGCAATGGATATAAAAAAAATAACAGCCGCGTGCAGGCGGTGTTTCGATAACGTTTGCGAGGCGGACGGCGTAGCCGGGGCTCTCGGAAGAGCGGAGGCGGAAACGGTCGTTGTGTGCGGTTCTTTCACTCTTTTAAAGGAGGCAAAAAATTGGATAGAGAAAAAGTTATAGACGCGGTAAAGCAACTCCTGGAAGCCCTTGGCGAGGATACGTCGAGGGAGGGGCTGAAAGAGACTCCCCGTCGGGTTGCGGACGCGTATGCGGAGCTGTTGTCAGGCGAAGGCAAAACCGCGGAGGAGCATCTTTCCCGAACGTTCGAAAGCGATTGCGGGGATATGGTGGTAGAGCGCGACATATATTTTTCGTCAACCTGCGAACATCACCTTATGCCCTTTTTCGGTAAAATCGCAATAGCATATATTCCCGACGGAAAGGTTGTAGGGCTTTCCAAACTTGCCCGCACCGTGGACGTGTTTGCAAGGAGATTGCAATTACAGGAGAGGCTCACCGCGCAGATCGCGCGGGAGATTATGCGCTGTCTCAAACCAAAGGGCGTATTCGTCGTATGCGAAGCCGAGCATACCTGTATGACTTGCCGCGGCGTAAAGAAAGCGGGAAGCGTCACTGTTACGAGCTGTATGCTGGGCGAATTCGGCGAAGACCGCAGACGAGAGGTGTTGAGACTTTTAAAATGAAGATAGGCAACAGGACTTTTGAAAACTACACTTACGTAATGGCAATAATAAACCTCACTCCCGACAGCTTTTGGTCGGCCAGCAGACATACGGCGGACGACGTTCTTTTTGCTGTGGACAGGGCAGTGCGACAGGGCGCGTCGGTCATAGATCTGGGCGCGCAGTCTACAAGGCCCGGGTACGGCGAGGTCGGCGCGGAAGAGGAGATAAGGCGTTTCGAAATACCTTTGCGGCTCGTAAAGGAAAGGTTCGATATTCCCGTTTCGGTGGATACTTATTTTTCAAGGAGCGCGCGCGCCGCGCTCGAACTTGGCGCGGATATGATTAACGACGTGTGGGGCTTTCGCCGCGACGATAAAATGGCAGCTACTGTTGCGGAGTTCAAAGCTTCCGCCTGTCTTATGCACAATGCGGAGACCGCTCTCAGCGGCGACATCTGGAAGCCCGTAATTAAATTTTTAAACGAAAGCGCGGACCTTGCCGTCGCCGCGGGCGTGGATAGGGAAAAAATAATTTTGGACGGCGGGATAGGCTTTGCGAAATCGCGCGAACAGAATCACGAGCTTTTAAACGGCTATGAAAAGCTGTCGGAATGCGGTTATCCTCTTCTCTTGGGGACAAGCCGTAAGTCGATGTTCGGCGGCGTTCCCGAAGAAAGGCTGGCTCCTACTCTGGAAAGTACGAGACTCGCCGTAAAAAAAAGAGTGCTGTTTGTGCGCGTCCACGACGTGGAGGAAAACGTCAGGACAATAAGAGAAGCTTACGACGCAATTCGGGAGGGGGACAAATGAGCTGCGTTTTTATTCGCGGACTCGAGGTTACGGCCTGTCACGGAGTTCACGACAGCGAAAAAGTAATTCCGCAAAAGTTTGTGTTCGACGCCGATATAGAAACGGATTTTTACGGAGCGGCGAAGGGCGACAGTCTTTCGGGTACTGTAAATTATTCAGCAGTGTGCGACGTCATTGCGCGGACTGCGACCGAAAAATCATACGATCTTATAGAAACTCTCGCCTATGCCTGTGCGGCGGCGGTACTCGAAGATAGGAACGCAAGAGGTTTAAAGCTTACGGTTTACAAGCCCCAGGCGCCTGTAAAGCACAAATTCGCCACCGTGGGCGTAACGCTGGAACTTAAAAAGGAGCGAGTGATTTTGTCTATGGGCTCGTCGATAGGCGATAAAAAAGGATACCTCGACAGCGGGTTAAAGCTCCTTGAGGGAACGCCCGGAATAAGGGTGGTAAAAGTATCCTCGTATATCGAGACAGAACCTTACGGCGGCGTTGCCGAAAATAAGTTCATAAACTGCGCGGCGGAAATAGAAACCTGGCTTCCGCCCGAAAAACTGCTTGAAGAAATACACCGCATAGAGGCGGAGTGCGGCAGGGAACGCACTGTTCATTGGGGGGACAGGACTCTTGACGTGGATATCGTATTTTACGGCAAGAGGGTAATTTGCGAGGATGATCTTCAAGTGCCCCATCCCGAGTATTCCGCGCGCGATTTTGTGATGAAACCTTTAAACGAGATAATTCCCGACTTTATCTGCCCCGTTTTCAAAAAAAAGATACGGGATATCAGGTTTTAACGGGAATAAGTAACCTATATTGAAAATTTTGAACATTGCTCCTTAAATATGATAAAAAGGAGCAAAATTTATTTGTGCAATTTGCACAAAATTTTTTAAAAAAACTGTACAAAACAAATAACTTGTGCTATACTTATAAAATCAAAGATATAGTATTTTTTTAAGGCGTTCTCATTGAACGTTGGGTGGATATTTTGGAAAAAATCGGTATTATAGATCTTGGCTCGAATTCCGCAAGACTGGTAATAGTAAATCTCTTTGCCGACGGCTACTTTATGGTAGTGGACGAATTAAAGGAGAGCGTAAGGCTTGGCCAGGATATGGAGAGAGACGGGTTTTTGAAACCCGCAAGAGTTGCGGAAACAATTAAAACTTTGAAAATGTTCCGCAAACTTTGCGAGACGAGCGGAGTTACCCGCATAATTGCGGTTGCCACGGAAGCGGTAAGACGCGCTAAAAACCAGCGCAGTTTTCTCGATGAAATTCAGGCGACCTGCGGGATAAAGATACGCGTGCTTTCCGCCGAGGAAGAGGCGGTGCTCGTATACCGCGGAGTTATAAATACAATGGATATACCCAAGGGTATTATTCTCGAAATAGGCGGCGGTTCCACCAAGATAATTTATTACAACCGCAGAAATATGCTCAACTACGTCACTCTTCCTTTCGGCGCGGTAACGCTTACGGGAATGTTTTCCGGCGAGGACGTAAAGCCGGAAGAGCAGGCGGCAAAGATAGAGGAATTTTTTACCGCACAGCTTGAAAATATCGATTGGCTTAAAGAGCTGGATCCCGACGTACAGATGATAGGTGTTGGCGGCTCGTTCAGAAATCTTTTCAAAATAACCAAAATGGTTCACAAGTATCCTTTGGATACCGTGCATAACTACAAGATGCCCGTGGACGATTTTTCACCCATATACGATATGATCAAGGTTCTCGACCTTGACAGAAAGAAGAAAATCAAGGGGCTTTCCTCCGAGCGCGCGGATATACTTCCCGCGGCGTTGGCGGTCATCAGATCGTTTATCAATTACCTCAACGTGGAGCAGTTCACTTTCTCGGGCGCGGGCTTGAGAGAGGGCATAATGTTCAATCAGGCTCTTCCTATGACCATAGAAAAGCCCATAGCGGACGTTTTAAACTATTCTCTTACCACTCTCGTCAAATATTACGACTGCGAAGAAAAGCACGTCGAACACGTTGTAAATTTAAGCATTCAACTCTTCAAACAGCTCAGGGTGCTGCATAAATTCCCCAGGCAGTATCTCAAGATCCTAAAAGTCGCGGCAATGCTGCACGACTGCGGAATGAGAATAAAATACTATAATCATCAACGGCACAGTTGGTATATGATACTCAATTCCACCCTGTACGGGGTAACGCACAGGGAGATTGTGCTTGCGGCTTTCACCGCTTGCTGTCATAAGAAAGAGGATATAAACGCTTACGACTGGGCAAGATACCGCGATATCGTTTCCGAGGACGATCTTGAAATCGTCAAGAAACTGGGCGTTATGCTCAGAATAGCGGAGAGCCTCGACAGGGCCGATTCCGGTACGATAAAGAGCATTAACTGCGACATACTCGGCGATTCCGTCATTATGAAGACGGAAGTCGAGGGCGACGCAACTTTGGAAATAAAGAACGCGCTGTCGGCTTCGACCGAGTTCAGAAAAGCTTTCCATAAAAATCTGGAAATACTTTGAAAAGGTGCCGCTTTAAAAGCGGCATTAAACATATAACAGCGGATAAAACATATGAAATACGTGCTTGCAAGCGCGTCTCCGAGAAGGCGGGAGCTTTTAAAGCAGATTATAGACGATTTCGAGATCTGCCCTGCGGAGGCCGAAGAAAAAGTAAATTTATCTCTTTTCCCCGATCAGATTGCCTGCGCCCTTGCGGAGAGCAAGTGCGACGAGGCGTTCCGAAAGTACCCCGAGGCGACCGTTATCGGTTGCGATACGATAGTCGTCTTTCAAAATGAAATTTTGGGCAAGCCCAAGGACAGGGAGGACGCATTCAATACCCTGAAAAAGCTTTCGGGCAGGACGCACTACGTTATTACGGGCGTATGCGTAAGAAACAAGTTTAAAAAACTGGTTGAGTTCGATACCACGGAAGTTAAGTTCAATACCCTTACAGACGAATTTATCGAAAAATATATAGCCACGGGTTCGCCGATGGACAAGGCGGGGAGTTACGGAATACAGGACGGCGGGGTAGTAAAAGAATATTTCGGCAGTTATACCAACGTTGTGGGGCTGCCCGTTACACTAACGAAAAAACTTATTGACGGAGTACTTGAATGAAGAGAATATCTGTTGATTTCGGTTCGCAGACTACAAAAATATATATGCCGGGGTGCGGAGTCGTATTGATGGAAGCAACCTGTATCGCGGTGGAAAAGTACGAGGACGACGGAGAACTCAAATTCGAGCCCAAGGCGTACGGCGACAAGGCCCGCGCTCTTTCGGGCAGGGCGGCCGCAAACACTCAGATAATAAATCCAGTGGATAAAGGGGTAATTGTCAACGAAGCTCTCGCAACGGAATTACTTTCGTATTTTCTCGAAAAAATAGAAATAGGCAGACGCACAGCAAAGCGGACGGAGGCGGTTTTCATTCTTCCCTGCGGAGTAAAAGAAAGCGTCAAGGAGAGATATCGCGCCGTAGCCGAAGCGTGCGGACTAGGTTCGGTGTACTTTACTTTTATGCCGTTTGCGGCAATACTGGGGCACAATAAAGCTATAAGTGAAAGCGAGCCTATGTTTATACTCGACATCGGCTATTCGTTAACCAATATCGCCGTAATATCGCAGGACGGAATAATTTCGGGATACAGCGTGTCGCTTGGCGGCGGAGACATAGACGTAAAAATAATAGACGAGCTTGCCGACAGTCACAATCTTAAAATAGGCGCGCTCACGGCCGAAAAATTGAAGAATACCGTGGGCAGTCTGCTTGAAGACGATAACAAGATGAACGTTGTTGAGGGCAGGGGCCTCCGCAACGGCGCGCCCGCGTCGGTCGCGGTGGATTCGGCAGGTATTTACGATTGCATATCCTCTGTTGCGGATAAAATTCTTGAATACGTGAACCTGCTTTTGACAAAGCTTCCCGCAGAAGTTTCTTCGGGAGTTATGCAGGGCGGAATATATCTTTCGGGCGGGCTTATAAAGCTCGACGGACTGCCTGAATACATCGAAGAGCAGACGGGTATTCCCGTAAACGTTTCCGAAGAGCCGCAGCTTGCCGCGGTCATTGGCGGCGGAGCGATTATTTCCAGCGACGATCTGCTTTCAAGGCTTGCCGACGAATGAGCGGTCAAACTTTTAATATTTTCTAAATCAAAATAGGCGCGGTTTTTCTTGCAAAGACGGCGCCTTTAATTTATAATAATAACTATGAAAAACAAATCGAACATTCGCAACTTTTGTATAATAGCTCACATAGATCACGGCAAGTCCACTCTTGCGGACAGGCTTATGGAGCGAACGGGACAGGTCTCCGAAAGGGATATGGAAGCTCAGCTTCTTGACTCTATGGATATAGAGCGCGAGCGAGGCATTACCATAAAACTTACTCCCGTGAGAATGTTCTATAAGGCCAAGGACGGCGAGGAGTACGAGTTTAATCTCATAGACACGCCGGGGCACGTTGACTTCACTTACGAAGTTTCCCGCTCTCTGGCCGCGTGCGAGGGCGCGATTTTGATAGTGGACGCTTCGCAGGGCGTCGAGGCGCAGACTCTTGCAAACGTATATCTTGCGATAGAAAACAATCTGGAAGTGCTTCCCGTAATAAATAAAATCGATTTGCCTTCCGCCCGTCCCGACGAGGTCAAAAAGGAGATAGAGGAAGTCATCGGGCTGGACGCTTCCGCGGCTCCCCTTATTTCCGCAAAGGAAGGCCTTGGCATAGACGACGTTCTGGAAGCTATCACAACGGCGTTTCCCCCTCCCGGCGGTGACGAGAGTGCGCGGTTGAAAGCGCTCATATTCGACAGCTATTACGACAATTACAAGGGCGTAATACTTTTCGTTCGCATAAAGGACGGCGCGGTAAAAGCGGGCGACAGAATAAAGACTTTCCGCTCCGATAAAATTTACGAGGTTGTTGAGACGGGCGTTTTCGCCCCTAACCTAACGCCGCGAAACGGCCTGTCCGCGGGCGACGTTGGTTATATCGCCGCATCGATAAAATCCATTCAGGACGTGGCCGTGGGAGATACGGTTATTAACGCCGACGATCCCGCGCCCGAACCCCTGCCCGGTTATAAGGCCGTGCAGTCGGTGGTGTTCTGCGGAATTTATCCCCTCGACGGCAGCAGGTTCAACGATTTGAAGGACGCCATATTGAAATTACAGCTAAACGACGCGTCTCTCATATTCGAACCCGACAGTTCCGTTGCGCTCGGCTTCGGTTTCCGTTGCGGCTTCCTCGGGCTCCTGCATATGGAAATAATTCAGGAACGTATCGAGCGCGAGTTCGGTCTTGAAATTATAACAACCGCGCCGTCGGTAAGCTATAAGGTAATAAAGACGGACGGGGAGGAAATTTTTGTGGACAATCCGTCCCACTTGCCGCCAGTTTCGGAGATAGAGCATATGGAAGAACCGATAGTCAAAGCGGACATTTATTCTCCTCCCGACTATTTGGGGCAGATTATGGATCTGTGCCGCGAAAAGCGCGGAGTTTTCCTGCAAATGACTTATCTCGATAAGAGCAGGGTTTGCCTTGAATACAACCTGCCGCTGAATGAAATCATATTTGACTTTTTCGACGCGATAAAATCCCGAACCCGCGGCTATGCGAGTTTCGATTACGAACTTATAGGGTATGAGCGCAGTAAGCTTGTCAAGCTCGACATACTTTTAAACGGCGACGTCTGCGACGCTCTTTCAATGATCGTACACGAGGATTCCGCTTACACCCGCGGAAGAATACTGTGCGAAAATTTAAAAGAGGCGATACCCCGTCAGCTGTTCGAAGTTCCCGTTCAGGCGGCTATCGGCGGCAAAATAATAGCCCGAGAGACTGTAAAGGCCGTGCGCAAGGATGTGCTTGCAAAGTGCTACGGCGGCGACATTACGAGAAAGAAAAAACTTCTCGAAAAGCAGAAGGAGGGCAAAAAGCGTATGCGCCAGATAGGCAACGTGGAAGTCCCTTCGGAAGTGTTTATGCAAATTTTAAAGACCAACAAGGATTGACGGAACAGACGGTTTTTGCCGCGTCAGAATAGTATGGTCATAAGGGGAGTTATGTCATTCTTCGACGATATTTATAAGACGGTCAAAAGAATACCTGTGGGCAAGGTTGCAACTTACGGTCAGGTTGCCCGCGCCGCGGGACACCCGCGCGCCGCCCGTCAGGTGGGCTGGGCGCTGCACTCCAATCCTCAACCGATGATAATACCCTGTCACCGTGTTGTATTTGCCGACGGCAGGATATGCGAGGGCTTCGCTTTCGGCGGCAAGGAGGTTCAAAAGGCCATACTCCTGGGCGAGGGCGTGGAGTTTTTTGAAGATTACAAAATAGACCTTGATCGTTTCGGCGTTAAAGAACTTTAAGGAGATCCCGATATATGGCGGGCATTTACGTACATATTCCATTCTGCAAGTCCAAGTGTTCCTACTGCGATTTTGCTTCCTTTCCCGATAAAATAGGCTTTGCCGAAAGCTATATGGCCTGCGTTTACAGGGAAATTTCAAAGCGGGCCAAGGAACTTGAAAATTATAATTTTGAAACGCTGTATATAGGCGGCGGCACGCCGTCGGTCATAGACGAAAGCTTGATCGCTATGCTCATTGCCGCGGTTAAAAAGCATCTGCGCCTTTCGGGAAATGCCGAAATCACGATAGAGATGAATCCCGGCACTGTGAGCGCAAGTAAGATAGAGACCTATTTGAAATGCGGCGTAAACCGTTTTTCCGTGGGGTTGCAGACGGCGATAGACAGTCAGCTTGCCGACCTCGGCAGGATACACAATCTCAAAGAGTTTCTTTTGAGCGCAAAATTGCTTAAAGGCCGCAATTTCAGCGTGGACGTAATGATAGGGCTAAAAGGTCAGACGGAAGAGGACGTTATAAAGACTATAGACACCGCCTGCGAAGCGGGGGCAAAGCATATTTCTATGTATGCGCTCACTCCCGAGGACGGCACGCCCATTTATACCGACTATCTCAACGGCGAACTTCCCGACGGCGACGAGACGGCCGCGCTGTACGACGCGGGGGTAAAACGTCTTAAAGAGTTGGGCTTCGGGCGTTACGAGGTGTCCAATTTCTGTAAAAAGGGATACGAAAGCAGGCACAACTTAAATTATTGGCGGCGCGGCGAATACATAGGTTTCGGAGTTGCCGCGTCGTCCTGTATAAAAGACGTCAGGTTTACCAATACTTACGATCTCGACGAGTATTTCAAGTGCATATTGTCCGATAATTTTGCCGTAAAATCGGTAGACAAAATAGAGGGGCAGGATATTGAGGACGAGTTCATTATGCTTGCGCTGAGGACGGCAAGGGGAATATGTCTTGAAGAATATACCTCGCTTTTTAAACGGGACTTTCTTGAAAAGTATTCCGAGCAGTTAAAAAAGACGGAAAAATATTTAGAGACGGACGGCGGGTTTGTGAGGATAAGAGAGGAGTATCTCTTTGTGCAGAACGGCGTCATTATAGAATTTTTGGGGCAGTAAAATGAATTATTCTTACAGGCGGTCGGAAATATCCGAGCTGGACGAAATAATGAAGATATACGTTGACGCGCAAGATTATATGGCGAAAAACGGCAATCCGCAGTGGCCCAAGGGCTTTCCCGACAGGCTGGGCGTAAAGGGCGGCATACTGGGCGGAATACTCTATTCCGTAGAATGCGGCGGGAAGCTTGCCGCAGTGTTTTCGGCGGTAAATTACGATAAGGATTACGACGGTATTGAAGGGCAGTGGCTCACCGAGGGGAGCTATCTCGCCGTCCACCGCGTAGCCGTTGCGGACGATTGGCGCGGCAAGGGCGCGGCAAAGTACATCGTCGACGTGGCCGCCGCGGACATAGCGAAAAAACGCGGTAGGCGAAGCATTCGTATGGACACTCACGAAAAAAACACAAGTATGCGCGGACTTCTTATCGGCCGCGGCTTTACAGAATGCGGCATAATTTACCTGATAAGGGACGAGACTCCTCGGGTAGCGTTCGAAAAAATCATATAAAGCGTTCACAGAATTTACCTGTTGACACAACTGTTGATTTTTGGTATAATACAATAGAAAAAATATCCGAACCCGCGAGCCGTGAATAAAATCCGAATATATCCGTGGGGGCGCGGGCAAAACCTCAGTAGAACACTTAAATTGTGTTATTTGACCTAAAAAT
>CAJUOY010000008.1 GCA_910588645.1 uncultured Christensenellaceae bacterium
ATTTTGATAGATACGGAATATAAAGTTGATATTGACTTATAAATTTCAATTTATCTTTCTAAAAGGTTTGTAGTAAAAAGCTCTCGAACATATCGTTCGAGAGCTTTTGTCCTTGCTTGAAAGTATAACTCTTAATAATTTAGTTTTTTAATTCCCTATGGGAAGTGCGCTTTGACGTCGGGCTTTGATTTTACTTTTTACTTCAATTCAGCAAAGTACTTGATAGTCCTTACCATCTGAGAAGTGTAAGAATTTTCGTTATCGTACCAGGATACAACCTTGACAAGAGTCGTACCATCGCCGAGAGGCATACACTTTGTCTGCGTAGCATCGAAAAGCGAACCGTAAGTCATACCGATAACGTCGCTGGATACAATCTCTTCCTCGGTATAACCGTAGGAAGCGGAAGCCGCAGCCTTCATAGCGTCGTTTACAGCCTTAGCGTCTACTTCGCCTTCGCAAACAGCGATGAGCTGCGTAAGCGAACCGGTGGGAACGGGTACGCGCTGTGCGCATCCGTCAAGCACGCCGTTGAGTTCGGGAATAACAAGTCCAATAGCTTTTGCAGCACCAGTCGAGTTGGGAACGATATTGCAAGCAGCTGCTCTTGCTCTTCTCAGATCTCCCTTTCTGTGGGGACCGTCGAGAACCATCTGATCGCCAGTGTAAGCGTGAATAGTCGTCATATAGCCCTTTTTGATTTTGCAGAGCTTATTCAAAGTGTCGGCCATAGGCGCAAGGCAGTTGGTCGTGCAACTTGCCGCCGAAATAACCGTATCGTTAGCGGTCAATGTATTTTCGTTAACGCTGTATACAACGGTGGGAAGATCGTTACCTGCAGGTGCGGAAATAACGACTTTCTTTGCTCCGGCCTTGATATGAGCCGAGGATTTCTCTTTTGAGCAGTAGAAACCGGTACATTCGAGAACTACGTCTACTTCGTGCTGCTTCCAAGGAAGGTTTACCGCGTCTTTCTCGGCATAGATTTTGATCGTCTTACCGTTTACGGTAATGGAATCCTCGCCGGCCACTACGGTTTCAGCGTACTTATATTTTCCCTGAGCCGAATCGTACTTCAAAAGGTGAGCAAGCATTTTGGGGCTTGTCAAGTCGTTAATAGCTACGATTTCATAGCCTTCAGCATCAAACATCTGTCTGAATGCAAGACGGCCGATACGGCCAAATCCGTTGATTGCAACTTTTACATTTGCCATAAAATTAAATTCCTCCGAATTTTTATTGATAAATATATATCAAACATTATCAGTATAGCAAAATAATGCGTTCAAGTCAACAAATTATCGAAAGTTTTTTATGCGTGAAATAAATAACGAACAACTTACAAAAATCTTTAAAAATATACTTGAATTTTAATTAAACTTGAATTATACTTATATAAGGTAAAAAATTAATCGGAGGATTTTTATGGCGCTGGTTTCAGCTAAAGAAATGCTTGAAAAAGCAAGAGAAGGCAAATATGCCGTAGGACAATTCAACATCAATAACTTGGAATGGACAAAATCCATTTTGCAGACGGCGCAGGAGCTCAACTCACCCGTAATTCTCGGCGTGTCCGAAGGCGCAGGCAAATATATGACTGGCTTTAAGACAGTTTCCGCTATGGTAAAAGCTATGATTGAGGAACTTAAAATTACCGTTCCCGTTGCTTTACACCTCGATCACGGTACTTACGAAGGCTGTTATAAGTGCATCGAAGCGGGCTTCTCCTCCATTATGTTTGACGGTTCTCACTTCCCTATTGAAGAAAATATTGCAAAAACAAAAGAACTTGTTGAAATTTGCGCACAGAAAGGCATGAGCCTTGAAGCAGAAGTCGGTTCTATCGGCGGTGAAGAAGACGGCGTTATCGGAAGAGGCGAATGCGCAGAACCCGAAGAATGCAAAAAAATTGCAGACCTGGGCGTGACTATGCTTGCTGCCGGTATCGGCAATATACACGGCAAATATCCCGCCGACTGGGCAGGACTCAGCTTTGAAACACTTGAAGCAGTTAAAAACAAGGTAGGTAAAATGCCCCTTGTTCTTCACGGCGGCACAGGTATTCCTACCGATATGATCAAAAAGGCAATATCTCTCGGAGTAGCGAAAATCAACGTTAATACCGAATGCCAGCTTGCTTTCCAGGAAGCTACAAGAAAGTATATCGAGGACGGAAAGGATTTGCAAGGCAAAGGTTTTGATCCCCGCAAACTTCTTGCTCCCGGCAGCCAGGCGATCAAAGATACGGTTAAAGAGAAAATGGAAATTTTCGGAAGCATAAATAAAGCGTAAAAGTAAATAGTTATGAAGCGCCGTCGGTTTTGAACCGACGGCGCTTTTATCGTATAGTTTAAATTTATTAAAATCGCGCAAAATAAAGATTATGAAAAGAAAAGTATTATTAATATCCGTAATTATAATGATTTTCAGCGCGTTTATCACCATGTCTGCCTGTACCCTTTCGGCCGAGGGCTCCATTAAAGCGATCACTAAACCTTATATGGCAGAATATGAATGCATAGAAGCGCGATTGGGAAACAATAATCTGCTTGAAAAGTACGATTATATTATCATTAGTCTTCTTGATAAAGATACAATGGAAGTCAGTTTTAAACCAAAAAACAGCGATAAAAAGACTTTTAAAGGCAACTATAAAGTGAACACCGAAACACGGGAATTTACGGGTGAAGTAGGTATATTAGGTGCTTCTTTTAAAGAGACGGTAAAAATCGAAAAAGGGGAATTTATTATAACAAAAAATATCCTCTCAATGCCGCTTATTATGAAATTCAAAATGAAATAAATAAAAGCGTGCCTTTAAGGCACGCTTTTTCAATTATTTTTATCGGGATTATAATTGCCTGTAATCTCTTCCAGCCCCTCGGTTCCGACGGTCTGAAACACCGTCTTGTCGGCGGCTTTTGAAGTTACGGACTGTTTCATAACGTCGTCTATCGTCATCTGCCCAGCCTCATGCTGTTGCATTGCAATCAATTTTTCCGTTTCGGCGTCATAAATCGCGCAATCGTAGTCCATTTTTGCAAGATTTTTATCGGAATACATATTTCTGATGTCGCGCATTTGTTGATTATATAAATTCCTTTTATGTGACCAAACGATCAGATAAATCAAAAAAATCAATACAAATAGCGAACATACCGTTATCGTAATAATATAAGGCACTTCCATACTTTTATTATACTTCAAGAACCTAAATAAGTCAAACACTTTTTAAATTTATACCCCTTACCTATAATTACATATTTTGCCCGTAAAATAAATAATATATTAGTAATATGAAAAAAATTGTCTTTTGCGGCGGAGGAAGCGCCGGCCACGTCATACCCAACGTTGCTATAATCGAACAGTTAAAAGGAATTACCGAATGTGTATATCTGGGCACTAACGGCATAGAAAAGAAAATTTGTGCTGACAACAATATTAAATTTTACGAAGCCGAAGCGGTAAAACTTGTTCGCGGCAAAATTTTATGCAATCTTGCACTCCCTTTTAAACTTATTAAAAGCATAAAACAAGCTAAAAAAATTTTGGAAGATATAAAGCCTGATCTTGTATTTTGCAAGGGCGGCTACGTATGCGTCCCCCCCGCTATTGCAGCAAGCAAACTCGGAATACCGGTAATTACACACGAATCCGATATCAGCGCAGGTCTTGCCAATAAATTTATTGCAAAGCGTTGCGAAAAGGTATTAACTTCATTCCCTCAAACCGCAAAATCCTTTGATCGTGGAATATATACCGGTACGCCCATGCGGAACAGTCTGTTTGACAGGAACCGCGCAAAAGCACGGGAAAAATTCAATTTAGATATGAGACCGACTGTACTTGTAACAGGCGGCGGCAACGGCTCCGAGAAAATCAATAATGCGGTCAGAAATATTGCGCCCAAATTGTGTAAGGATTACAATATCATACATCTTTGCGGAAAGGGAAAGGCGGTGCCACTATCCGTTTACGGTTATAAACAAATAGAATTCGAAAGCGATATGGGACTGGTCTACTCCTGCACGGACGTTGCCGTCTCGCGCTGCGGCTCAAATACTGCCAACGAACTTATAGCCCTAAAAATACCGTCGCTTTTTATTCCGCTTGAAAATAAGCGCAGTCGCGGCGATCAGGTAAAAAATGCAGAGTACTTTAAAAACAAAAAGTTATGCCGTGTGCTAAAAGAGAGCGAACTTACCGAACAAAAGCTTATTGAAAATATTTATGCGCTTTTAAACGATACAAAACTAAAAAAAGCACTTGACGAAACTTCCGTCAAGTGCGGTAATGAAAAAATATTAAAAGAAATAATAAATACGCTTAAAAATTAATAATACCGTACCCGCCAAGCAAAATTTTTATAGCAATCAAAATCAGAATTACTCCACCTGCTATTTCTGCCGCGCTGGCTTTTTTACGAAACAGTTTACCGACTTTAACGCCGATTATTACACCTGCCGTTGAAATAGCAAAAGTTGTAACACCTATAATTACAACGCTGATCCACGCCCAAAGCTGAATGTTTGTTACACCGCTCAACATTGCGTTGAGACTGAACCCCAAAAAGAAAGCGTCTATGCTTGTTGCAACTCCCTGAAAAAGAACTTCAGTAACGGAAAATTCTTTGGGTTTGACTTCCTCTACAGGCGCGCGCAATTCCTTTATACCGTCAAATATCATTTTGCCGCCTATTATCGTCAATAGTCCAAATGCAATCCAATGATCCACCGCATCAAAGGTTTCTATCCGCTGAAAGGCCATACCAATATAAAATCCTAAAATCGGCATTATGGCCTGAAATAAACCGAAAACAAGCGGCATAAATACGGCTTTTCGTTTATTCAGTTTTTGATATACCATTCCGTCGCATATGGAAACCGCGAAAGCATCCATAGACAAAGAAACTCCGGAAAGGAATACAGATATAATCATTCCAAAAGTCATAGCGGTATTATAACATATGATTTTCTCTTTTGTAAATGATTATGCTCCAAGGACGCAATTTATTATTGCAAATTGCAATTTTCATCATCGGATCCAATACTTTCTTCTGTAACAGCTAATTCGGCAATTACATCCGGTTTGCGCAGCCACAATAGATTTTTAAAATCAACCTTGATCTTGCCGTCTTCTATTGTAAATCTATTGTAAAGCCACAGTAAATATCCTAAAACAGTAAATATTGCAACAAGTATGACCACCCAAACCATTACTCCGCCGTATCCGAGATCGTTTACATCCAAAAAGAAATAAGGATATTCGAAATTTTCAATAGCCGCGCCGAGAATAAATACGTAACATACATATGCAAGCGGAATAATAAGACTTAAAAGCGGTGCAAATATAGACACCGACTTTTTTTCTTCAAATAAAAAGTAATCGATTATAAACATCAACGGCGCAACTACGTGGTAAGACAGGTTGCCGAGATTACGCCAAAAATCAGCAGTGAACGGTTCGCCAAGTAAAGATATGTAAACAAGGAAAGTTACTAAAATCATAACCGTAGTCATAAATTTCAATGTTATTATTTTCCTGTTGTACCCCTCCTTTTCACCTGCATATACTCTTTTAACGTTATCCGTCAAAACTATTACTGAAACTGCAAAGACAAAATAATTGCTTAAATTAGTATAATACTTTAAAAACTCCCAAGTTATATCATTGGGGCCCTCTCCTACGTAAAACACGCTGAAAGTCAGCAACACCGCAAGCAACGATACACAGCACATTACAATACGGTAAATCATCTGATTAAGAAGATTTTTCATTTTGACACTTTCCTTATAAATTTATTAATATAATTTTAGCAATTTGTTTCATATAATGCAACAATTCTTAAAAACTTATTGATTTATCAACAAGCTTGTACCTTTTTAACATTTAAATATCAAATTTAAAAAATATTAATAACATAAAAAAAGTCTAAACCAAAACAATAAGCAATTTGTTTCAATTTAGACTTAAATTGGTTGAGGTGACGGGACTTGAACCCACGACCTTCTGGTCCCTAACCAGACGCGCTACCAAACTGCGCTACACCTCATTGATAACATTAACTATTATACTTATATTCACAAAAAATGCAAATGGTTTTACCTGCATTTTTATAAAATTTTTATTTTTTTATAAAATTTTTAAGCATACAAATACAGCGCAAAAAATAACATTAAAACATATAAGACGGCTTTCGCCGCCTTATATGCAAAAATCGTCGTTTATGACGTGGAGCAGGTGACGGGAGTCGGACCCGCCGAAATCAGCTTGGGAAGCTGACGCCATACCGATAGGCGACACCTGCATTTATTAAAATATATCACATCTGGATTTATATGTCAAAGATTTTACAAACAAAAAAGGATATAATGATTAAAACCCGTTCGTGTCGTCAAAAATATAGACGGAGGCTTTTATGAACCCTATAAAAGAAAAAAGCAGATCGCTTGAAAACAACTTTTTACCTTTGAAGAAAATGTATCCCCGCAGTTACAATAAATTGAAGACATCCCCTTATACCAAGACTCGCGTAATACTGATGAACGGAACCGAGTTTGAATCACAATGGTTTATGCACAACTTTGCAAGACATTGCGACAATACCGAAATTGTTTCTGCGCTTGCAATAGTTCGCAGACAGGAACAACAGCAACAAAAGCGGATAAGCTGTTTAAAGCCTATTAACGAAAGCATCCTTGAAACCACAATAGCATACGAGCAACTTGCCATAGATTTGACGGCCGTCCTTGCAAAGCACGAAAAGGACGAAAACAATATTAAGGCACTCAATTTTGCTCTTTTGGAGGACTTCGACCACCTCTACCGCTATGCCAATCTTTTAAAAACAGATAAAAACGAAGATGCCGATATTCTTGTTGGTAAATATACAGAAATAATGCCGGGACGTCCCACTATTGCAGAGCACCGCTATCCCGCAGACGACATTAAGCCGCATATGGACGCTCAAAAAGCCGATCTTTATTCAAAATTGGTTGCAAGCACGATTACGGCCGCCGAACAGCAGACAATGAATTACTATATGAATATTGCTCAATGGTATAAAAATGATCTTGGGAGAAAGCTTTATGCCGAAATAGCTATGATCGAAGAAGCCCATGTATCGCAATATGAAAGTTTAAAGGATCCCACCATGAGTTGGCTCGAACAGTGGGTAATGCACGAATACTGCGAATGTTGGTTATATTATTCCGCAATGCAGGACGAGAGTGACGTCGCAATTAAGAAAATATGGACTGAACATTTTAAAATGGAAGTTACACATCTTAAAACAGCTGCAAAGCTATTGAAAAAATATGAAAATAAAACTTTTGAAAGCGTTTGCGGAAACGGCGAATTCCCTCAACTCCTAAAACTCGGCGGCAATAAAGAATATATAAGAAAAGTTTTGGCCGGTACGGTAACTCTTACTGCCGACAACACACAAAAGCATCCCGATTATAAGGACGTAAGAAAAATTCCCGACGATCATAGATTTTTCGATTATCAGAAATTTATGTCTGGCAAACCCGAACAAAACGCTTCTCATCTCGTAATAGAACGGGCTATTCAGAGACTCGGAAAGGATTATCGTTATCAGGACAGCGAACATCCAGTAAAAGAATTAAGAAATCGTAAAAAAGATAACGTAACGGTTGCAAGAACCAAGTAAGTAAACAAAACGCACACGCAGTCATATGCGCGTGCGTTTTTTATTTTCTTTTACATATTTTTTTAGCTCTTTAAAAGTGTAGTCTTCGCCTCTTTCCTTTAACATAGTTAAAAATCGAACTAATTCCTGCGACGTTTCGGAATTAATACTTTCCCTATCCGTCTTTTCGAAATAATATTCAAGTGGGGCGCTTTCATTATACTGATCTTTAAGGTAAACTTTTGTTGCAGCTATTCTATCGCAAAACATTTCCGCAAAATACTTTGCGGGCATTTTTACGTATATCTTATGTCCGTTAGCAAAATCGCTCCAATATTCGAAGTGATGCTTATTTCTTCCCTTATGGTGCAACCAGGCCTTTGAATATCCGTATACTTCGCGCTCACCCGCGTGTGGACTTCTGTATCCTTGATAATACTTTACTCCTCTCCAAAATTCGGTAAAACCGAATTTTGACAAGTCATGAGTTAATCCCTGCCAAATCAATCCGCACTTAAAGCAAAGCCTCCTGACTGCCCTTCTATGCCTAATTACAATTCCTAAATGCTTAAAAAATTTCATTATATAAATACTGTCATTCCGTCATACGCAGCTTTGACCGAATACTTTTTTTCGACCTCGGCAAGGTTAGCACGACAAGGATTTGCGTGGTGCGAAAAATGAGTTATTATTAAATCAGTATTGCGATCAATGATCCCTAAATCATAAAGCTTTGCCTTCACTATCATATTGTCTTCAATACCCATATGCCTTGAAACATTTCCAGCGGTATGATTAATAAAAGTACAGTCGAAAGCAACGACGTCCGCTTTTACCCCCTTATCCGATAAAAATTTTAATGCTTCATAACTTATTCTACCGGTATCGTGTAAATGCAAATATCCCTTTTTATCTTTTTCTATGTAAAACAGTAATGCATCTTCCGTAGTCGAATGCTGCGCCGGTATAGTTATAACTCTATATTCTCCCATCTGAAAATCAACATAAGGACTAATAACGTTGAATTGTATATTCGGTCTGACCTCAGGCTTCATTTCTCGTGCCGTACATTCGTTAAATACTGCAAAAACTTCATTATTGCCGTAAATATTTAACTTCGGCTCCTCGAATTCAGCATACTTATAACCTCGGAGAATAAAGTCGTGAGCATAAAAATGATCCATATGGGAATGAGTTACCAATAAATATTTTAAATCCGCAAGATTGTGCCCGAATTTCAAAGAATTGACGTAACCTTCGGGAGGAAAGTCCACGCTCAAAATACCGTCGATTAACACCTGCGTACGCGAACGGTACTCCGAAGCACCCGCTTCTCTTATAGCTTGACAATATTTACACTTGCAGAATATTGAAGGAACGCCTTCCGCCGCGCCCGTACCTAAAAACTTAATTTCCATAATGCATATAGTTTAAGCGGGGCGAATATTCGCCCCGCGCTTATTTTAATTTTGACCTGCAATCAAATTTCGTAAACGATTGTCACAGGGCCGTCATTGTACTGTTCTATTTTCATATCCGCTCCGAACACACCCATTTTGACCGTCAACCCGCAATTACGCAGACAATCTGCGGTATTTTCATATAACGCATTAGCCTTCTCGGGGCGCTCCGCTTCAATAAAACTTGGCCTGTTACCGTGCGAACAGTCCCCATACAACGTAAATTGTGAAATCAATAAAATTTCTCCGCCCACGTCTTTTACGGACAAGTTCATTTTACCGTTTTCATCTTCGAAAATACGCATCGCCGCAATCTTTTTTGCCATTGCCTCGCACATAGATAAATTATCGCCTGTTTTTATTCCGAGATAAACGGCAAGTCCGCAAGGAATTTCCGAAATCAAATTGCCGTCAACCGACAAAACGGTTCTTTTTACCCGTTGAATAACGGCTTTCATTATTTTCCTACGCGGGACATATACTCGCCTGTACGGGTATCGATACGGATAGTTTCTCCCTCTTCCACAAACATAGGAACCTGTACGGTTGCGCCCGTCTCAACAACTGCGTTCTTCATAGCGTTGGTTGCGGTATTGCCTTTAACTCCGGGTTCGCATTCGGTAATTTTAAGTTCAACAAAATTTTCAGGCTCAACTGAGAATGCCGTTCCGTTAAGAGACTTTACGGTAACCATATCGTTCTCTTTTATAAATTTAAGAGCGTCCTCAACCTGAGAAAGATTTAAAGTAATCATATCAAAAGTGTCGGGATCCATAAAGTAATAGAACTCGCCGTCAGTATAGGAATAAGTCATCTTCTTTGTTTCGACCTGAGCCGTTTCAAGCTTGGTCGTAGGGTTGAACGTAATGTCAGATAAAACTTGTCCGGTTACAACGTTTTTAAGCGTCGCTCTTACAAACGCCGCGCCTTTACCGGGTTTTACGTGCTGGAATTCCGTAACGGTATAAACGCCCTTTCCATTGTATTCGAACGTTGCGCCCTTTCTGATGTCTCCTGCCAAAATTGATGCCATATTTATTTTCTCCTTAAAATTTTATGTGTTTACGGATTTATCCGTCATTATAACTAAATAATCGTTAACTTTTTATCGGAATCGGTCAAACTTATCACTTTGCCGTCTGCAAGCGTCACGGTATCCTCTATTCTTATTCCGAAATCACCTTCAAAATAAACACCTGGCTCGTCAGAAAATACCATACCATCCGTTAAAGTATGTAAACTCTTAGGCGAGAGATTGGGATATTCGTGTACATTTATACCAATTCCGTGACCGAGCGAATGAGTAAAATACTTATCCAAACCGTATTTAGCAAGACAATCTCTTGCTATTGCATCGGCCTCGCGGCCCGACATACCCGAAACAAGCTTTTCCTTTAAAAGCATATGCGCTTCCAAAACCCTGTCATAGGCCTTTTTAAATTCGGAATGCTTACCATCATCACCGAAAAGGAAAGTCCTTGTACAGTCTGAACAGTAACCGCCCACCTTACATCCAAAATCTATTAGAATAATATCCCCGAATTTAAGCTTTCTTTCACCCGTTTCATAATGAGGTACACTTGAATTGTTGCCGAATGCAACAATCGTCGAAAAACTCGTGCCGCTCGCACCGTACAACCGCATAAGATATTCAAGTTCCGCCGCAGTCTCGTTTTCACTCATTCCTTCCTTAATTCTCGGAAGCAAATCGTTAAAAGCCCTATCGGTAATTTCACAAGCTTTTTTTATAAATCCCAATTCATACGGTTGTTTTATCGACATTTCCTGTGCAAATACATCTCCGCTATCCACAATATCCAATCCTATATCGGAAAGTTTTTTATACTCACCGTAATACGTACGTGACAATGGTATTGCAATTTGCTTATAGCTTTTCAATAAATTTTCAAGCGGACCGACAAATTGTTTTACTGCAATGTCCGTATCTTTCAAAGCTTCTTTAGCTCCTTCTAGATAGCGGGCATCCGTATAAAAAACATTGCCGTTTTTATCGCTTAAAACATATCCAAATGACGTGGAAAGTCCTGTAAGGTACTGTCTTAAATCGGACTGCTCGGTCAAAACCGCTTCAGCTCCGATTTTTTTATAAAGTTTACATGCGTTAGTATGAATCATAAAGCCTTTACCGTTTTATTGTACCAAATTAATAATTATATGTCAACACTTCTGTAAATATCTTTCATTGCAAGAGCATCGTCCGATTGCGTTCCCGCAGATTCACAAATAATATAGGGCTCTAATTTGAGCGTTTTTAACGCAACTGCAAGCGGTTCGAACGACGGCCCGTAAACGTCGTCCTCAAACGTCAAATGCTTGATTTCACCTTTGCCGCCATACATTATTTTTGAAAAATGCACATGAAAATGCTTAACTCTGTCATAGCCCAACTCCGATATCATAAAACCCAAACGATCAATATAATCATTCACAGTTTTAAGACTACCCTGTTCGCGTGCATTTATGTGCCCGAAGTCTATTGCCGGCAAAAAACAATTATCAATTTTGCAAAAGTCGACGACTTCATTCAGCGTTCCTATTTGCGCTAACTTACCCATAGTCTCGGGACAGAATTTAAGGTTTTCATAGCCGTTAAGATAAATATAGTCACGGAGTACTTTTAGCCTGTCCAAAGTTTTAGCTACGGCCTCCTCTCGCGAGACTTTACCTTGTGCCGCGGGATGAAACACAACTCTCTCCCCTCCCATCAATCTTAATGCAACCGCGCTCTGTAAAACATAGTTATAAGATTTTTGAGCCGCTCCATCGTCAGGATTTGCAAAGTTTATGAAATACGGTGCGTGAACACTGATTTCCACACCGTTTTCTTTAAATGCTTGACCTATGCTGATTGCCTTACTCTCCGATAAGTTTACGCCGCGGCCAAAAGAATATTCAAAACAATCCAACCCCATTTCTTTACAAAAAACGGCAGACTGCTCGGAATGTTTTAAACCTACGTCGTAAAATGCCTGTGAATTACCGCTGGGACCGAATTTAATCATTAATTTCCTCTTTATTATCGGTTATGACTTCCTCAGTTAAGTTATCGTTAACTTCGTTTATTTCTTCTTTCGATATTTCGGTTTCCATTAATGAATCTTCGCTTGTCGCAACAGCTTCTGCTACAAGTTCTTCAACAAAATCATCGGATATACTATCTTCGGCAACAGCTGTTTTCTCTTCCGATACTTCCGCTGCTGTCTCTTCGCTTAACTCGGTTGTATTTGTTGTAAACTCCTCATTAATCTCTTCTGAATTGTTCTCAACGGCTATTATTTCTTCCGAATTTTCCGCTACTGTCTCTTCATATATCTCAAGTTCAGCCGCTGTAAAATCTTTAACTAAATCCTCCGACAAGCTATCTTCGATTATGTTTGTTGTATCTTCCGATATTTCCGTTACAACTTCATTATTTAACTCGGAGGGCTCTGTTGTGGTCTCTTCAATAACTTCATAAGATAAACTAACCTCGACTGTAATCTCTTCAGCAGTTTCGTCCGTTATCGTCGTTTCGTTTAATTCAAGTATTTCTTCCGATATTTCTTCGGCAATCTCATCATCCGGGTTATCTTCGACACTGCTTGTAACTTCTTCCGACGTTTCAACAGCTTTTACCGTTTCTTCGCTTGCGGCAGATATCTCTAAAGAAACATCTTCAACGTATTCGACATATGAACTATCATCAACTCCAATCGTAACTTCTTTCAAAACCACACTGTTATTTTCATTAGCAGGCTCTTCTGTAGCTACAAGTTCAACAGCCGGCAATTCTTCGGCAACAGCTGTCTCACATTCCGTTACGCTGTCAAGCAACTCATCGTCAGATTTAGGCTGTTCCTTTACATCTGAAACTTCATCGCTGTCAACGGCAATTTCCGTTTCTTCGTCAAGACAACGCAAATCTTTTGAAAGTTGATCTCCAAGCTGTTCTGCATTTTCAAATTTAACTATATCTCTTATGAAATCAATAAATTCAACGGTAACCGCCTCATCGTAATTTTCTCCGCTGTAGCCTTTTAAATATACCTCCAAAACAGGAGCATCCTCTTCAAAAGTAGGTCTTGAACCGTAATTTGCAATTCCGTAATATTCCTGGCCGTTAACAAAGCATTTAACTTTATATACGCCCTGCTTGACTTCATATTTATTTTTACCCCACTCTATATTCATAGTAGGATAACCTATAATTTTTCCGCCTCTGTCCGCGCCGTGTATGACTTTACCGCTTACAGAATAATTTCTTCCAAGTAATTCGCTTGCACGCAAAACATCTCCACTTTCCAAAAACGATTTTATCAGCGTAGTGCTGACTTTTTCGTCGTCATATATGACGTCTTTTACAGTCATATACCATACGCCGTTATCCTCGTCTTCCGCATAATTTTTTAACGTAGAGGCTTTACCTTTTTTTCCCTGACCGAACCGAAAATCTTTGCCGCTCATATAAGCTTTTAAATTGAGCTTATCTTCGATGCAGGCAAGGAAATCCATGGGCTTAATATTCTTAAATTCTTCCGTAAAATCAATTTTAAGGACAAACTTAACATTAAACTGTTCAAGAAACCGCATTCTTTCTTCGAAGCTATAAAGATATTTTCCGCCTTTACCGTCGGCAAACATCATTACGCCAAGGTCAAGGCCGTTAATTTTAGCCTGCAACTTAGCCTTTTTGAGAAGCTCCGCATGACCTATGTGCAGTCCGTCAAAACAGCCCAATACAAGCAGACAAGGAAAATCGTACTCGTCTATACCGTAATTGACTATCTCTAACATAGTTTTGTCCTCACTTTTAAAATCGATTCGGCAACTTCGGCTATGCCGTAAAAATTGCCTTCTCTGTAAATTTTATATAATCCGTTCGGTTTATCGCAAGTTACCGAAAGTCCGTTAAATAATTTGAAAGAACTCTTTTCATCGGGATACAGCGATTCATACGACAGAACGCTTTCGGTAGGAATAATGTATTTTGAAACATTATCGCAATCAAGCAATTCCGTTTTTACGGAACTTTCCAAAGTAAAAACACCGCTCTGCGTTCTTTCAAGTGAACTCATAACTGCGCAGGTACCCAACACTTCGGCAATATCGCGGGCAAGCGAGCGAATATAAGTTCCGCCGCCGCATTCGATATCAAAATAAAAATCTGCGCCGTCTTGTCCTTTTAGATCAATAGAATAAACTTTTACTTTTTTAGCGGGCAATTCAAAATCAACGCCTGCACGGGCAAGCTCGTAGCCGCGCCGTCCCGAAACATTCTTTGCGCTGTACTTAGGGGGCACTTGCATTATTTCCCCTATAAAATTATTTAAAACATCATTTATTTCCGAAAAATCAGGTACTCTTCCGGAATTTTGCTTTACTTCGCCTGTAATATCCAAAGTATCACTGTCTACTCCAAAACGAAACGTAGCCGAGTATTTTTTATGCTTGTCGGAAAAGTAATCAAAAAGTCTTGCTGCATTGCCCACAGCTATAGGTAGTACGCCGGAGGCCATTGGATCCAAAGTGCCCATATGCCCGCAAGGAGTTTTTGTCAATCGCTTGATTACGGCAACTTCGCGCGCCGAACTGACGTCTTTGACTTTATTAACGTTTATAAAACCTGTCATAAGTTCTGATATACCGCGTAAGTAAGTTTATCCAAGACTTCTTCCAATGAGCCGAAAAGCATACAACCGCTTGCAAGAACGTGACCGCCGCCCCCGAAAGTTGCGGCCAAAGAACTCACATTGACTTTACCTTTACTGCGAAGCGAAACTTTATACTGTCCCGTCTTATTTTCCATAATAGAAGCCGCTACTTCCACCCCGTCCACAGACAGAGGAAAATCCACAAATCCTTCAGTCACGCCGGCTTCGGCTCCTGCCTTAACCAGATCTTCCAAAGTAATAACTACATATGCAAACTTGTCCTCAAGGGCGAAACGCAATTTACTTGCTGCAATTCCGTATAGCAATGCTCTGGCCTTTGACTGACGGCCGTACATATTGTAGTTTATTAAATTCATATCGGCGCCTTTTTCTCTCAAAAATGCGCCCGTAAGATACGTTCTCGGAGTTACGTCGAGATGAGTGAAATTCCCGCTATCGGTAATTAATCCCAACATAAGCAATTCGGCAACGTCCTTTGTTATTTCAAATCCCGAAACTTTTAAAAGCTCCGTCATTATTTCGCATGTGGCGGGACAGACTTCTACAAAGTTGTAATCGCCGTAACCGTCGTTGGAAATGTGATGATCTACGTTTAATTTAATGCCCTTAAATTTTGCATAACATTTTGAGAATATACCCAACCGCTGCAAATCAGCGCAATCTACGCTTACAAAAGTATCGAAATTGTGTCCTGTAAATTCGTTTTTAACAAGCGAAACCGCCGAAAGAAACGAGAATTTTTCAGGAGGCAAATCTTCGCAAAAAACAAATGCTTTTTTACCTGCGTTATTTAACGCAAGACAAAGCGCAAGGCCACTGCCCAATGTATCGCCGTCAGGTCTGACATGACAAAAAATTGCAACTTCCTTTGATTTATTCAGTTGTTCGGAAATTGCTTCAAGCGTATTATTTTTCATTTTTATCGAGATCGGATAGTATTTTATCTATCTTTTCACCATACTCCATACTTCCGTCTTTTATAAATCTTAACTCGGGTACCGTTCTCAGACGCATTACCTGAGACAACTCATATCTTATCAACCCCGCGTTTTCCTTTATTGTATTGAAACTGACCTCGCCGCGTTCTTTATCCGTATCGAAAATACTTATATACACTCTCGCGCTTTTTAAATCAGGTGCGACATCGACTTCCGTTACGCTTATCACTTTTGAAAGTTCGGGAAACTCAGATCTGAGTTTCCCTGAAATGACGTTGTATATTTCTTTTTGGAATTCGCCGGCTAGGCGTTCTCCTCTAATTCCTTTCATAATTAATCCTGTTTGATTTCTTCAACCTGATAGCATTCTATTATGTCGCCGATTTTTATATCGTTAAAGCCCTCGATTGCACAACCGCATTCAAAGCCTGCCGCAACTTCCTTGACGTCGTCTTTAAACCGTTTAAGCTGTCTCACGCCGCCTTCGACAATGAGAATATCCTCGCGATATATTCTGAGCTTACCGCCGCGAACAATCTTACCGTCAAGCACGTAACAGCCCGCAATATTGCCGGCACCGGTAATTTTGAACGTCTGACGGACTTCGCATTTACCGAGCATGACGTCCTGATACTTGGGAGTACGCATACCTTTGAGCGCGGCTTCCATATCGTCTAACAGCTCGTAAATAATCCTATACGTTCTTACGTCAATCTTACTTCTTTCGGCAAGCGCTTTTGCCTTGACATCGGGACGGACATTAAAGCAAAGAATCATCGCTTTTGCAGACTCCGCAAGCATTACGTCGGTCTCCGTGACCGCGCCCGCGGCGCTGTGAATGACTTTAACCTGTACTTCCTCGTTGGTAAGTTTAAGAACCGACTGTTTTACCGCTTCAACAGAACCTTGTACGTCTCCCTTTATAATAAGATTGAGATTTTTTATTTTCTCGTCGGGGAACGCCTCGTCAAAGTCTACGTTCTTAATAGCCTTGGTTTTCTCTATACTGATTTTATCCTTTCTTTCCGAGAGAACCTGCTTCATAAGAGCCTGCGATACAGCGTTTATAGTATCTCCAGAATTGGGAACTTCTTCAAATCCAAGCACATTAACGGCCATAGAAGGTCCAGCTTCTTTGACAGTCCTGCCCATATCGTCTATCATTGCGCGGACTTTACCCATTGTAAGACCGGAAATAATGTTATCTCCGGTATGCAAAGTACCGTTCTGCACAAGAACCGTGGCAACAGGGCCTTTACCTTTATCAAGGCGTGCTTCGATAATAATTCCTCTGGCCTCTTTTGCGGGATTTGCAAGCAATTCATTCATTTCGGAAATAAGAATTAAGCTCTCCAACAGGTTGTCTATGCCTTCGCCCGTCTTACATGAAATGGGACAAGCAACGACTTTGCCGCCGAAATCTTCCGTAACAATGCCGTAATTCAACAGATCCTGCTTTACTCGCTGAATATTTGCCGCAACCTTATCTATCTTGTTTATTGCAACAATAATTTCAACGCCTGCGGCCTTTGCGTGATTTATAGCTTCCACAGTCTGCGGCATTATACCGTCGTCCGCGGCAACTACAAGTATAACGATGTCCGTAACCTGCGCTCCGCGGGCACGCATTGCAGTGAACGCCTCGTGTCCGGGTGTGTCTATGAAAGTAATACCTTTACCATTGACTTTAACGGTATAAGCGCCTATATGCTGGGTAATACCGCCAGCCTCACCTGCGGTAACTTTTGACTTTCTTATATAATCAAGTAAAGAAGTTTTACCGTGGTCTACGTGTCCCATAACGGTAACTACGGGAGCGCGGGGCACAAGCTGTTCTATTTCTTCAACAGTATCAGCCTGTTGCTCTATCAATACGTCTTCCGCAGTCTTTTCGGGACGATATTCAAGCTCAACGCCGAAATCAGCCGCAATAAGCGCCGCGGTATCGTAATCTATCGAACCGTTCACATTGGTCATAACGCCTTCTTTGAAAAGACGGTTAACTATAACCGCAGCCGTTATACCGATCTTTTCCGACAAAGTTTTAATAGGGATGTCGGACGTGGTTACGATTGCGTGCTCGATTTTGATATTTTGTACGGTCTTCTGCTTATCTTTTTTAACACGCAGTTTTCTGTATCCGCTCTTGTTCTCGTCGAAATCGTCAATACTTGCGCCCTGCTGTTTTGCAAGAGTACGCTTATTGATAGTATGCCTGTCTTTTTCAACATAAGTCTTTTCAAAGCTCTGTTTTTTCTTGTCGGGACCGAAATTTTTACCCTTAGCCGCCGTAGGCATTGCCGCGGGGGCGGGAGCAACGTACTTCTGTCCGCCGGCAGGACGAGGCGCACTGTTCTGATTAGTGCGTTGCCCGAAAGCAGGTTTTTGAGGACGATTTTCACGGTTAATGAAAGTCTTATTATCAGGACGTCTGTGCCCGGCTATCTGCGACTGATCTACGTGTCTTAAAATAAAGGAAGGCTTGGCCTTTTCGGCGGGCTTTTCATCAGCTTTTTTATCGGACTTTTCGATTTTCTCCGCTGATTTTTCGTTAGCCTTTACAACAGCTTTATTCTCTTCCTTATTCTTCTCCGTAGGCAGTTTTTCACTCTTGACCGAAGAAACGGGCTTTATCTCCTGCTGTTCGTTTCTAACCTCGACAACAACTTCCTCAGGTTTTTCAGGCAAGCTTTCGGCTTGCTTGATCTCGGCCGCCGCTTTTGCCGCCAACTCCTCCTCTGCCCGCTTTTGTCTTGCCGCCGTTTCAAGTTCGTTTAACTTTTTCAATATATCGGAAGCGGTTTTTTCCGCAACGGAAATTCTCTTTGAAAGTTCGGCCACTGCGCCGTTTTTAATTAATTTACCAATATTCTCTATATTCTCGTATTTTGCCATATTATCTATCGCCTCCGAAATATAATTCGTAAGTTTCATCAAGGCTCGTCAATATTGCCTTGGATAATTCTCTGTCTCTAATAGCGGCTATCTTGCATCCGCTCTTATTTACCGCCGCTTCGAAACCCGATTTGCAAACAATCAGCGGACAAGAAAATCTGTTTTTGAATTTCAGCGCAAGCTTTTGCGTATTTTTTGCGGCTTCAGCGTCAACTATTATTAAATAAACACCGCTTTTTAAACTATATATACCGCCCGAACCGAGCGTTATTTTACCTGACTTTATACAAAACCCGATATAGGTTTCAATTTTTCCTTTTGACAAGATATTCCTCCTCTATAGCGGAATAGACGTCATCGTCAACAGCACAGGAAAAAGTTTTATTCAAAAGTCGCTTTTGTTTCAGTTTTTTTATACATTCTTGATTGTCGCAAACATAAGCTCCCCGACCGGAAGCCTTTGAAGAAAAATCAAGAAATATTTTTCCCGAACCGTCCTTTACGACTCTGAGCATATCTTTCTTTTCCTTCATCTCGCGACAAACTATGCACATTCTTTGCGGCATTTTTTTTATCTGCATAATAAATCTATAAAAACTCCGATTTATATATCGTTATTCTTCCGTCTCGTCCTCTTCCGAAAGCTCTTCAACTCCGATACCGAGTTTTGCGGCAGCGGACTGGCTTTTAACGTCGATCTTCCAACCGGTAAGTCTTACGGCAAGTCTAGCGTTCTGACCGTCTTTACCGATAGCAAGCGATAACTTGTCGTCGGGGACTACCGCCATAGCCGTCTTTTCACCGTCAAGCTGAGTAACCGAAATGACCTTAGCGGGAGAAAGAGCCTTAGCTATAAATTCCAAGGGATTTTCACTCCAAGGAATAATATCTATCTTTTCCCCTTTAAGCTCTTCAACAATGGCGTTAACTCTCGCGCCCTTGTTACCTACGCAAGCGCCTATAGCATCCACGCGCTCGTCTTCGGAATAAATTGCTATTTTAGTTCTTGCACCGGCTTCGCGGCTTATTTCCTTGATCTGAACAGTGCCTTGTTTGATTTCGGGAACTTCTTCTTCAAAAAGTTTTTTAACAAGTCCGGGTGCTGCACGCGAAACAAGAACCTGCGCGCTGCGATATCCGCTCTTTACGCGCTTTACGAAAACTTTTATTCTGTCGTTTATATTATAAGTCTCACCGGGAACCTGGTCCGAAGGCATCATCAATCCATCAACCTGTCCCTTACCGATTTCGATATAAACATTTTTAGCGTCGATCTTCCTGATAATACCGACGATAAGCTCGCCCTCCTTATCGGAAAATTCGTCCATTGCCCTGTCGCGCTCGGTTTCGCGAAGCTTTTGCAGTATTACCTGCTTAGCCGTTTGCGCGGCAATTCGGCTGAAATCTTTGGGAACAATTTTTTCACTGACCTTATCGCCCAATTTATAGCTCTTTTTTATTTCGCGGGCGGCTTCGAGTGAAATTTCGTTTTCAAAATCGGCAACTTCCTCTACTACCGTTTTTACGGAATAAAAATCAATACTCTCTTTATCTTCGTTAATTTTAATCTCTACGGTTCCGACCAAACCCGCATATTGCTTTTTGCAAGCGGAAATAAGCGCATTTTCGAGCGCTTCTATAAAAATCTGTTTGGATATGCCCTTTTCCTTTTCCAAATCTTTAAGAGCTGCAAAGAAATTTTTATTAATCATTTTATTACTCCCGATTTAATTTTCAGTCAAATTTAATTGCCTTGTTTATTTTTGCTATTTTTGTACGGTTGATTTTTATTTCTTCCTTTGAAGTTTTTATTGTAACCGTATTATCGTCAAATTCAGTCAAAACGCCGTCTATCATCTTTTTACCTTTGAGCGGCGCGAATAACTTTATTTCCACTTCCTTTTGGAGATTTCTCTCAAAGTCGCGCACGGTTTTGAAAGGACGGTCGAGTCCTGGACTCGATACGTTCAAAGTATAGGGCTTATCGTAAGTAGGATCGAATATGTCGATAGGCTCCATAACCGCGTTATGAAACTTTTCGCACGTATCCAAATCGACTCCGCTTTCCGTTTCGATAAATACTGTGAGCGAAGTGCTTTTATCGTTCCACTCGACGCCTACCACCTCTATACCCATAGGCGATGCTATATTTTCAAAGAACTGCTGTATTTCGTTTATAGGTTTTATCTGCATAATTTTCTCTTTAAAATAACTATTGAGTGCCCCGCAAGGCACTCAATCTTAACATAACTATTAAGGTTACATTGATTATAGCATACAGGGTACAAAATTGCAAGCGATTATTGAAAAAATCTTGGCGAAAAATATCCTTTTCAGTACTTTGGCAAAGATTTTTTAATCCTGATAAGTTCTATAAATATTTTTGCCGTAGCCAAAGCGTCGTCTATTGCTCTGTGATGATTGAAAGTAACGTTAAATTTATCCGCTACGGTATTCAACTTATAATTCGATAAAAACAATAATTCTTGCGAAAGCGGATATGTATCTATTATCTTCCTTTCGAACATATACCCCAATACAGAACAATAGTAATCCACAAATTTAAAGTCGAAAGATGCCGCGTTATGTCCTACGAGTACGCAACCGTCGCAGAACTTAAAAAAGTCCGGCATAACGTCTTCATAAATCGGCGCATCTCTTACCATCTCGTCCGTTATACCCGTAAGCTTAACAATTTCGTCCGGCAACTGTCTTTGCGGGTTAATGAAAGTTGTAAAACTCTCCTTTATTTCACCGTTTTCGATTTTAAATGCGCCGATCTCGATTATCTTATCCATATTACCTGTAACAGGCGAAGAATTCAATCCCGTAGTTTCCAGATCGAAAACTACAAATTTTTCTTTTTTGAGGCATTCTGGAATGACTTTTATATTAAAAAGATCAGTCTGCTCCGTGTCGACAAAAGGTTGAGGATGAATATGTTTATATATCGCAGGCACAGGCTTCGAAATTCTCTTCTCAGGGATAAATCCTTGGGGATAGCTACCATAATCTATAGTCTTTGCAGTAAATCTGAGATTGCTGCGAAACTCCTCGTTTACACCCGTACATACTATACTGTCGCCAACTTTCAACGCCTTGATTTTTTCAATAGACTTCTGCCTTGTAAAATAAGTTATCATAGACGAAGCCGATTTATCGTTTATTACAAAGGAATAATAAGTTTTTTCCTCTCCCTTTTTGTTTGTATAACTGCGCTCTTTTATGTCCTCGATTATTCCGCATAACACGACCTCGTCTCTGACAAGATTTAAGTCGGCGAGATAAACTGCATAAGTTTGTATTTTTTCGCCCTCTAATGGGTTGAAATCCACTATGGGAAATCTTCTTATGGGCATTTCGAACTCAATCTCATCGGGCTCGGTTTCCACCTCGATATCATCAATATCCTTATCGGAGAATATGAGTTCTCCAACAAATTCTCCGCAATAATTATTTTTCAAAAGCTTATCAATCTGTGAACACAAATCTACGGGGGCAAGCGATTTTAATACGGAAATCGTATAATAGAAACCGTTTTCACGCTTTTCCACGCTTATATCATTTTGATCGAGCGTCGCAAGCACGGCTTTAGAACAAAAGCCAATGTATTCCAAGACTTTTCTTTTTATCATTTCGCAATCGGGCGAAAGTTTGGTAATTTCTATTTCAAGCGAAAAATACTCGGGAACATATTTTCGCAAAACTTTGAATGCCGTTTCTTTATCCTCAAGAGTAAAAGCTAAATCGGTAACAATATTTACCGATACCGATTTTTTTGCCCGATTAACCGTCAACGGACGAAATATTGCATTTCTGAAATTCGCGTTTGAAGAACGCAATTCCAATAATATATTATCTGTCATTTAACAAAACGTTTATCTCTTTGATAAACTCCGCCTCGGCCTCATTTGAAGCTATTTTTTTAATAATTTCACCATTTTTGAAAATTATGCAATAATTCTCTGTTCCCGCAATACCTATATCGCAATCCTTTGCTTCACCCGGGCCGTTAACAACACAACCCATTACCGCAATTTTCAAGGGCTTATTTACATTTTCCGTATACGCAGTGACTTTTTTTGCCAACTCCATAGAGTTCCAACGACATCTCCCGCAAGTGGGACAGGATATTACGTTTACGAATTTTTTATCCAAACCTACGGCACGCAAAAGTCGCTTTGCGATTTTTACTTCCTTTACGGGATCGTCGGTCACGGAAATTCGCAAAGTATCGCCGATACCGTCGATCAACAGCGAACCGAGAGCCGCGCTTGATTTGACCACCGCCATTTCTTCCGTTCCCGCCTCGGTAACCCCAATGTGCAAAGGATAATTTGTACGCGCCGAAAGCAACCTATAAGCCCTGACAGTAAGCGGAGCGTCCGAAGCTTTTACTGAAATTACAATATCGTTTACCCCGAATTTTTCAAATGCGGAAACTTCGGCAAGCGCGCTTTCGACAAGTGCAAATTCGTTTCTACCGAATTTATTTAAAAATTCTTTTTCAATACTGCCTGTGTTTGCGCCGACGCGCACGGGTATTTTGTGCATTTTAAGGCAGTCCGCCACCCTTTTTACTCCGCTCTCTCCGCCGATGTTACCAGGGTTAACCCTTACCTTATCGGCACCGTTTTCAACGGCAAGACAAGCCAGTTCGGATGAAAAATGTATATCCGCAACAAGCGGAATAACAATCTTCGTCTTAATCTTTTTAATAGCCGCGGCATCTTCTTTATCTAAAACGGAAACGCGGATTATGTCGCACCCCGCGGCTTCCAAAGCGGATATTTGAGCAACCGTTTTCTCCACGTCTGAAGTTTTGGTTGTACACATTGATTGGATTTTAACCTGCTCTCCGCCGCCTACGGGAACGCCGCCGATTAAAACTTTTTTTGTTGTTTCAGCCATTACAGTTTTTTATTGTCCATTAATCTTTGCAGTTCGTGCATAAAGCTTTCCACGTCCTTAAACGAGCGATATACGCTCGCATAGCGAACATACGCCACTTCATCGTGTTTTTTTAGCTCTTCCATTACCATTTCGCCTATTTCTTTGGAGGAGATTTCCTGCTCCAAGGAGTTATAGACCTTTTTGGTAACGGCTGTAACCATCTCGTCTATCGCCGTAAGCGAGACGGGACGTTTTTCGCACGCCTTAATTATGCCGTTCTTGATTTTGCGCGAATCGAACGCCTGGCGAAGTCCGCTTGTCTTAACTACAAGTACGGGAGTATCTTCTATTGTTTCGTACGTGGTGTATCTCTTTCCGCAGTTAGTGCACTCTCTACGACGCCTGATTGTCCTGCCTTCGTCGGCAGAACGGCTGTCAATTACTTTACTGTCTTCACACCCGCAAAATAAGCATTTCATAATTTTACCTTCAACTGATCTTTATTTAAAATATTTGACTCCGCTTTCGAAAATTTTCATATCGAAGTTGCCGTCATAGTTCTTATACAGATTATCACCCATTCTTTCGCTGTGTCCCATTTTACCGAATACCCTGCCGTCGGGTGAGGTAATTCCCTCTATCGCCCAGGTACTGCCGTTAGGATTATAAGGCCCTGTCATGGTGGGCTTACCGTCAAGCCCGCAGTATTGCGTTGCTATCTGTCCGACCTTTCTCATCTTTTCAAGTTCTTCTACGGGAGAGACTATCTTGCCTTCACCGTGGGAAACGGGCACGGAATAGACTTCTCCAACTTTGCAACCCGAAAGCCAAGGACTGAGCGTCGAAGCCACGCGGATATTTACCATTGTAGAAACGTGACGCGTTATATTATTGAACGTAAGCGTAGGCGCACCGCTTACCAGAGGTCTCACCTCTCCGTAAGGCACAAGCCCAAGCTTTATAAGCGCCTGGAAACCGTTGCAAATACCTATGGCAAGACCGTCTCTATTATTCAAAAGTTCCATAATCCTTTCAGACACGGCGGGGTTCATAAAAGTCGTCGCAATAAATTTGCCCGAACCGTCGGGTTCGTCTCCACCCGAAAAGCCGCCTGGGAAAGCAATAATATTAGCCCTGTCCACCGCTTTAATAATTGCCTGAACGCTCTCCTCGATGTCTGAAGCCGTAAGATTTTTTATTACGAGAATTTCCGTTTCTGCGCCTGCGAGTCTGAAAGCTCTCGCAGTGTCGAGTTCACAATTCGTTCCGGGGAAAGCAGGAATGAACACTCGGGGTTTAGCCGTTTTTACGGCGATAGAAGAATATCTTCCTTTGCCTTTATAATCGCAATCTGGAATAATTCCTTCCTGTAAAGCCGTAGTCGGGAAAACTCCCTCCAATTTATCGGTGAATGCCGAAACGGCTCTATCGGATACGATTTTTTCGTTGCCGAGTTTAAAACCGTTTGCAACTGTTTTTCCGAGATAGAAGTGTTCGACGCCGATAATATCCGCTTCGTTTTCAACGGAAACTATTATATCGCCGTATCCCTCTTTGAAAAGCGTATCAAAATCGCATTCGAATTCAAAGCCCAAGCCGTTGCCGAAACATGACTTTGCTACGGCCGCCGCCGCGCCGCCCTTTTCGCAGACAGTCGCAAATATAATTTTACCGTTCTTAATTCCCGCATTTACAAGCGAATATAACTTTTTAAGTGCTTCAAAATCGGGAATTTCATTTTCATCCTTAGGAACGGGCAGTGAATATAATTTCTGCCCATCGTTTTTAAGAACGTTAGTTATAAGTTTGCTTGCCTTTGCGGGAGCAAGCGCAAAAGATATCAAAGTGGGCGGCACGTCGATATTTTCAAAAGTTCCGCTCATAGAATCTTTGCCGCCGATCGCGCCCAAGCCCAGGTTAATCTGCGCATATAACGCGCCCAAAAGAGCGGACAGCGGAACGCCCCATCTCTTCTTATCGTCGCGAAGACGCATAAAGAATTCTTGCAAAGTCAAACGAACGTCTTCATACGCTGCTCCGCTTGCAACTACTTTGGATACGGAAGCTACTATCGAATATATCGCACCTGTAAAAGGCGATGACGACATAAGTTCGGGATTGTAACCGTATGCGGATACGGTACAATCGTCAGTTTCGCCGCCCGTCAATTTCGCCGCCATAGCGATTACAGGGGTAAGCTGATACTTTCCTCCGAAAGGCATATATATTGACTTAGCGCCTATTGTGCTGTCAAATGTTTCCGCAAGTCCTTTTTTGGAGCAGACGTTAAGCTGAGATAAAACCTCTGCAAATTTTTCTTCAAACGAGCATTTTGCTGGAGCATCAAAGAAACCGGTAACGCTTTCGTTGATCTCCGCGTCGGCAACCTGTTTTACGCCGTTGGTATCCAGAAAATCGCGGGAAATATCCACTATAGCTTTTCCGCGATGATACATCTTCATTCTTCTGTCATCGGTAACCGTTGCGACAGCCGTTGCTGTAAGATTTTCTTCGGCCGCAAGCGCCGCAAACTTTTCTACGTTTTCAGCGGCAACGACTACAGCCATTCTCTCCTGAGATTCCGATATGGCAAGTTCTGTTCCCGACAGCCCCTCGTACTTTTTAGGCACTTTATCCAGTTCGATGATCAGTCCGTCGGCCAGTTCTCCTATTGCTACCGAAACTCCGCCAGCGCCGAAGTCGTTACACTTTTTGATCATCGTCGTTGCTTTTTTGTTGAGGAAAAGCCTTTGAAGTTTTCTCTCTGTAAGTGCGTTGCCCTTTTGAACTTCCGCGCCGCATGTCTGCACCGATTTTTTATCGTGAGCCTTAGATGAACCCGTTGCTCCACCGCAACCGTCGCGGCCCGTCTCTCCGCCTAAGAGAAGTATAACGTCGCCTTTTGCAGGTTTTTCACGATAAATCATATCCGAAGGCGCGCCGCCTACCACAAATCCCGTTTCAAGACGCTTGGCCTTATATCCGGGATGATAGACTTCGTCTACCTGTCCCGTTGCCAATCCTATTTGATTGCCGTAAGAAGAAAATCCTGCAGCCGCCGTCTTTGTTATTACTCTTTGAGGGAGTTTACCGGGAAGAGTATTTTCGATAGGTTCGGTAGGATCTGCGCAACCTGTAACGCGCATAGACTGCAACACATAAGTTCTGCCGGAAAGCGGATCACGAATTGCGCCGCCAAGGCAGGTGGCCGCTCCGCCGAAAGGCTCTATTTCCGTAGGGTGGTTATGCGTCTCGTTTTTAAACATAACCGTATACTTGCAGGGTTTACCGTCCAGCTCCGCATCGATTTTAATGGAGCAGGCGTTTATTTCATCCGACTCGTCGAGATTTGCCAGTTTGCCGTCCTTTTTAAGTTTTCTGACTGCAATCGTGGCAATGTCCATAAGACAGGGATATTTGTCTTTCCTGTCTTTATATAGTTCGTCGAACAAATTTTTATACAGATCGTAAGCTCTTTTAATGTGTGAGTTGTTGCCGTTTATCTCGACCGACTTAATTTCTGTCGCAAAAGTCGTATGACGGCAATGATCAGACCAATATGTATCTATAACTTTAATCTCGGTCTCGGTGGGATTGCGATTTTCGCTCTTGAAATAGGAACGCACGAAAATCAAGTCTTCAACCGACATAGCGAGCCCCATTTCTGAATGGTACGATTCAATCTGCTTATCGGAAAAATTTATAAAGTTTTCGACTTCCTTTACGTCGTCTGCCGCAACTGAAACGTGTACAAGCGAAACAGGTTTTTCCAAACCGATTTCTTCGCTTTCAACAGGGTTGATAAGGTGTCTCTTGATTTTTTCAAGCTGTTTTTCGTCCACTCCCGACACAGCGTAAAGATTGGCGCATTTGATTAAAGGACGTTCCTTTTGTGTGAGAAGCTGAACGCACTGCGCCGCGCTGTCGGCGCGCTGATCGTACTGTCCCGTAAGATATGCCGTTGCAAACACTTTATAGTCGCTGCCGAATTCCACGGTCTCATAATAAACATTATCTACGGGAGGCTCGGAAAATACGCACGGAACGGCCGAAGCAAATTCCTCTTCGCTGAGACCTTCTACGTCGTAACGGATAAGTTTACGCACGTCTTTTACATCTATTTTAAGAAGATTGCGAACGTCTTCCTTTACTTTCTTTGCCTGTAAATTATCTTTTTTTTCTACGAAAATTCTGTAAATCATACTCAACCTTGTCTGTATTTTATGCCTATATCTTTTCTGAACTGAATATTATCCCAGTCGATGCTATCAACCGCTTTATATGCTTTAGCTCTCGCTTCGTCGATATTTTTACCCTTGGCTACAACGTCGAGAACCCGTCCACCGTTTGTTACAAGTTTATCGTCTTTAACAGCTGTGCCCGCATGAATAAGCGTTACGTCGCCTACGTCGCCTATTTTTATTTCCTTGCCCTTAGCATATGCCAGGGGATATCCTCCACTTGCAAGCACCACGCATACGCACGCGCCGCTCTCCCATTCAATCTTTATATCGGATAACCTTTCATCGGTTACGGCCTCGAATATATCCAAAAGATCGGTCTTTAACATCGGTAAAACTACCTGTGTTTCGGGATCTCCGAAACGCGAATTATATTCGACCACCTTCATTCCCTTATCCGTACGCATCAAGCCGAAATAGAGACACCCTTTAAACGTTCTACCCTCGGCATTCATCGCGTTCATTGTGGGGATCATAATTTTTTCAAGGACTTCCTTTTCAAGATCGGCCGTCCAGAACGGACAGGGAGAAAAGGTTCCCATACCGCCCGTATTCAAGCCTTTATCGTTATCTCCCGCTCTCTTATGATCGCAGGAAGTTATCATTGGAACTATTGTCTTCCCGTCAGTAAACGCCAAAACCGAAACTTCTTCGCCCGGATTGTACTTCAATCCGCGCATACATTCTTCGATTACTATTACGTTTCCGGCATTGCCGAATGACTTATCGAGCATTATCTCTTTAAGCCCTTCCTCCGCCTGTTTAATATCCTCGCAAATTAATACGCCCTTACCAAGCGCAAGCCCATCGGCTTTTAATACAATGGGAGCGCTCTTTCTTCTGACATACTCCAACGCGTCGCCGTAATTATCGAAGGTTGCCGCTTCGGCCGTCGGTATATTGTACTTTTGCATAAGCTTTTTGGAAAAAGCTTTGCTCGCCTCGATTATCGCAGCATTCTTTCTCGGTCCGAAACAACGTTTACCTAAGCCCTCTAACTCGTCAACAAGGCCTATTGCCAAAGGATCGTCGGGAGTAACTACATAATAGTCGATTTCGGGATGTGCCAAAGCAAACGCTTTCACCGCTTCGACGTTCATATAATCAACGTCCACGTTTTCCGCAATTTGCGCCGTGCCTGCATTACCCTTCATACAATACAATTTTTCAACGCGAGCGCTCTTTTTTAGTGAAAGAAGTATCGCGTGTTCCCTTCCGCCGTTGCCGATAACTAAAACGTTCATAATATTTTATCCTCGATAAAGCGCAATATATCAGTGTTTGAAATGTCTGTCGCCTACAAATACCATTGCAATACCCGCAGCGTTACACGCCTCTACAGAAGCTTTATCCTGTATGCTTCCGCCCGGCTGAATTATTGCGGTTATTCCCGCTTTTACGCATTCCTCAACGCAATCAGGGAAAGGAAAAAACGCATCGGAAGCCATTACAGAGCCTTTTGCTTCCACGCCTGCATGAGCGATAGCCTGTTGAGCCGCCCATATACGGTTAGTCTGTCCCATACCGATTCCGGTAGTTCTTCCTTGCTTGCCTATGACTATAGCGTTTGACTTCGTATGCTTAACTACTTTCCAGTTAAAGAGTAAAGCTTCTATCTCCTCTTCCGTAGGAGCGCGATCCGTTACTACTCCCAGGCCGTAGACGGTCTTATGCTTTCCGCTGGGCAATTCGGTAACTTCAACTTCCGCTTTCTTCTTTAAAAGCCCTAAATCTTCACCGTGCAAAAGACTTTCGTCGTATTGCTGAACCAAAAGCCCGCCGTATACTTTTTTCATATCGAAAGCGGTATTTTCACGCCTTGCTGAAATGTTTTCTATCTGTAAAAGTCTTATATTCTTTTTCTGTTTTAAAACTTCCAAAGCCTCGTCGGCAAAGTCGGGAGCCATAACTATTTCTATGAATATCTTATTTATTTCAAGCGCGGTATCCTTATCGACAGTACCGTTAATTGCAAGTATTCCGCCGAAAACCGACACGGGATCGCTTTCATACGCCCGCATATATGCTTCGTATACACTGTTTCCTGTACCGACGCCGCAAGGATTTGCATGCTTGCAAGCCACTACCGCAGGAACGGAACCGAACTCCTTTAACAGTTCCAAAGCGCCGTTTGCATCGTTGATGTTGTTATAGGAAAGCTCCTTACCCCAAAGCTGCTTTGCCGACGAAAGCGAACCTTTACGAATAAACTGTTCGTTATAGAAAACAGCCTGCTGTTGAGGATTTTCACCATAACGCATATCCTGCGCTTTTTCATAAGAAAAAGTAACCTGATCGGGGAAAGTAATCCCAAGCTGTGCCGCCAAATAATTTGAAATAAGGCTGTCATATACCGCAGTATGTGCAAATACTTTGTATTGGAGATATTTCTTTGTCTCAATGGTGACGCCGCCGTTGGCAAGTTCATCAAGAACTTTACCGTAATCGGCAGGATCTACGATAACTGCGACATCCTGATAATTTTTAGCGGCCGCGCGAATCATAGTAGGTCCGCCGATATCTATATTTTCAATACATTCCGCAAAATCGGCTCCCTTCGCAAGAGTAGCTTTGAAAGGATAGAGATTTACGCATACTATGTCTATAGTATTTATATTTAGCTTTTCAAGTTGCGCCATATGCTCGGGATTGGAACGCATGGCCAATAATCCCGCGTGAATATTGGGATGAAGAGTTTTTACTCTGCCGTCAAGACATTCGGGGAAACCGGTTATATCGGAAATTCCTATGACCTTTATACCTGCGTCCTTCAACGCCTTAGCCGTTCCGCCAGTCGAAATAATCTCGAAACCGTTTTCTACAAGTCCTTTGCAAAACTCGACTACGCCAGCTTTGTCAGACACGCTTACAAGCGCTCTCTTTTTCATAACCATTTTAATTTCCTCCGTCAATCGATTACGGCAACTTTTCTGCCTGTTTTAATGATTTTTCCCTCGCAAAGCTTTTTGACGCAATAAGGTAAAAGTTTATGCTCTTCCGCCAAGATGCGACTTTGAAGACTTTCCGCGGTATCGTCCGTTTTTACCTCTACGGCTCTCTGCGCGATAATCGCGCCGCCGTCGGGAACTTCGTTCACAAAATGTACGGTACATCCCGAAATTTTAACTCCACTGTCTACGACTGCCTGATGCACTTTTAAACCGTAATAACCTTCGCCGCAAAAAGCAGGTATAAGCGAAGGATGAATATTTATTATTTTGTCCTCGAAAGCTTTTACAAAACTTTCGGGGATAATTTTAAGCCAGCCGGCCAACACTATGTAATCAACTCTGTTTAAATTGAGGTAATAGGTCAATTTTTTATATAGCTCTTCCAGATCGGGATAATCTTTTTTGGAAAATACGGCCGTAGATATATTGTGTTTTAACGCACGGTCTATGGCGCCTATTCCCGACTTAGAAGCAATAAGACAAACTATGTCGCAAAACCGTACGCGCTCGTTCGCGTCGATTATAGATTGAAAATCCGTTCCTCCGCCTGAGGCGAATACGGCTATGCGTTTCATTTAAGTTTTACCCCTTTGCCTTTGACGGTCCTGCCGAGTATAACGCAGTCCTCTCCCGTCTTTTCAAGCTGCTTTATGGTTACGTCTACGTCTTTGGGATCGACACAAACGACCATACCTATACCCATATTGAAAGTGTTATATATCTGCTCATCCGAGATGTTGGCACGCTTTTGCATTACCTTGAATACCGCCGGAACTTCGTATGAATTGATGTCTATTTCACAGCCGATACCTTCGGGGAATATACGGGGAATATTCTCGATAAATCCACCACCCGTAATATGGGCAATACCTTTAACCTTTACCACGTTTATGAGCGATAAGATGCTGTTTACATATATCTTTGTAGGTGTAAGCAATACATCGATAGGACAAGCGCCGAGTTCCTCGTCATAAATCCTTAACTTTGAAATATCTTCGCCCCAAAGTTTGCGGACCAACGAATAGCCGTTGGAGTGAATGCCGCTCGACTTGATTCCTATAAGTATATCACCCTTTTTAATATTACTGCCATTTATTATCTTCTTTTTATCGACCACGCCGACCGCGAAACCTGCGATGTCGTAATCGCCTTCGGGATAGAATCCCGGCATTTCGGCCGTTTCTCCGCCTATTAGCGCCGCGCCCGACTGACGGCATCCCTTGGCAACGCCGGATACTACCGTGGCAACTTTTTCGGGGCTGAGCGCACCCGTTGCAAAATAATCGAGAAAGAACAACGGCTTTGCGCCCTGACAGATTATATCGTTGACGCACATTGCCACAGCGTCTATACCTATCGTATCGTGCTTGTCAGCGATTATAGCGTATTTAAGCTTTGTGCCGACGCCGTCCGTACCGGCAACAAGCACGGGATTTTTAATCTTGGGCATTTTAAAAAATCCGCCGAACGAACCGAGGTCTCCGAGAACGCCTTCGGTATATGTAGATTTTACATATTTTTTCATCAGTTTTACGGCTTCGTACCCTCTCTCTACGTCGACTCCGCTGTCCTTATATGAAATTGAATTAGCCATTTTTATCTCCGATTTATTTTTCTATTCGAGTTTGAGTTTATCCGCTTTATATCCTGCAAGCGGGTAGGGATATTCGCCGTTGAAACAGCCGAGACAAAATCCCGTTTTTGCCCCTTCACAAGTGCTCAAAAGCTGATCTATCGTAAGATATCTTACGCTGTCCGCGCCGAGACTTTCGCAAATCTGATCTTCGTTTTTATACGCGCCTATAAGTTGCGAATAAGTCTGTATATCTATACCGAGATGACAGGGATGTTTTATTACGGGAGAACATATACGAATATGTACTTCCTTTGCCCCTGCATCCCTTAACATCTTTATGATTTTTCTCATTGTCGTACCACGGACAATGGAATCGTCTATAAGTACTACTCGTTTGCCACGTACGTTTCCGCGCAATGCGTTCATTTTTACGTTCAGACTGTTCTCACGCTGGCGCTGATCGGGCTGAATAAACGTACGCCCCACGTATCTGTTACGGGCGAGAGCTTCAACAAAAGGTATACCGCTCTCCTCCGAATATCCGCGCGCGGCGACGTTGCCCGAATCGGGCACGCCCGAAACAAGATCAGCTTCAACGGGAAAATGCCTTGCAAGAAGTTTTCCGGCTTCCTTTCTTGCCTCATATACGCTCAAACCGTCCAGAACGGAATCGTGACGTGCAAAATAGACGTATTCGAAAATACACATACGCGACTGCGCAGGGACGCCTTCCATCATATGGGAATGAATTCCTTCGCTGTCAACAACTACTATTTCACCCGGTTTTACGTCACGCAGAAAGTTGGCGCCTACCGCATCGAGAGCGCAAGTTTCACTTGCAACAACTACGTCGCTGTCGGCCATTCCTATGCATAAAGGACGTATGCCGTAAGGATCACGTACGGCTATGAGTTTATCGCAAGTCATTATAACAAGGGCATATGATCCCTTTAACTTGAGACACGCAGATTTAACGCCGTTCAAAAGATCGCCGTCGGATAAGCTGTTGATGAGTATTGCTATTACTTCCGAATCAATGGTAGTCTGGAATACCGCGTTCTGCGCAATGAGTTCATCGCGCAACTGCTTGGTATTGGTCAGATTACCGTTGTGAGCGACCGCCATTTTACCGCATTTGCCCGTAAATACAACGGGCTGTGCGTTTAACAGCTGACTTGCGCCCGTAGTGGAATAGCGCACGTGTCCTATAGCTATATCGCCTTCAGGCAAGCTGTCGATATGACCGTTCGCAAACACGTCGGAAACCAATCCCATTCCCTTGTAATAAGTTATTTTATCGGCAAATGCTACCGCTATGCCGCCCGATTCCTGCCCTCTATGTTGCAGGGCATAAAGGCCGTAGTATACGGTGTGAGCTACGTTTCTGTTCTCCTGAGAATAGACTCCGAATACTCCGCACTCCTCTTCCATACTGTCAAACGGCGCTTTTTTTGTTCTTAAATACATAGATCTTCCTTAAAGATTTATTTGCTGATTCTCTTGAATATTTCTTCGTAAGCATCTTCCACTCCACCGAGATCGCGGCGGAACCTATCTTTATCGAGACTGACGTGCTTTGTGGTGTCCCAACTACCCGCTTCCCAGAAACGACAGGTATCGGGCGAGATTTCATCCGCAAGCACGATCTGCCCTTTGAATCTGCCGAATTCGAGTTTGAAGTCAATGAGATCGATGTTGAGTTCCTTGAAGAATTCCTTCATCGCCTCGTTTACGGCAAACGCCATTTTCTTAATCGTTTCGATCTCTTCAACCGAAGCAAGACCGAGAGCGAGCGCGTGATAGTCGTTAATAAGGGGATCACCCAAATCGTCATTTTTATACGAAAATTCTATCGTAGGAGCTTTGAAAGCAGTTCCCTCCGCTACGCCGTATCTCTTTGAAAAACTGCCTGCTGCAACGTTTCTTATAATAACTTCGAGAGGAACGATTTCCACTTTTTTAACTATTGTATTTCTGTCGTCGATCTGCTCTATCAAATGAGTGGGTATGCCTTTCTTTTCAAGCATAGACATCATCATATTGCTCATCTTGTTGTTGATGACGCCTTTGCCTGCGATCGTTCCCTTTTTAAGGCCGTTGAAAGCCGTAGCATCGTCTTTATAAGATACGATTACGTAATCGGGATTTTCGGTTGCATAGACTTTTTTTGCCTTGCCTTCGTAAAGCTGTTCCTTTTTCTCCATTTTTTTACTCCTTAAACTTTTCACCGTTTTACGGCATTTTTTCTGAAAAATATGAATACCCGCAAGGGTATGCGGGTACTTTAAATCAGCTCCGTTTCTTTTTGCAGAGCTAAATCGTCGGAATTTATTTTTTCTCTCATTTTTAATTTATAGTCGTAAAGTTTCTCGTTTATTTCGGGATATTTGACACCGAGAATTTGCAAAGCAAGAAGCCCCGCATTTTCGCCTGCGTTTACTCCCACAGTAGCTACGGGAATACCGGAAGGCATCTGAACTATAGACAGCAAGCTGTCCAATCCTCCCATCATATCCGTTTTAACGGGCAAACCTATTACGGGCAGAGCGGTAACGGACGCAATAACCCCTCCGAGATGAGCGGCCTTCCCCGCGGCGCATATTATGACCTCGAAACCGTTCTTTTGCGCGTCTGCCGAAAATGCGTGCGCCTCCTCAGGCGTGCGATGTGCCGATATAACTCTTACTTCGACTTCAACCCCGAAGCTTTTAATTACGCTTACCGCAGGTTTTACAACGCTGAAATCAGACTTACTGCCCATTAAAATAGCTATCTTAGGCATTTTATCACTCCGTATAGTTTGATTTACTTTATATTAGCCATACTTAAAGTATGATACTTCTGTATATTATCTTCTCGGTATATATTCTGGCTGTAAATTTTTACGCAGTTGTACTGATAAAATCTCAAAAAGATGAGTTCGGTACCGAAGACAACAAGCCTACGGGCGACGGAAAACTCATACTTACGGCCATTTTAGGCGGCGCGCTGGCAATTTATATAAGTATGTTCGTAATGCGCTATCGGCTTAAAAACATTTTACTTATGGTTTTACTGCCCGTTATCGCCGTTCTGAATATATGGTTTTTTTACCTTGCTTACCGTTCGGGATTTACCTTTATGGTAGTAGGATAATCCCTTATTTGCAAATGATGATTTAATTATAACACAACATATTGATAAAGAAAACCTTTTAAAAACACATTTTCAAAAATTTAAAAGTAAAAATTTTACTTTTTTATTCTCAAATACTTGACAAACCCGAATTTATATATAATAGCCAAAAAAGAACGGCCGTGCGCTCTATGTACACGGCCTTGTTTTTTATTCTTTATCCGTTTTAGACGCCTTTAAAAGGTCCCTTATTTCCGCAAGCAACTCCTCCGTGGTAACGGCGGGAACGACAGGCGCGGGTGCAGGCGCAGGTTCAGCAACGACCTCTTCCGCAACGGGTTCACCGTCTTTATTCTTTTTGCGCGATTCTTTAAGCTTTTCACCCCTTGCGCGGGCAGAATTTACAGCCTTTACGATTATAAACAACACAAAAGCCGTTATAAGGAATGAAATTACAGCGGATATCACAGCGCCGAAATCTATTACGAGTGCTGGAGTGATTACAGCATTTGTTTCGGGATCAATCACCGCCGCTCTCAAAACAACCTGCAATGCACCCGTGTTGTCCGCTCCTGGTATCCAGTTAATCAACGGCGTAAGAATATTGCCTACAAGCGCAGTAATAATCGCAGTAAACGCGCCGCCTACTATGATACCTACCGCCATATCCAGGACGTTGCCGCGGGTTATGAATTCTTTAAATTCCTTAAAAAACTTTTTCATATAAAACTCCCGTTAAATCTTTATAAATTAATTATAAATAACGTAATTACCATTGTCAAGTATCGAGCAATAAAGAAACTATGCCATCACGAGATATTTTTTCTTTAACCGCGTCAAACGCTATTTTTCCATCCTTTAAAACGATAATCCTGTCGGCGAAAAATATCGCTTCATCCACGTCGTGCGTTACAATCAAAGTTGTTTTTGCAGAGCTTTTTTGCCAATCTTTATAGAGCAGAGAAATATCTCTTTTCAACTTCATATCCAACGACGAAAACGGTTCATCCATAAGAATGATGTCGCTATCGGCCAGCATCGCTCTTGCAAGAGAGACACGTTGAGCCTGTCCGCCTGAAAGGCTTATGGGATAACTGTTTCTTTTATCTCTTATAAAAAGACCGTCGAGTATTTCCTTAATATTGTTATCGTCGGAACAAACAAGTTTAAGATTGTTATAAACAGTCAAATTAGGCACCAACCGCGGCGTCTGAAAAACGTAAGAACATTTTACCCCAGATATTTCACCCACAAAATCGGTTATCCCCGCTATACAGCTCAACAGTGTAGTCTTACCACTGCCGCTTTCACCTAAAATGCAAGTTATTTCACCTTCGTTTATATCGAGCGAAAAATTTTCGTAAACGGTATTTTCTCCGTATTTTTTTGTCAGATTTTCTATTCTCATAAAGGCGAACTCTCCCGCCACTTTGCGTTTACTCTTTTAAACTGTGAAAAAGACACGTCGATTATTAGGCCTGCAAATACGGCGGCAAGAGTTAACGCCGCCAACCGCGGCATATCCGTATAAAACCTGGCGTCCTGCATTAACCCGCCCAAACTGCCGAAAGTGTTGGATAAAACTTCCGCAGAGATCATTACTTTCAAACCCAGTGAAATGTCAGCGCCCACTTGTACGAATAGATCCGGCGTTATCTGCGGCAAATATATTTTAGTAAACCGCTCTTTAACAGGGATTTTATAAACAACAGCCATTTGAATTATGTCCCCGTCTATACCGTCGATTGCCGCTTCCGCCTGAGAATATATAACAGGAAACAACATCATAACCGTAACTATCATTGGCGCAATAGCTGCATTTGTCCAAACCAAAATTATAAGCATAACGGCAAGCGCGGGCAAGGTGCGCAAAACAACGATAACGGGCCGAACCAATCCTTTAAAAATTTTGCTCAGAGCCGATAAAACGGAAAAAGAAACGCCAAAAATAAATGATATAACGAAGGAACCCAACGTTCTTAAAAAAGTAACGCAAAAAGCAAGCCAGAACTCCCCTTCTCCCAAGCAGATAAAAAAGCTTTTAACAGAATCCCAAAACGACGGAATTACAAAGTCATTCCTTACGGAATAGTAAGCCGCAATCCAGACCACCCACATTATAATTACGGACAGTATGGAAAGTAATATAGTGTCTTTACGTTTAATAAAAAAATTCTTCAATTTGTCTTGTATCCCGAAAAGAATTTATCTGACGGAGAGCCGAACGAATTTTCACTCACTCCGTTGAGTTTTTCTATGAATTGTTTTATTTCTTCTTTGCAAGCGTCAGCACGGACAAAGTTTACCGAACAATTCTTTATTACGGACAGCGATAAATTTTGAACAGTCAAGGCAGGCTGCATTCCCGGAGCCAAATGGGATTTAACGGCTTCCGCAATCTCTTGTATTGACGTGCTTTCATCCGTAATCCAGTCTCCGCTCTTTTCAAGCGCGGAGGTAAACTCATCCAAAAAAGCCCCTCCAAGTTCACTTTTTGCAACAACGACAGCTTGAGGATAACCGACCTCACCTCCGTACAGCGCTTGTATATCGCCTGAAAATTCAAGATCTTTAACGGCGTTTACTTTTGCGCTTGCGGCGGGTTCGGGCACTACAAAGTAGTCTATATCATCTCTCAGTCCGACTTCCTGCGCGGTTATAGCCATATGTTTTACCGAATCCGTTAACCCGTATTCTTTCAAAATCAACTTAACTGTTAATCCGGGGACTTGAGCAAGATTGGCCACGCCAACTGTTTTATCCTTTAAATCCGATATATTATTTGGGGTAATGATCTTATTCTCTTTTGAAAGCAAATATAAATTTCCGTGCGTAAGCGTTCCCAAAAGCCTGTAACGCTCTCCGTTGCCCAATAACTTGACTGCAAGGTTTACGGGCAAAACGCAAACATCGGCCGCAGGATTTCTGCCGCTTACGTAAGTTTGTATGACCAAAGGATCCACAACGTGGTATTCGGTGTTGAAATTTTCAAACTTCTCCTTTCCCGCAAGAAGATTCGATATACCCAAAGCCGGCGCGCCGTCGGGAGAATAGACGCTTATCCGCGGCGACGTATTACCCGTTTTTACACAAGCAGAAACACACACCGCAACAAACATTGCCGCAAAGACCAAAGCCAACGCCGTAAATATTTTTTTCATAAACACCTTCCTTAAGCTTTATGCATAAGCGTTTTTGCAGTAACGCCGTCAAGCATACCTATTTTCCCTGTTAGTTTATTGATAATCTCCGACGGAGCATCAATAACTACTGAAATTATCGCCACTTTTTTAGCCCTGTAAGGCACGCCCATACGGCCGATTATGTAATCGGCAAATTCGGATAAAACCGTATTGATATCCAAACTTTTGGACTTGTTTTCCACAATAATACTTATAACCGCAAGTCTGTTTTCCGACATAAAAAACCCTCTCTTTCGAGGGGTTGGGAAAAACGGCATAACTTCAGTTACACCAAATTCAACCTTTACCCTCAGGTCGCTATACACGCCTTTAAATTCAGATTAATAAATATATTTCTTTAAAAGTCATTGTTATCTGCGCTTATTGTAGTTGATAAGACAGCCGTCAAGAATAATATCTCTTTCCTCATCGGTCAACGCGCCGATGTCAAGCATAATATTCTTGACCTTACCTTCCGAAACGTGTTTTGCGGGAATTGCCGTTGCCTTTTCCTTAAGAAGTTCGGAAAGGTTTTCTATATAAATGAAATCTCCTGTTTTAAAATCGAAATTACGGCATATAAACGGCAACATACCCCAATTAATCAGATTGGAGCGATATCTCTTTGTAGCATATTCCAACGCAACGTTAGCTAATCCACCCAAAACACGTTGGCAGGACGCCGCCTGTTCGCGGGCAGAGCCGTCACCCGGCTTTTTTGCCGCGACAAAACTTGCGTATACAGTATCTGGAGCAATTTTAATTCCCACTTCTTTCAACAACTCGTCGGTAAACTTTCCGCTTGCCTTTCTGTTTTCCTCTTCCGCCTTGATTGCCTTAGCTCTTCCGACGTAGGCAGGATCTTTTCTCGACAGCGCAAATTCGGCAAGCCTTAATGGATTTGAACGATACGAAGAAGTTTCTCCAGAAGGGATTAATTCGTCTGTTGTCGTAACCTCGTCGTAAAGAACGCTTGCCGCCCTGAGCAGAACATTTTTCGGCAGAGACAGTTGTTCGGGATAATCTGCAATATTTTTTCCGTAAACAAGTTGTTCCTCGGGGCGCGGATTCCCTACGCCGCGGTACACTCTTTTTTCATAAATGCTTTTATCAAAGTAATATTTTTTTATCTTTCTCACATACTCGAATTCGGTTGCGGGCGTAAGAACACCGCCGTTTGCCGCAGTTGCGGCTATGGAGCGGGCGTCTATAAGCGCCACGGCCGACAGTTGGCCTTCTGCCGGCTTGCTTCCCTCTCTGTTTTCGAAATTACGCGTTGTGTGTCTTATGGAAAGCCCGTTATTTGCGGGAGTGTCGCCCGCGCCGAAACAGGGCCCGCAGAAAGCAGGTTTTACAACTGCGCCTACGCCTATAAGCGAAGAAATATATCCGTTATCTGCAAGGCATTTGAATACGGGCTGGCTCATAGGATATATACTCATCGAAAAATCCGCGCCGTTTATCCCCTCTTTCAGAATTTCGGAAGCTTCGGCTATATTCTCATAAGAACCGCCTGCACAACCCGCTATTATTCCCTGATTAACGTAAACTTTTCCGTTTTTGATTTTATCGCGCAACTTAAAACCGCCGCCTGTGATCTTGTTGCCCGTGTTTTCCGCAATAGCAAGCAGATCTTCGGCATTATCCAAAAATTCGGCAATCGTAAACGCGTTGGACGGATGAAACGGCAAAGCTATCATCGGCTCTATGCGCGATAAATCGATAACGACCGCGCCGTCGTAATATGCAGGCTCGGACGGTTTTAATTCTCTGTAATCTTTCGCCCGCCCATGAATTTTATAGTATTCTTCTACAGCCGCGTCGGTCTCCCACACAGATGAAAGACAAGCGGTTTCCGTAGTCATTACGTCTATCCCGCATCTAAAATCCAAAGATAGATTTTTAATTCCGGGGCCAACAAATTCCAAAACCTTATTTTTCAAAAAACCCTTTTTAAACGTTGCCGCTATCAATGCGAGCGATACGTCGTGAGGACCTACGCCTTTTTTAGGCTTTCCTTTGAGATAAACAGCCACAATTTCGGGCATTTTAACGTCATAAGTCTTGCCCAAAAGCTGCTTGACGATTTCCCCCCCGCCTTCTCCTATTGCCATTGAGCCGAGCGCACCGTACCGCGTATGGCTGTCCGAACCGAGAAACATTTTTCCGCAGCAAGCTTCGGATTCTCTCATATATGCGTGGATAACGGCAAGGTTTGCGGGCACATAATTTCCACCGTACTTTTTAGCGGCGGATAGCCCGAACGCGTGATCGTCTCCGTTTATGGTTCCGCCTACGGCACAAAGAGAATTGTGACAATTCGTAAGAGTATAAGGAGTTTTAAATTCGCTCATACCGGAAGCTTTGGCGGACTGAATTATATTTACGTAAGTTATATCGTGCGAAACCAAACCGTCGAAAGCAATCTTCAAATTTTCACTATCGCCCTTATTGTGCGCGGAAAGTATACCGTAAGTAATAGTACCTTTCTGCGCTGCACGTTTCTTTTTATCAACCATAAACGCAACGCTTTCTTTCACTATAGCGCCGCTCATATAATATACTCCGCCTTTAATAAGCTTTATCATACGAGAAAATCCTCACTCTGTTTAAATTATTTTAACACTTTAATCATATAAATTCAATAGTTTGTATCGGAAAATCGGATTTTAGCGGAAATTTGTTGCAATTTTCACAAACCGCAGTTATAATACGGCTATGAGAATTTTCAAATACAAATTTACAAAGCTTATGACGGCTTTTATCTATTTCGGACTTGTTCTGTCCGTTGCAGCCGCCGGAGTAAACACATATTACATTATTGCAGACGGCATAAAATCCGCCGCAAATCCCGTTTATCCCATTATCACTTATTCGTTGATGTACGTTGTTTCAATTCTCTTATTTGTAATATTATTGAGCCTTCTCTTTTCTTCCTATTATTCTATAGACGGACAGACGTTTAAAACAAGTTTCGGAATTATAAAAAGCAAGTACGACGTTAAAAAAATCGACAGTATCGTATTGGATAGAGAAACTAACAAACTTTCCGTATTCTTCAACGAACACACATTTATCGTCATTGCAGTCAAGGAAGAATGGTACGAAGAATTTATAAACGAACTGCTAAAAGCAAACAATAAGATTGAGTACACAATAAACTCAAAAGAGAACAAACCAGACGACGAAAACAAAAATAAAAAATAAAATTATAAAGCCGCCTTTGTTATTTGCAACAAAGGCGGCTTTATTTACTTTTCTTTTTTATGCTTACCGCAATCCGTGCAACCGCACTCGGAGCAATCGCAACATCCGCCTTTACTAGTTACTTTTTTATAAATCAAATAAACTATAACTCCGACAACGGCAAGACCGACTGTAACTACAACCGCAATATCCACTGCGTTCATTTTAATTTATCTCCTTTTTTATTTTTAGAAAACAACGAAAGCATGTCAAACTTTCCGATATTTCGTAGCACGATTAAAACCACGATAGCTGAAACGGCAGTCAACCAAATAAATACCGTCCACCACCACGCGCCGACCGTATAAATCATAGCAGCAGTTATATAGCTTGCCGCAAGCCAGAAAATAAGCGTAAATTTAAACTTGCCCTTAGGCAATTCCGCCTTTGCCGTGGCGCAAGCCGCAAAGCAAGGAACGGTCAACATATTGTACGCGATAAATGAAATCAATGCAGAAATAAATGCCGCTTGCGAAACTCCGCTATCTACAGCAATAAGATTTATCAGTCCAGCTAACTCTTCCACTCCGCCTTCCGTTCCCGTTCCAGCGTACGCGCCGACGCAGATCGCCAGTGTTGTAAAAGTTGCTATAACGTTTTCCTTCGCAACAAGCCCTGTAACCGCAGCTACGGCAAACACCCAACCGAATTTTCCCAGCTGAGATCCGAAACCCAGCGGAGTGAATAACGGCTGAATAAACATACCTACGGAAGCAAGTATCGATTGTTGCATTTCAATATCGGACAAATATCGCCAGTTCCAGGATAAGTGAGATAAAAGCCAGATAATTACCGTAGAAGCAAAAATAATCGTGAACGCTTTCTTAACGAAATGTTTGGCCTTATCCCAAAGATGAAGCATAAGATTTTTAAATCTCGGCAAATGATATGACGGAAGCTCCATAATAAACGGCGGCGTTTCTCCTCTCAACGAAGTATTTCTCATAAGCAAAACGCACAGCACGGCAGTGCATATTCCCAGAAGATACATACCATATGTTATCAAATCCGCGTTTCCCACTCCGAATGCCGTCACAATCCCACCTGCTACCGCAGTTAAAATCGGCAATTTTGCCCCACAGGAAAAGAAAGGAATTACGCGTATAGTTGCCGTTCTTTCCTTTTCATCGGAAAGGGTTCTTGTATTTATTGCCGCAGGAACTGAACAGCCGAAGCCCATTATCATCGGCATAAACGCGCGCCCCGACAACCCGAATTTACGAAAAATTCTGTCAAGAACGAAAGCGATCCTCGCCATATAACCGCTGTCTTCGAGTATAGAAAAGAACATAAACAGCACAAGTATCTGAGGCAAAAAGCCCAAAACCGCAAAAATACCACCGAGTATTCCGTCACCGACAAGCCCCGTCGCCCACTCTGCGGCGGCACCGTTTTCCATTAAAGTTATTACTCCGTCTGAAATATGATCGAGAAATAGGTTAAGAAAATTGGTAAGGATTACACCCGGAGAGTAAACTGCACCATCGTACAACGCAGCCAAAACTTCAACGCCGAAATTATTATATTCAATAACTCCGTCGGTTTCGCTTGCTAATCCAAGTTCAACAAGCGTCGGCATCCAGGCTTGATTATCCGTAAAACCATTCAGAAATAAAAGATTTTCCGAAAAAGTTAAATGAAATACCGCCAACAAAATTACAAGGAATATGGGTATAGCCCAAATCTTATGAGTTAAAACCCTGTCGATTTTGTCTGACTTCGTAATAATATTTTTACCGCTTTTCACCTTTACTTTAGAAAGTTTTTCCGATATATATTTGTATCTTCCGTCTGCTATTTCAGCTTCGTAATCTATGTCTTTGGAAATCAAGTCAAGTGGTCCCTCAACGCCGCCGCAAGCCAATTCAAGCTCGTCGTTTTCAAGCAATTTTATTGCGTGAAAGAGCGGCGACTTTGCATTTTCTTTCTCATAAAAAGCTTTTGCCGTCGCAATGCTCTCTTTTAACCGTTCACTAAGAACAGTATATCCTACACGTGTTTTGGGAAGAGCCGTCGCTCTGTCCATAAGTTCTTTTATCCCCTTACTTTTTAAAGCAGAGATTGCCACCACGGGAACGCCGAGTTTCTCTTCAAGAGCCTTTACATCTATACTGTCGCCGACTTTTTCAACTTCGTCTAACATATTCAAAGCCACTATCATTGGCACATCCATTTCCAATAACTGCGTGGTAAGATATAAATTACGCTCGAGATTGGTTGCGTCTACTATATTTATTATACCGTCGGGAGCTTCATTTAATATGTAATTCCGTGAAATTATTTCTTCCGGAGTATAAGGCGATAGCGAATATATACCCGGCAAATCTACTATATTAATTTTTATCTTACTGCTCTTATATATTCCCTCGCGTTTATCAACCGTGACGCCCGGCCAATTACCGACGTGCGCCGTCGAACCTGTAAGCGCATTGAAGAGCGTAGTTTTACCACAATTCGGATTACCCGCCAAAGCAAAAGTTTTCATAACGTTTCCACCTCCACGCATCCTGCTTCCTCTTTTCTTAACGTAAGTTCGTATCCCCGCAAATTTATCTCTATAGGATCTCCCAAGGGAGCTTTTTTACGCATTGTCAGCTCGGCCCCGGGAGTAACGCCCATATCGAAAAGTCTGCGTCTGATTCTTCCCTCGCCTTTTACCGAGACGACCACTCCGCGATCGCCGCATTTAAAATCACTTAATAACTTTTTCATTGTTACTCCTTTTAATTGCTATATTAAAATTAACTTAGGTTTATTTTTTAGGTATTTTTTAACCCGCGCAAGCGGGCTTTTTAAGCGACCAAAATTCGTCCTGCAAGCGTTTTATCAAGACACAGCCTGCCTTCTTTAACAATTACTATGACGTTGCCGCCGTCGGAAGACAATAAAGTTATCTTACCCCCTACCGTTATTCCCATCTCCTGTAAATGCTTTCTGATTGATTCCTGCACGTTGACTTTTTTGATTTCCAACTCTCTGTTTTTCGATGCAAAAGCTAAAGGCATAAATTACTCCTTTAAAATATTAACCGTAATTAACATTTTATATTATATTCGCCGTTTATGAAATTGTCAACAAAAAAATAACCAAAGTTAAGTTTTTTTTGTAATTTTTTTTAAATAAAAAGCGGCGCGTCGTCCGCACCGCCCGATAATTGAATTTAATTTATAATTCCGAAGGAACGCAAGGAAAATCTATCCAGAACGTAGATCCGGCGCCCAACTCGCTATCGACGCCAAAATCAAACGAATGATTTTCAAGTATTGCCTTGACTATGTTCAGTCCCAATCCCGTACCTTTTACAGGCCGTGTATGATTTTCCTTAACCCTGTAATACCTGTTCCATATTTCGTCTAATTCCTCCCGCGCAATACCTTTACCGGTATCACGCACGGAAAACTTAACGCGTTTACCGTCCATAGAGGTTTTAAGACTTATAAATACAGTCTTGTCCTCTCCCGTATAGTTAGCGGCGTTACCTAACAGATTATATATTACCTGGCTAATCTTCTCTTCGTCGGCGCGCGTATATATATTCGCATCGATATCAACCATAAGATTATAGCCCTGGCTCTCCTGTAAATAACCGAATTTATTTATTATTCCGTAAACAAGCTCGGTCAAGTTAAACACTTTGAAATTCAAGGCATCTATATTTGATTGAAGCTTGGACACGCTAAGAACGTCGTTTACAAGTCCCGTAAGCCTGTCCGCCTCGTCTATTATAACCTGAATATGCTTTTCACGCTTGACCTTATCGTCTCCCGATATTTCCTTTATCATTGACGCGTACGCCTTTATCATAGTCAACGGCGTTTTAAGATCGTGCGTCACGTTGGCCAAAATCTCACGCTGGAAATCTTCGCTCTTTTTTACCTCGTCCCTAACATAGTTCAACGTATCGGAAAGTTTAGCAAGCTCCTGATAATCAACGTTATTGAACTCAACTTTATAATCGCGCTTTGCAAGCCTTACCGCAGAATCGGACATAGTTTTAAGTCCGGACGTAATTTTACTCGAAAACACACTTGAAACAAGAAAGGCGATAAATACTACTCCTATACCGATAAGCAACAAGTAAATCTGCAAATTGCGAACAGTGTCCTGCACTATCGACAGCGAATACGACACAAGCAAGTAATGCGGTTTGCCAATATACTCCGCACAGGAAACGTAATAGATATTCCCCGAAGCCCTGAATACTTCCGACATACCTACCCGCTCCAAAGCCACAAGCCGTTCCTTGACGTTATCTATTCCGCCCATAGCCTCGTCGTAATCGCGGGGCGCAACGACCTCCCAGTCCCTTGACACGAGCAAAACGTTTACACCTTCACGACGATTGCGATAAATACTCTCCTCCAGTTCAAAAGGATTTCTCAACTGGGCTTCTACTTCACGACCGATACTCGTAATTCTATCGCGCGCCTGATTTTCAAACGTATTCGAAACGATAATAAAAAACACGACTTCAATAAGCACGGTTAAAAGAATTGCCAACAGGACGAAATAGCGCCACATCGCGCCGCTTACGCTTTTGGGCTTTTTAATTTTTTTTATTTCTTTTTGACCGCCGTCAGACTTCAAATTTATACCCCAATCCGCGTAAAGTTATAATAAATTTTCTGTACTGTTTAAGATTGGAACGAAGCATTTTAATATGAGTATCCACGGTTCTGTCGTCTCCGTAGAAATCAAAGCCCCATACGTCCATAAGAAGTTTTTCGCGTGTGAGCGCTATGCCCTTGTTTTTTACGAAATAAAACAATATTTCATATTCCTTGGGCGTAAGCTCTGCTTTCTCTCCGTCGACGAATACATTTCTTCCCACCATATCGATAGTCAGTCCCTCAAAGGTTACAACGTCGTTGACGTTCTCCTGTGCGCCTCGCTTCAACACAGCGTGTATTCGCGCCATAACTTCCTTGGGAGAAAACGGCTTTGTAACGTAATCGTCAACGCCTATTTCAAAACCGAATAATTTATCGTACTCCTCGCCGCGCGCAGAAAGCATAATAACGGGGACATTCTTTATTTTCTTGATTTCCTTAACCGCCGAAAAACCGTCAAGCCTGGGCATCATAACGTCCATAAGAATTATATCGAAATCGTTTTCACGGCAAAGCTTCACCGCCTGCATTCCGTCTACTGCTTCAAAGGCCGTTCCGCCCTCAAACTCGACATACTCTTTCAATACACACCTTATCATCTCTTCATCGTCAACAATTAGTACTTTCATAGCTTCCTCCTATTTTGATTGTAACCTCTTTAAGTTAAATGCAATCAATATTCTTATGAAATATATGTGAAAAAATCAAATTTGACGTCCAAATTCTGTTGACAAACGGATTATGCGGTGCTATTATATAAAAGTAAACATTTGTTTTCTTTGCGTAATTCGGGTATTTCGGCAAAGCAAAGTGTTAAGGGAATACGCTATGTTGGACGCAGACAGACTTGAAATTTTAACAGAAAGCGCTAAATACGACGTGTCCTGCTCCTCCTCGGGTTCCAATCGGGTAAACGGAAACCGAGGACTGGGTAACGCTTCCGTCGGGGGAATATGCCACTCCTTTACCCCCGACGGAAGATGTATTTCCCTGCTCAAAATTTTGATGAGCAACGAATGCATATACGACTGCGAATACTGCCCCAACCGCAAGAGCGCGGACGTAAGGCGGGCAAGGATTTCTCCCGACGAGATATGCGAGCTTGTAATCAATTTTTACAGACGCAATTATATAGAAGGACTGTTCCTTTCCTCCGCGGTATTCGAAACACCGAACAGGACTATGGAACTGTTGTGTGAAACGGTTACCAAACTTAGAAAAGTATATAATTTTAACGGCTACATTCATCTTAAAGGAATACCTCACGCCGACGAAGAACTAACCTTCAAGGCGGCGAGACTTGCGGACAGAATGAGCTATAACATAGAACTACCCAGCGAACAATCGCTTAAATTGCTTGCGCCGCAAAAGACAAAGCAAAGTCTGCTATTGCCTATGAAAAGTTTGCGCGACGCAATGATATATGACAGAGAAAACAAAATAAAAATTAACAGAGTCCTCCCTGCGGGACAGACTACACAAATGATAATAGGCGCATCGCCTGAAAGCGACGGACAAATTTTAAAACTTACCGAAGCTCTTTACAGAAATATGGGACTGAAAAGAGTTTACTATTCCTCCTATATTCCGGTCGTAAAGAGCAACAAACTTCCCGATACCGCAACAGGTCTTCTCAGAGAACACAGACTATATCAGGCCGACTGGCTTATACGATATTACGGGTTCGATGTAGACGAAATAGTCGGCGAAGATGAAAATCTTTCCAGCGAGTATGATCCTAAATGTGCCTGGGCATTAAGAAATATGCAGCTTTTTCCCGTAGAGGTAAACACTGCCCCGCTCTCGACGCTGTTGCGCGTGCCCGGAATAGGCGCCAAAAGCGCATATAAAATAATCGAAACAAGAAAATTTTGCAAAATAGACTTTGATAATCTCGCAAAAATGCGCATAGTATTAAAGAGAGCAAAACACTTTATAACCTGCAACGGAAAATTTTACGGTTCGGAAAGTCTTTCGCAGGTAAAAACTTCCCTGCTTTTGGCAGGCCGAAGCGAGGTTACGGAACAGCTGAATATGTTTTCCGAAACCTCCACTGCCCTATCTGCTCTCACAGGTGAGATCTGATAAATGAAAATTTTTGTATGCGACGGCTCCTTCGACGGTTTTTTTACCGCAGTATTTGACGCTTATTCCGATAAAAACTGCATAATAACGTCCGATAACGAAGTACAACTTACGCTTGACAGCGTGCTTGTGCAGGTAGAAACAAATCGGGAAAAGAGCAACAGAGTTAAAAAAGGAATAGAAAAATACGACAAAGAAAGCGTATATGATACGGAGCTTGTGCTGAGAAGCTGTTCTTCACTGAAAGAACAAATCGCATTTGAGTATATCAAAAGACTTCTTGCTACGAAGTCTCCCATTAAAAACGCTTACAATCTGCCTGAAGTAATAGATTTTAACGACCTTACCTATAAAGTCAAAGGCGAAACACACAGGTTAAAGGGCTTTCTTAGATTTATGGAAAGCGCAAGCGGAGTATTGTACGCGCCTTACACCCCGGACAACGATATTACAGACCTGCTTATGCCGCATTTTGCCGAGCGGCTGAAATCCGAAAGATTTGTAATTCACGATCTCAAACGTAAAATTGCAGGACTTTACGACGGTCACGAATGGATAATGTCGTATGCTGGCGAGGCCGAAGTTTACCTTTCTGAATACGAAAAAGCTTTTGAAACGCTGTGGAAAAAGTATTATATTGCCGTAAATATAGCCGAACGTCCGCATGAAAAACAGATGAGAGGCTATATGCCCGTACGATATTGGAAACACCTTCCGGAAAAAAAACCTTAAAAGCCGCGCGGCAATATTCCGCGCGGCTTTTTAACTTTAATTTATTTGAGTTTCTTATAAACTTTATTTAAAAATTCCGTAAGATAATTGTTTTTAAGCTGCTCGATTTTACCACCGTCCGCAGCAATAGTAAGATTTCTGTCCAACGGCAGCTTTGCAACGGCAGGTATACCGTTTTCAAGAGCAAGCGCGTCCACGGCGCTATCGCCGAAAACAGAGATCTTTCTGCCGCAATCGGGGCATTCGAGATAGCTCATATTTTCCACTATACCCAAAATAGGCACTTTCATCATATTGGCCATATTTATAGCCTTCTGCACTATCATACCGACGAGATCCTGCGGAGTGGTAACGACGATAACTCCGTCAATAGGAATACTTTGAAATACCGTAAGGGGCACGTCGCCGGTGCCGGGCGGCATATCTATAAACATAATATCAACGTCGGACCAAATAACGTCCGTCCAGAATTGAAGCACCGTGCCGGAAATAAGCGAACCGCGCCATATTACGGGCTCCGCCTCGTTTTCAAGCAGGACGTTCATAGACATAATCTGTATACCGCTGTCAGTAACAACGGGAAGAATTCCCTCCTCCGATCCCGCCGCGCGCTCAGTTGCGCCGAACATGCGGGGAATAGACGGTCCCGTCACGTCGGCATCCATTACAGCCGTAGACTTACCGCCATTTTGAGCTGCCGCCGCAAGAAGCGCACAGGTCATAGATTTACCTACCCCGCCCTTTCCGCTTACAACGGCGATAACTTTTTTAACCGAACTCATCTTATGAGATTCTTTTATTAAACTTTTCTTTTCCCGTGAAGAACAATTCTCTTTACAGGACGAACAATCGTGCGAACAACCCGCCATAATTAACCGCCTTTATAAATATGTAACCATTTTAGATTATGGACAAAAAAATGTCAAGCTAATAAAAGCACGGCAAAAAGACTTGCCAATTTTAAATAAATCTGTTATAATTACCAAGCTGTGCTAAGTGGGGAGTTTGCGGTGCCCTGAACCTGCAATCCGCAATAGCAGGACCGAACGTCTTTCCCGACGGATCAAGTGGAAGGCTGCGCTTTATAAGGGGTGTTGATACCAAGGTCTTATGCAACCGATCACTGCGAACCGTGTCAGGACAGGGATGTAGCAGCACTAAACAGCCCGATCGGTGTGCCATAAGGTAGCTTTGGAGTAGCTACCTGTAAAGTTTACGCTTCGGCTTGTTCCGGCAAAAAAGACTGCACAGTATTTTTTAAAAATAAAAGACTGCCTACTATCAGGCAGTCTTTTTAACTTATTTTTTAAACATAATTCTTTCGCTTTTGAACATAAACGTCAAAAGTACTACAAGTCCCAACGATACTACTATATTTGAGATTATCGAAAGAGCAACGCCTAATCCCGAAGCGGAGAAAGACATAATCGAAGCCATAGCCAGCCCGCTGCCGAGTAAAGGAATGAGATAAAGCCCTATCGACGGCGAGGCAGTGAAAAACATCGAGGCCATTCCCATAAGAATAATTAAGATCATAAGCGGAGCTATCAAAGTTCCCGCCTCTTTCACGCTCTTTGCAAAGGCCGACATAACCGAAAATGCAGAAATTATCAACAAAACTACGGAAATGATTATACCAAACACCATAAAGTAATCCCCAACGGAATACATTGCCGCCGTATCCACCCCGACAAAGCCGGACGTCAATTTCGGCAACGATAATATTACTCCGATAAAACTCGAAATACCGCTTAACAAGGCAAAACAGGAAAGACTCAAAATTTTACCGATCGCAAGCTCCACTCTTCTTATAGGCGTTATCAGCATTGTAGCCATAGTCCCTCTCTCCTTTTCGCCCGCTATGGATTCGGGAGCAACGGAGATACAGGCGGAAGCCAAAAGCGAGAACATCAGCATTGGCACCAACATAGAAGTTATGCTTGCGGTGAGATCGCGTTCGCTTGCAAGATCGAACTTTTGCGCCGAAGAATTAATCGTAAATGCAGGTCTGTTCGTTTTAGACAGAAGCATATTCACTATTTGAAATCCTGCGGCGGAGCCCGTAACGGAGGAGTTATAATATACCCTTACTTCGGGAGGGTTTTCGGTATCGAAAGCCTCATTGAAGTTTTCGGGAAAAATTACGGCGACATCGAGTTTGCCTTCGGCAACCGCCTGCTTTGCGCTCTCCTCCGTAAAATCATCCTTTGGTTCGAGATGCAGAGACAAAAATTCGGAATAACCGGACGGCGCCGACAGATAAGCGCTCGGTTTATAGTTCTCATCTACTCCTACAATGTCCGAAATTGCCGAGCCTATCAAAGTATATACAACAAAAATGAGTACACCGGGCAAAAGCACAGTAATGACCATTCTCTTGTCCCTGAAAAAGCGAGAAAATTCCTTTTTAATAATTGTCAAAATGTTTTTCATAAGGTTTCGCCCGTAACTTTATAATATAAGTCAAAGAATGCCGTTTCAAGATTGCATTCCTTAGTAATGTTTTGCAGAGTATCCAAAGCGACAAGCCTGCCGTCTATAATAATGCCCACTCTGTCACACAATTTTTCAACCAAGCTGAAAATGTGAGTTGAAAGAATTATCGTCTTACCTTCGCTTTTCAATTCTTCCAAAAAATCAGTTACGACTTTGGCAGTGAGAACGTCAAGCCCGTTTGTAGGTTCGTCGAAAATTATTAGTTCCGGATCGTGAACAATTGAAATTACCAATGAAACCTTTTGCTTCATACCCGTAGACAGGTTGGCGAATTTGACCTCCGCAAAGCGGTCTATTCCAAACTTTTCAAAGAGTTTTTTCTTACGTTCTTCCGCAACGGACTTTTCAACACCGTAAAGTTCGCTGAAAAAACCGTAGAGATAATTAGGCGTAAAAAAATCTTCCAATTTAAGTTCGGAAGTGAGAAACCCTATCTTCCTGCGCACGGCATTTTCTTCCGAAACAACGCTCTTACCATCGACGAAAGCGTCGCCTGAATCTGGTTTTATAAGCGTGGCCAACATACGCAACGTAGTCGTTTTACCCGCACCGTTCGGCCCTAAAAGTCCAAAAATTTCACCTTTATTAACTGTAAACGACAAATCGTTTACAGCTACTTTTATAGCCAAACCGGTCTTTTCAGTTTTTTGCTGTTTGCGCGAAAGTTTAAAGCTTTTAGTTAAACTTTCAACTTTTAAAATTTCCATAATATGCACCTTATAAAAAAGAACGGCGAAATTTTATTCGCCGTTCTTTTTACACGTTAAAATAAGTAAAATGTAAAACTATGCAAGTAACGGACATCAGTACAAGATAGAGGCTGAACCACTTATAATTAGCCTTCTTAATTACTTTCAACATTACTTTTATAGCAAAAATACCAGCAACGGCCGAAACAATAAAACCTAACGCAATACTCCACCCAAGCGTTGCCCCGCCGGTAGCGAAGCTATCCTGTATTTCTCCGCAATAGAGCCTGAGAACAAGTTCTACAAGAAAACTGCCTAAAATTACAGGAATACTCATCATAAACGAGAATGAAGCAACTTCATCCCTGTTGCACCCTGCAATCGTACCCGCGCAAATTGTTGAGCCGCTGCGAGAAATTCCGGGAAGAACAGCCAAAGCCTGAGCAAATCCCATAGGAAGCGTAGTTTTTAAACATAAAGGCAAAATATTTTCACGTTTTCTCGCTATTCTTTCGGTTACGAAAAGCACGGTTGCGGTTACAAGAAAGAACGCCGCAAGCACAAGTCCCATCGCCGAAGGCGCAAGCAAAATTTCGTCAAGATCAACCGCTTTTATAACTATACCCGTTATTCCCGCAGGAATGGTTGCAAGAACCAATAATCCAAGCGTTTTAAAGGGTTTTTTAAACAGGTTGAGAATATCCCGCCAAAACACAATCGCCACGGCAACAAGCGTGCCGAGGTGAAGTATGATCATAAAAAACAATGCAATATCGTCGCCGCTTATACCGAACACGCCTTGAAAAAAAGCTATGTGACCGGAGGACGATACCGGTAAAAATTCTGTCAAGCCCTGAACGAGCCCGAGTATTACCGCCTGCCAAATTTCCATAAGAAGTCCTTATTTATCCATATCCAGCAAATCCTGATACCTCGTCTGATAGGTAGTAACGGTATCGTCGGATTTGAATTCATTGATGATCTGAGTACTTCTCGTAGTAGAAATATTTGAAATATTCTTGGTCTTTACCATTTCATAGAAAAGGTTTTCAAACGTACCCTCTTTATTTACGTTATCTTCCCAGTTCGGCGTATACTGCGCGCCGCCCTCGGGGCTGAAAGTATAAGTTACGTATATGAGGTGCCAACCGTAATCGCCTGCGCAAACAACCCAGTTACCCGCGCCCTTGTTTATGGCCTTGTGAGCCGCATACTCAAATTCTTTTATATAGCTCGTATCGCCAGCGTCAACCGAATATCCAATGTACTGCGACAAAACCGAAGTATCGGTTGTATATGCATACTGCAACTCGTTTACAGCCGCAAGAGCCTTGTAATTCTTATTGTCCGCTCCCCTATACAGTAAATTAGATCTGTTATAAGCCGCGTCGCTGTTTGTCAGGCTTATTTTGCCCTCAGCATAAACGAAGTTTTCGTAGTTAATTTTCTTATCACCGTCCTCGTCTTTGTAAAGAGATTCTGAGTCGAGGTTATAATAATTCTGTTTTACGGTATAGCTGTCGTTATTACCCGTTACGTAGTTAACGTAATCGACGAACTCGTCCAACATACTGTTAACCGTGAGCTTTTCGGGAATAAGAACGTAGCCCTCATCCTTTTCAACTACCGAACCGTTATATGCATATCTGCCGTCGTATTTGGAAAGAGCTTCATATCTGTCGGTATACTTTATATTATTTTCAAAGAACAGCCAACCACTGTCGCCGAAATATTCCGCATTTTCTTCCGCTTTAAAGGCATATTCCTTTTCGCCGTTGAACCAGGCGGAACGCTGATCGGTAGCTTCTATAAGTTTAAGAATGTTGTTTCTTTCAATATAATATTCAGGTTTATATCCGCCGTCTGCCTCTGAGTCTTTATACATACTCTGCAACTCGGTCAATTTAGCGCTCTGAGTTGCGCTGAAAGGCAACAAAATATTATATACGAAACCGAAAGCGCCGTCTTCGCGCGTATCGGGCGCATAAAGGACAAATTGCGAATCCGACATACCGCTGAGAGCCGAACTAAGTGCGGACGAAGTGCTATACGCGTCTTCCTGATATCCGAGGAGATCCTCGTACACGGACTGAATATACGAATATCTGCTCTGTCCTGCGGTAATAAGTTTTTCTTCCTGCTCTTCTTCGAAGAGATCGTAATACTTATTCAAAATCTGCTGCTCAAGCTGGGTGAGATATTCTTCTTTTATATAGTTTAGAGACATTACATCGCGGAGATTTTCCGTACTCTTGTCAACGAGATTGTATCCGAGAGATACGAGCGAGCTTATAAAATCGTTGTAAGCCTGCATTCTTTTCGCTCTGGTAGTGCCCTCAACGGGATTTTCCTGGTAAACGCCACTGTCGGAAAGAAGATAATTCTCATATCCGGTATATACTTTATAATCTATTGAACCGTCTTCCTTCTTGGGATAGTAATCTTCCAGTTCGGTATCCACGCCCGTGGGAGTATCGCGCTTATCGGTGCCGGCTGTTGAGTTGTTCTCACTATTGTTTTTCTTTTCCTGAGAATCGATGGCGTTATTTATTGCGCGCATAAGAGAATATTCCGCAAGCTTAACTTCGTCGGAATCTTCTCCGAGCAAATACTCGTATTTCTCTTGCAAAGTAGCCTTGCCTTCATATTCGGAAATAATCGCAGCAGCTGTCTTATTCTCCTTTTCCGCTTTGTCCTTCAAAAGATAAAGCGTGGCATACTGAACAAGAACGGCGTTATCGACAAGATCACTCATAAGTCTTGTAAAAGTCTGCTCGTAATTCCAACCGTAATTATTGATATAATTGGAGCCCGCATTAATAAAATACGTGACGAGTTCCCTCTTTATAACTTCCGAAGTTCCAACCGCGGAAGAATAATCTTTGAGTTCCTTATCCAGGTTTTCGGAAATATTTACTTCCGCCAAAACCTGAGACATATCGGCATTAGGATTAGAGGAAACCTGCGAACAACCGCCGAGAACGGACGTCGCAATAATCGAAGTTGCCAAAATGCCGCCAATTATGTTTTTCTTTTTCATTTAATATCGCTCCGAAAAATTATGCAAAAATGCAGAGTACTGTAAAATACCAGTTAACATTATAATATATTTTTAACGGTATAGCAAATCTTTTTTGTGAAATTTAATTAAAACTTACCGCAAATTTCAAAAATTTTGTCATCGCAAGCATTGTTTTAGCGGGCGTAGAGGCAGGTCTGAATATAATCTGCGGAGATTTCGCCATTGAAAGAGTGACTCTATTGCGATATTTTTCCAATGCCGCGGAGAGCCTACCGTCTTCGAGCGATTGAACGGACGCAAGTTCCAAAGCGCCCGCATTACCGTCCACGCTTATTTTCCTTACGTTGAATTTTGCCGCAAACGATTTAAGCACGGAAATAATCAATAGATTTAAAACTTCTTCCGGCATAGGGCCGTAATTATCCTCTATGGAAAGACATACCCTCTTATAATCGTCAACCGAACGAATTTCGGCAATCTGCTTGTAGCAGTCCAGTCTTCCCGCACTGCTTTCGACATATTTTTCAGGTATATACGCAGTTGTCTTTACGTCGAGTTCGGCAGCTAACTGGCTTTCACCCGTCAACTCCTCTTTCAGAAGTTTTGAATAAAGTTCGTAACCTACTTTATCCATATGCCCGTGCTGTTCTGCGCCCAGTACGTTTCCCGCGCCGCGAATTTCAAGATCACGCATTGCGATTTTAAAGCCGGAACCCAGTTCGGTAAAACGCATAATCGCCTTTAATCGCTCCGTCGCGTCAGACGTAAGCACTTTGGACGCTTTGAAAGTAAAGTAAGCCTGCGCAAGCCTCGAGCCTCTGCCTACTCGTCCCCTCAACTGATACAACTGGGATATTCCCAATCTGTCGGAATCGATAACAATAATCGTGTTTGCATTGGGCAAATCTATTCCGTTCTCTATAATAGTAGTAGTTACAAGAATATTTTTTTCTCCGCGGTAAAATGAGAAAACCGCGTTTTCGAGAGTTTCCCTATCCATTCGTCCGTGCGCGTAACATACTTTTCCTTCCGGTACGATTTCGGTTATCTTCCCTGCAAAGGTGGATATACTCTCAACTCTGTTATAAAGTATGAACACCTGTCCTCCGCGTGAGATTTCACGAATGCAGGCGTCTCTTATCAAGGTTTCACTCTCCTCAACGACGTAAGTCTGTACCGGCAGTCTCTTCAACGGCGGCGTATTTATAGTAGAAATATCTCGTATACCCGCAAGCGACATATGGAGCGTACGCGGTATTGGAGTTGCCGTCATAGTAAGACAATCGACATTCTTTTTAACGTGTTTGATTTTTTCCTTATGCTCGACGCCGAATCGCTGCTCCTCGTCAAGCACAAGGAGTCCGAGATCGTTGAAAACAACGTCGGGAGAAAGTAGCCTGTGCGTACCGATTATAAGATCTATATTCCCTTCCGCAAGCTCTTTTAAAATTCTTTTTTGCTGTTGCGGAGTTTTAAATCTGTTAAGCGCTTCCACCCTTACGCCGAATTCCTTGAACCTCTCTTCCGCAGTATTGAAGTGCTGTTCGGAAAGTACGGTCGAAGGACACATAAGAGCGGCTTGTTTGCCGCCGAGAACGCAGAGATAAATCGCCCTGAGCGCAACTTCCGTTTTGCCGTAGCCCACGTCGCCGCAAAGCAACCTGTCCATAACTTTGGAAGAGCACATATCCGACTTTATCTCTTCTATGGAAGTAAGCTGGTCGGGCGTCTCCTCATAGTCGAACGAATTCTCGAATTCATCCATCATAGCCGCGTTATCGGGGAAACAAAATCCCTTTTGCGCATTGCGCTCCGCGTACAATTCTTTGAGATCGAATGCAAGTTTTTTTATTGATTGCTTTACTCTGTCTTTAACACGTTCGAATTCCGCGCCGCCGATTTTGGAAAGCGCGGGATTGCCCTCGCCCACGTACTTGGACAGAATATCCATTTGTTCGACAGGCACGTACAGAACGTCCCCACCCTTGTATTCTATCGCAAGGTATTCCTTTATACCATCCGTGGATTCGATCTTCTTTGTTCCTGCGATTTTGCCTATACCGTGTTTTTCATGTACGCAAAAATCGCCGACTTCGGGCGAGACAAAAAGATCTCCGCGTTTTTTTCTTATCCGCTTTGTTACAGCTTTCGTATACAGGTCGTTACTGCCTATAATTACCGTCTTGCTTTCGTGCAAAACAAAACCATGCGACAGCTCTTCCGAACAAACTGCGACGCCCCGCAACGCCTCCGCCCTGTCGGGAACGGGATATACGGGCAAGTACTCATCAGTGAGAATGTCGCATAATTTGCCGTGACGCTGAACGTTACCCGCAAACACTACTATACGATAACCGTTCGCCAACCAGTTTTTAACGTCGGTTATAAATTGCGGCATACCGTTAAGATAGGAGGGCACGGGCGTCGAACGCAAGTTATACGTTTGCAGAGGACGAAAAAAAGCCATACCCGAGGTAAACGTTTGAACGCCCAGGCAACGGTAATTTTTAAATCCTTCCGTCAATATATTGAGAGTGATTAATTGATTTTGGGAAAAGGAAAAGGCCTCGCCTCCTTCCCTGAGACTAAGCACGCGTTCGGAATGCTCTTTATAAATACCCTGCAACCTGTCGTCAATAAGTTTACATTCGTCAAGAATAATAACGGTATCTTTGGGAAGCAGTCCGAAAATATCGGTAGTATCTTCTAATAACGGCATAAGAAAAGACGCGCCTGCAAACCCCACATTCTCTTCCGCTTTTGAGGCAATATCATCCGCAATAGCGCGCATACGCTCAAAAGCTTTAGTATCTTTGGCTTTCTTTGCCTCCGAATACATTAACCCGGTAACCTTTGATATTTCTTCTTTTTTTATAAAGGCGTCCGCCGCCGAGGTTACCGTAATTTCCTTAATCTCTTCAAGCCTTTCTCCCGTAACCGAATCATACGGTCTTATCTTTTCAATGGTATCGCCGAAAAAGTCTATACGAACGGGATTTTCCGCATTTACGGGAAATATATCCAATATATCTCCGCGAACGGCGAAACAGCCCCTATTATCTGCGGAATACTCGCGCGTATATCCCATTTTAACAAGTTTTTTAGGAAGATCGGCGTAATCTATTTCGTCTCCGCAAATAAATTGCACGAACGGTATATTTGCAGGAAAAAGCTGTAATATTGCGTCCACTTCGCATACGATGATTTCCGCGCCGTGCAATATGTCGTAAACGGCGCTTATGCGGCGAAACAGTGCGTCCTTTGAAAGCGCGTCCTTATAAAGTATGACGTCGTCCTTGGCAGAAAGATACGTACATTTCTTGCCCGAAAGAACGGTTACCGCCTCATACGCTTTCCTTGCCGTAATAGAGTCTGGAGCGACGTATAAAACTGTTTTGCCCGCAATAGCGGCAATCAGATATTTGTGATAGTCGGAAACGCCGAAAACCGCCGTCGGCGTACCGAGGCGGATATCATTTTCAAGCAGGGGATACTCTCCCGATAAATTTTTAAAGGTAAAAAAGTTTTTAATCAAAATATCTAACCGTTAAATTTAGTCATAGCGTTTTCAACGCTTTCCCCTCCCGCAATGGCAAGAGCCGCATCCGCTGCTCTGCCGCAGGCGGAAATAAATAATTCGTAGTCCTCTTTTCTCACTTCGGAAAGAACGTAATTGATTATTGGTATATTAACTTCGGAATCGCGAATGCCAATTCGGATACGGATAAAATTCTGCGTACCGATCTCAGCAATTACAGAACGCATTCCGTTGTGAGTTCCTGCGCTTCCCGAAGGTCTTATTCTCACGCTACCCTTTGGAATGTCGTAATCGTCGTACATTATTATCAAATGTTCGGCATCCGTCTTATATTTGGCGAGAAGCTGTTTTACCGCCCGTCCGCTTGCGTTCATATACGTTACGGGACGCGCCATAATAATTTTTTCACCATTTATATTAGCTTCCGCAACAAACGCCTCGCATTCCCTTTTTTTGAATTTCACGCCCGTCTTTGCCGCCACGTCACCCACGGCGATATAACCCATATTGTGGAACGTTTTCAAATACTTTTCTTCCGGATTACCTAAGCCTACTATGATATACATAATTTTCCTTTTAAAAAAGCCGCTTTGTGCGGCTTTTCAAATTATTAGTTTAATTCGATTTTAAAATCAATCGTAAATTTTTGACATTGACTTATCGAGATAAACGTTCTCGATCGCGGCTGCGAAAATAGGTGCCGTAGAAATCATTTTAAAAATGGGCAACATCTTTTCCGCGGGGATATTGATAGTGTCCAAAATAGCAAGCTCCGTTATGGGAGAAGCCGCCAACCTATCTATCGCAGGACCGGACAAAACGCCGTGGGAACAGCACGCATAAATATTTTTTGCACCCGCCTCTTTCAACGCTTTCGCGCCCTGAACTATCGTTCCTGCCGTATCTATCATATCGTCGACCATAAGACAAGTCTTGCCCTCTACGTCTCCGATAATATTCATAACTTCCATAACGTTAGCCTTGGGACGACGCTTGTCAATAATCGCCATCTTTGCGTCCATCTTTGCCGCAACTTTTCTTGCGCGCGCTACCGATCCGATATCGGGAGAAACAACCACGAAATTATCGTCGACTTTCGGTTTGAAATAATTGTAAAGCGTGGGACCGCCGACAAGATTGTCAAGCGGAATATCGAAGAAACCCTGAATTTGCATACAGTGCAGATCCATTGTAAGAACTCTGTCCGCGCCCGCGCTGGTTATGAGGTTGGCAACGAGCTTTGCGGTTATAGGCTCTCTGGAACGGGCCTTTCTGTCCTGACGCGCGTAACCGAAATAGGGAATAACCGCGGTAATTCTGCCCGCGCTCGCTCTCTTGGCCGCGTCGATCATTATCAAAAGTTCCATAAGGTTCGTATTTACCGGATAACTTGTAGACTGAACAAGGAATACGTCCATTCCGCGAATAGTCTCGTTAAAGCGAACGTAGATCTCCCCGTCGGAAAAATGAGTAACTTCCATTTCGCCGAGAGTAGTGTTAAGTTTTGCCGCGATTTTTTCAGCAAGCGGTTTGTTGGAATTACCCGAAAATATCTTTATTTCGTTTCCGTGGTTAATCATTAGGTTTTCCTCCGAATGTATATTAAATCCGTAAATCGGGAGAAATCTTCTCGCCTCTTCCCGTCACGGTTTGGAAACAGTATTTTATAGCGAACTTAATCCGCGCTAATTAATTGTATAATTATCTTTTAATATTGTCAACTGATTGAACGGATTTAATTTACCGATATTATTTTGATCTTAACCGCATTTCTTTGAAAAAAGCAGACAATATTTCCGCGCACTCGTTCTCCATAATCCCGCCCTCGACTTCGATAACGTGATTTACGAGATTTGCGTTGGCAATCTGCTCCGTAAGCGTGCGTCCCTTACCTTCGGGCGCGCCGAAATAACATTTCTTTATACGGGCGTTAAGCATCGCCCCCATACACATAGGGCAAGGTTCAAGCGTAACGTAAATTTCACATTCGGGTATACGCCAGCTCTTGAACTTTTTACAGGCCTTTTCAATCGCTTCTATCTCCGCGTGCGCTGTGGCTATTTGCTTTGCCGTACGCCTGTTGTGCCCGCGCGAAACGATCTTATCGTCTGCAACTATTACCGCTCCTATCGGCACCTCGCCGGCGGCCAATGCTTTCTCCGCCTCCTTCAAGGCGGCTTTCATAAATTTATTTTCCATAATCTTCCGCAAAAATTTTAAGTAGTTTATAGCATTTTTTAAGATGTTTGAGTTTATTGATAGGGTGCGTCAAGACATCCGAGCCGCATTCGATCGTGTATGCGGGAATATGAAGCTTTTGTATGCACCAGTCCTTGTAGCCGCCCGCGGAACCGAAAATACGTTTTATGCTGTAACCCGTAACTCTGTTTATTATCTCCGCGCCGCGCACATCTCCCCTTCCGCCGAATTCCCAGTAAATTTCTTCGCCCTTGGTGTGAAAACTCAGCGTTACGTACGGCTGAATCTTTTTAGTAAATTCACGCAAAGCAATCGTCTCGGGTTCGGAAAACGGATAGTCGCCTATACAGTTTTCACTCCCTCTGCAAGTGGTATTATATCGCCCGTGTCCCCAGTCCGCGTCAAAATTACAGTTGAGGTCCACTCCTCGCGCGTTTGCTTTCCATAGAGGCAGCGTCGTCTGAGAAATATTAGCTCCGTCGGGATTGAGCAACGGTATTACCCAACCGCCCCCCTTTTTAATGCGTTTTTTAATATGTTTCAAGGCGAGTCTTGCAGTTATCCACTCTCTGGCGTGTACCGCGTATACCGCGATAAATTGTCGGCTGTAGTCGGAACCTACGTGAAAAGCGTAAATTTCGCGCCCGTGGCAGGAATAGCCTATTACACATTTTTTATAGGGATACCTTTGGTAAAAAAGCGATACTTCGTCATAAATCACATAACACTATATGATTTTTTTACTTGTGATATTCGCTCCCCGCATTAATCATAAAAGCCCTGTACACCTGTTCGCAGAGAATTACCCGCATAAGCTGATGAGGAAAAGTCATATCGGAAAAAGACAATTTATAATCCGCCGCGTCCTTTACCCTTTGCGACAAGCCGCAGGAAGAACCTATTACGAAAGTTATCTCCCGCCCTCTGTCGCACAGCTTTTTTATTTCGGAAGCCAAATTCTCGCTGGACAGCTTAACGCCCTCCACGCAGAGCGCAAATACATAACCTTTCAAATTTCGCAAAAGCGATGAACTTTCGTCCTCAATATCGCGGCCTTCCGCAATTTCCTTAATTTCCACTTTTGCAAATCTTGACAGTCTCTTCACATATTCAGTTACTGCCTGACGGTAAAACTCTTCCTTTATTTTACCCACACACAAAATATTTATTTTTATCATAACGGCATAAAAAACGAACTGATCCAATTAATGCTCATCAGCAAAACACCTATTGAGGCGAAAGCAAAAAACCATTTAACTCCGCCCGACTTGGCTTTTTTAAGCGGTTTCTTATCCAAAATCAACCAAACAACCGAACCGATAAAAGCCAATCCTGCAAAAACGGTAATCAAAATAAACGCAAGGTCGGACAAAATAAGATTACCACCCGAATCAAATAATCCGCAAGCCTTAAAAACTATTATCAGCGCATTATTTATAAAATGCATCAAAACGGAAGGCAATATCGAACCCGAACGCAGAGCCAAAAACGCAAACGCACATCCCGCTATAAACTGATACACCGTCTGCTCGGGAGACGCGTGAAAAAGCGCGAAACTAAAACCGACAATAAATATCGTCCTTACCGTACCCAAACTATCTTCGCAGGTATTGAGAATTATTCCGCGAAACAGAGTTTCCTCCACAACCGCGGGCATAACCGCAATTATCAAAAGGGCAAGCACAATATGCCCGCCGGACAAGTCGGGAAAATAATCGGACGGTTCGCGCTGTTGATAACCGAGCGCCTTAAACAACTCTATAAACGGTAAGTCGGCATGCGCTGCAAAAAACAACAGACCGAAAATGAGCGTTATCGCAATCAAATAATATTTGGGATGACATCTTACGGGAAATATAGTTTTGAATTTTATTTTTTTATAGTACAACACGAAAGATATCGCGGGAACAATCGCTATTGGTGCGACAAGATAATTCAGATAAGTAAACAGATCGGTATTTTTTTCTACGCCGCAGGCGGATAAAATGCCCTGCATAATCGCCGCAACGATAAAAATAAGGAGCGCAGACAAACTGAACACCACCCCGCCCACGTGCGAGGACGGAAGCTTTACGGAAAATAAGCCCTTACCGCCATTATCGTTGCCGTTGAAATTTTCAATCATATAACGATTATAGCGCAATTTGGCATTTTAGTAAAATATTTAATTTACTTTTATTTAAAAATATTATAAAATTATCGTATGCGAAAGATTAATACCGATCTGATAGAAGAAAAGATTTATAAAATGGCTTTAAGCGCCGGGGTAAACCTTACTCCTTCCTGCATAGACGCTATGCACAAGGCCTTAAAATCAGAAACAGGTCTTGCGGCGGAATTTGCCTTGAAAACGCTGATAGACAACAGCGAGATCGCCGTAAAGGAACATATGCCCGTATGTCAGGATACAGGCATGGCGGTCGTCATTCTCGAAATAGGGCAAAACGTATTTTTTGAAGGCAAACCGCTTAAAAAAGCCGTAAACGACGGCGTAAGACGCGCATATGCCGACGGGTTCTTCAGAAAGTCGGTTTGCGATCCCATAACCCGCATCAACTCGGGAGACAATACTCCCGCCGTCCTGCATACCGAAATAACCGATGGCGACGATTTAAAAATAACGTTTATGCCTAAGGGATTCGGCAGTGAAAATATGTCAAAACTCTATATGCTGAAACCCGCGCAGGGTGTCGAAGGAATAATAAATGCGATAGTCGATACCGTAAAACAAGCGGGTTCTCGTCCCTGTCCTCCCGTTTACGTCGGCGTTGGCATCGGCGGCACGTTCGATTCCTGCGCATACTTAGCTAAAAAAGCTCTTACAAGAGACGTTGGAACAAACAACGACCGCGCCGAAATTGCCGAAATAGAAAATGAGGCGCTTAAAAGAATTAACAATCTGAACATAGGCAGTCAGGGCTTTCACGGCAACACTACCGCTCTCGGTGTAAGCTGCGAATACGCGCCCACCCACATAGCGGGACTTCCGGTAGCCGTAAATATTCAATGTCACTGCGTCCGCTGTGTGAAGGAGATATTATGAAAAATTTGACGTTGCCTTTATCGGAAAACGATATATTATCGCTTAAAGCCGGCGACAGCGTAACGCTTTCAGGGGTTATACTTACCGCGCGCGACTGTGCGCATAAACGCATAACCGAAATTATAGATAGCGGCGAAAAACTTCCTTTCGAATTAAAAAACTCGGTAATATATTACGCAGGCCCCTGCCCTGCAAAGCCCGGGCAGGCTTCCGGCAGTTGCGGCCCTACAACATCTGCGAGAATGGAAGGCTTCGCGCCTAAAATTCTCGATTTGGGACTTAAAGCAATTATCGGGAAAGGTGAAATGAACTCCTCCACCCGTGAAGCACTCAAAAGAAATAAAGCCGTATACTTTGCGGCAATAGGCGGCGCAGGCGCCCTTTACGGAAACGCAATAAAAAATAGCGAATGCATTGCTTTCCCCGAACTTTTATCCGAAGCCGTTTACAGACTGGAAGTAGAAAATTTTCCTTTAATAGTGGCTTACGACTGTTTCGGAAATTCTATATATTGAGTTATGCGATAAAGAACACAAATTCGTTTGACATTAAAGTAAACCGATATTATAATGTTAACAAACTTATATAACATTTTTTATCAATTTTAAAGGCTGTGACCAAGACAGACGCTTTTTAAAATCCTTTTCAGAGAGGAAAATCCGAAAACGGCTGAAAGATTTTCCATTGGACAAAAGCGGTATTCACTTGCGAGCCGACGGGCGAAAAGTTTTCCTATTAGTCCGCTCCGCACCTCTTGCGTTAAAGAGAAATTAAGGCGGCTTATGCCGTGAAGTCAGGTGGTACCGCGGTAATTCCGCCCTGTGCAATGCACGGGGCGTTTATTTTTTGGAGAAACAAATATGCAAGACAAAATCAACGAAATCGAAAAAAGTATCGACGAAGCCGTAAAAGACGTTCAATCCAGCAAAACATTGCAGGAAATCAAGTTGAAGTTCCTTGGCAAAACGGGCGTTATCTCTTCGCTTATGAAGAATATGCGCGACGTTCCGCCCGAACAGCGTCCTTCAATGGGCAAAGTTTTAAACGCTTTGAGACAGTGGTCGGAGGAAAAATTTGCGGCTATAGAAAAAAGGCTCAAAGAATTCGAGCTTAAAAGAAAGTACGATGAAGAGCAGATCGATGTGACGCTTCCCGGACGCTGTCCCGCAGACGGCGCGTTGCATCCCAATACTCTTATAAGAAACGAACTTATCTCTATATTTGCGGGAATGGGCTTCGAAGTTTACGAAGGTCCGGAAATTGAAAACGATTACTATAACTTTACCGCGCTCAATACTCCCGCCGATCATCCCGCAAGAGATATGCAGGATACGTTCTATCTTGCCAAAGATCTATTACTGCGCACGCAAACTTCGGCAGGACAAATCAGAGTAATGGAGAACAAAAAACCTCCCATCAAAATACTGTCACCCGGAAAAGTTTACAGAAGCGACGACGACGCTACGCATTCGCCTATGTTCTCACAAATGGAAGGTCTTGTCGTAGATAAGGGTATTACTCTTTGCGACCTTAAAGGAATGCTTGACGAATTCGCTCGCAAAATATTCGGCGAAAACGTTAAAACACGTTTGCGTCCCTCTTACTTCCCCTTTACAGAACCTTCCGTAGAAGTCGACGTGAGTTGCTTCGAATGCGGCGGCAAAGGTTGCAGACTTTGCAAAGGCACGGGCTGGATAGAAGTCCTCGGAGCGGGTATGGTAAACCGTCGCGTTTTAGAGGGTTGCGGCATCAATCCCGACGAATACACGGGCTTTGCCTTCGGTATGGGTATCGAGAGAATAGCTATGCTTAAATTCGGCATCAACAATATGAAACTCCTCTTTGAGGGCGATACAAGATTTTTAAAACAGTTCAAGGTTTAAGGAGTTAATTTATGAAAGCACCTTTAAGTTGGTTAAAAGAATACGTAGATATAGACGTCACCGCAGAAAGATTACAGGAGTTGCTCTTCTCATGCGGTTTCGAAGTGGAAGAACTGATAAACATCGGCAAAGATATTTCCGGCGTGGTTGTAGGCGAAGTAGTAGAATGCGAACCTGTTGAAGGCACTCACCTTCACGTATGCAAAGTGGATTGCGGAGACAAGGGAATTTTCAACATTTGCTGCGGCGCAGATAACGTAAAAAAAGGTATTAAAGCCCCCTGCGCGCTTGTAGGAGCGACAGTCTATGCCACGGCAAAGGATCACATTACGATAGAAGGCGTTACCACTATTAAAAAAGGTAAACTCCGCGGAATAGAATCCGAAGGTATGCTGTGTTCGGGCATAGAACTCGGAGTAAACGGAGATATGTACGAAGGCGCGGACTATTGCGGACTACTGCTCCTCCCCTCTTCCTTAAAAAACGGCGAAGACGTAAAAGCTGTCATTGGTTTGGACGACTATATATTCGATATAGGCGTTACCGCAAACCGCCCCGACTGCCAAAGTATTTTCGGCATAGCCCGCGAAGTCGCCGCAGTTTTGCAAAAGGACGTTAAAGAACCCGCCTATAATTACACTGCGGCAAAGGGGAATTACGAGAGCATTAAAATAACCGACTCTGCTCCCGACGTCTGCCCGCGTTATATCGGGCATTACGTCAAGGATGTAAAATGTATCTCCTCCCCTATGTGGCTGAAAAGAAGATTGGCTCTCTGCGGACTGCGCTCGATTAACGCAGTCGTAGACATCACCAATTACGTTTTGCTTGAATTAGGACAACCTATGCACGCGTTCGATATGCGCACTATCGAGGGACGGGAAATAAACGTTAGACGCGCCCGCGACGGAGAAACGATTATAACTCTCGACGGAAACGAATTTAAAATGAACAATGAAAACCTTGTAATATGCGACGGTAAAAAACCTGTTGCTATTGCAGGAGTTATGGGCGGTCAAAACAGCGAAATACGCGAGGATACAACCGAAGTATTGTTCGAGGCAGCTAAATTTGCGCGCGACAGCGTGAGAAAGACGGCGAGAACCCTCGGACAGCACACAGATTCTTCCGCAATGTTTGAAAAGGGCGTAAACGAATATACGACCGAACGGGCAATGAAGCGCGCGCTGCATCTGATAGAAGAACTCGGATGCGGAACGGTAACAGACCTGCACATAGACGTAAAGACGAAAAACTCGCACACCGCAGAAAAAACAATGCGGGCAAGCGTTTCCAAAATAAACGCACTTCTCGGAATACAGGTACCCGAAAGTGAAATGGTAAATATTTTAAAGAGGCTAAACTTCGGCGTCAAGCTTTGCGACGACGAACTTGACCTCACCGTACCCGGGTACCGAGAGGATATTGACGGATACCCCGATATTGCGGAAGAGGTAATAAGATTTTACGGTTACGAAAATATAAAGGGCACGTTTATGCCCTCCGCCGCCGTCACGAACGGCGGACTGTCCGAAGATCAAAAAACCGAAGCGGCGCTCAAATCCCGACTTGTAGGCAAAGGATTTTATGAAATTTCGACTTACTCCTTCTACTCACCGAAAGATCTTGACACTATGTTAATTCCTGCCGACGCAGCCGAAAGAAAAGCAATAAGAATTCTTAACCCCATAAGCGAAGATCTTTCGATAATGCGCACGACGCTTGCTCCCTCTATGTTGAACGTAATAGTTCGCAATCTCAGACGGGGAAATATGGAAGGCAAGCTGTTCGAACTAGGTAAAATTTATTTGGCAAAAAATAATCCGCTTTCGGATTTCCCTGAAGAAAAAAACGTACTTGCACTTGGAGTCTGGGGCAAGAGCGACTTTTTCGATTTAAAGGGAATAACCGAAAACATTGCGGGACTTTTCAATACGCGGTTCGAATACGAGCGTTGCGAGAAACCATTCCTGCACCCCGGCATCACGGCTAAAATTATTTGTGAAGATGAAGAATTAGGTTATCTTGGAATGCTTTCGCCCGAAATTGCGGAAAGTCTTGCGCTTGAAAGATTTGCCTATATTTGCGAGATTGCCTACGATAAATTATTGAAACACGCCAAAGCATTTAAATACTCCCCTCTGCCTAAATTTACGGAAGTTTCACGCGATCTTGCCCTGACCTGCGAAACAGGAATTACTTGCGCCGAGATAGAAAAAGAAATATATTCGGCGTGCAAATATGTTACGGACGTCAGACTTTTCGACGTTTACGCCGGTGAACAGATAGGAAGCGGCAAAAAATCAATGGCTTTCAAAATTACGTTTACCCCCAAGGACGGTCCAATAGACGATAAAATCGACGGCTTCGTCAAAAAGATCTTAAACAACCTCAAATTCAAACTTAATATAACTTTGAGATAATAAAAACCGTCCGCTATTAATAAGCGGACGGTTTTTATTTTAACGATTAATCAATTATCGGGGACGAGAGCTCCCCCCCCGCCCAAAAGAGATCCCTGAAGATAGGTATCTGGAATTTTACCTGCGATAACGCTTTCACATATGAGCACCTCTATGGTAGACGCAAGATTTGTGCTTTTGGAAGGCAATATTATCGATATATCCGAAACTATCTCAAGATACAACGAATGCTTAGTCTGATTTATCCCGGCGTCTTCAAACTTGGACACAAAGCGACACTCGACATTTGAAATAGGAATAATTTTTATATTGATTTTAGTACCGAAGCCCGCAAGCGCTTCCATACCCGTCAAAGCGCCTATAGGCACCATAATACCCTCTGCGCTCATTTTGTTTAAATTTTCCTGAGACAGATAGGCGGTATCCCTTGCTATTCGGTTTATTTTGAGACTGTCGGTGGTAATAGAAGTTACGTTCCCCTGCTCGTCACGGTCTATATAAATTAAATCCTCATAGCGCATTGTGTCGTTAAGCGTGTAATATATGGCGTCGTTAACGGCCACGGTAGTTATCGATCGGATCGTCGCTTCGCTTATAGATATTAAAACACGAGTAACGTTGCGTTGAAAATATATCAGTACAGCCAATATAAGCAGGCAAAATATTACGAGAAATACTTTAAAACGCCTGAATTTCTTGTTGCTTTTCTTTTTCATATTACGGTCACCCCGTAATATTGTATGTCAGTTGCGCTTGGTTCTTGATTTAAAAATCAAAGCCATTATAAAAGCAAATACTACTGCGGCTGTGACTCCCGCGCTTGCGGCCGTGAGAGAGCCCGTTATTGCTGAAAAGAAACCCTTTTCAGCGCCTTTCATAGCACCGTTTGCAAGCAGATAACCAAATCCGGAAATTGGAACCGTCGCACCCGCTCCGGCAAAATCAACGAGAGGTTGATAAACACCTATTGCCGTAAGAATTATACCCGCTATCATAAAGTAGACGAGAATTTTACCTGCCGTAAGATCGGTAAAGTTTATTATTATCTGCGCTATTAGGCATATTCCGCCTCCGACGACAAACGCTTTGATAAACTGAAACAGTATATCCAACATTTCATTTCCCATATTACACCTCCAACTGCACGGCGTGACTTATACAGGGAATACTCTCTCCCTGTCCAGAAGAAACAGTGGAAAGCAATGCGCCCGTCGCCGCAAATAGCACACGTTTATACAGTCCTGCAGACATCTTGGAGAGAATATAAGAATTCAACACTGTTGCGGAACAACCTGCGCCGCTTCCGCCCTGAAACTCTTTTTCTATAACCTTATAGACAATTTCGCCGCAGTCAACGTGATTAACGGAAATATCGAAACCTTTTTCCCAGGTAAGATCCTTTACTATCCTACTGCCCAATGCACCGAGATCGCCGGTCAAAATCAAATCGTAATCTTCCGGCTCCGTATCCGTATCCTTAAAATGACGAATTAACGTGTCCGCGGCGGCAGGAGCCATTGCTGCGCCCATATTATTTACGTCCGTAACTCCGTAATCGCAAACCTTACCCATAGTGCCGTTAACCACTTTTATCCCCTGCGATTCGTTTGAAATTACGCAGCTGCCTGCGCCCGTTACAGTCCACTGAGCCTGCGGAGGACGGGTACACCCCAACTCCAACGGGTACCTGTACTGACGCTCTGCAGAGGCAAAGTGACTGCCCGTTGCGGCAACCACCCTGTTTACGTAACCCGCGTTTACAAGCATTGCTCCAAGCAGTATACTTTCACTCATTGTAGAACAGGCAGAATATACGCCTAAAAAAGGAAAATCGTAATCTCTTGCCGCAAAGCTTGCCGATATTATCTGATTGAGAAGATCACCCGAAAGCATTACGTCGATATCTTTTTCGGTATATCCACCCTTTTCTATAGCAAGCGAGATAGCCGTGGTAAGCATTTTGCACTCAGCCTTCTCAAACGTACTCTCCTCGTACATATCGTCCTGTAAAGTTATGTCTGCGTACGATCCCAATATTCCTTCCTTCTCCTTTGAACCGCATACCGCTGCAAATGAAGTGATTTTAGGAGCATTATTAAAAAATACAGTATTGCCTTTTTTCATTATACAAACAGATATACGAGTCCCACGAGTACTCCGGAAAATACCCCAAAAACGATTATCGCGCCGGCAACGGTGAACATTTTCGCCGCCATACCGTATATCCAACCCTCCGTTTTAAATTCTATTGCCGGCGAAGTTACGCTGTTTGCAAAACCGGTAATCGGAACTATCGATCCTGCACCCGCGTATCTCCCTATTCTGTCATAAACTCCCAGTCCCGTTAAAAAACAGCCAAGGAATATAAGAACAATCGAGGTTGCGCCCGCAAGCTCGTCCCCCGTTAGCCCCGCATATTCGAACATATATCTTATAAACTGTCCTATACAACATATTAGTCCGCCCACGCCGAATGCGGCGGCGCAATTTTTAAAATGTTGCGTAGGCGGATCCTGCGTCTTTACGTACTGTAAATAATTCGAATTAAAGTTGTCATTGGATTTGCCTGTCATTCTTTTCACCGCCCTGTTTGGTAGTTTTATATAAAGTTTCGCGTTCGTCACGGCGCGTCAGATCAAAATCTTTCTTCATTGATGGAACATCCTTTCGTTAATTTTTAAAGTTACCTTTTCCGGCATTACGCGGGTAAACAGGCGCAATACCGTATTCTTCACTCCGCATATTTTAATGACGGGAGGCTTGTCCGAAACAAGAACGTTATAAATTATTTCCGCAACTTCATCGGGAGACATTCCGCTCTGTTCCATATTTGCGAGAGCCGCAACTGCTTTGTGGACATTACCCGAATACGACTTATTCTCATCGTCGGAATAAACCTTTCTCTTACTTGTAAAATTTGTTGCCGTCCCGCCGGGTAAGATTCCCGTAACCTTGATATTATAAGGTCTCAGTTCCGAATATGCGGCCCTGCTCAACATTTCGAGCGCGGCTTTTGATGCCGAATAGAAACAATCGAAACAGATAGGCACGTCCCCTCCAAGCGATCCGACGAGAACTATTCTTCCGCCTTTACTTTTAAAAAGCGGAATGACAGCCTGCATACATTGCAGAGCGCCGAAGAAATTTACGTCGAAAAGATAACGATAATCGCTCTCCTTAGCATATTCTATAGGTGCGGCCATAGAGAAACCCGCGCTGTAAACAAGCGCGGATATTTCGTATTTCTGCGAAGCAAGACCTATCGCGTCCGCCAAAGCGTTACCCGCCGCCGCGTCCGCGGTATAGTTTACAACCTTGGAGTTTTTACACGGCGTGCGGGAAATATTAACAACGTTCCAACCGCGGTTTACAAGCCTTAAGCAAGTTTCATATCCTATTCCGGAACTTCCGCCGACAACAACCGCAGTCTTTTTCCCTGATACCTTTTCCATACCCGTATTTTGCGGTAAATTCAGGGAATTATTCACCTAAAATCCCAATATATTCCTGTAACCGATCAGCCGAAGGCCAAATCGAGTATCATCATAAGCGCGAAGCCCGCTATTACGCCTATTGTAGCTTTAACTTTGCCCTGAGCAAAACTTTCGGGTATAAGTTCGGAACACACTACCGCAAGCATAGCGCCCGCCGAGAATGACAAAGCCCAAGGCAGTATACCGTTTACTGCGGTTACGGCAAGCGCGCCTATCACGCCCGCGACTATTTCCACCGCGCCGGACATTTGACCTATCAAAAAGGACTTGCTTCTCGACAGCCCGTTGGCACGCAAAGGAAAAGCGACACACATACCTTCCGGAAAGTTTTGTATACCTATTCCTACTGCGAGCATAACGGCCGCAACCGCTTCTACGGTCTGCCCCGAAGCCAACGCCCCGAAAGCCACACCAACCGCCATTCCCTCCGGAATATTGTGCATAGTCACGGCTATACACATTACTGCGCAACCGCGCTTTTTCGCGTTCCCCGCAAACATATGTAATCTGTCAATGACTATATCGGTGACGATTATCAGCGCGCCGCCCAAAACAAAACCGCAGGTAAGTATCAGATATGCATAATCCCCGCCCATTTCCATAGCGGGTATAAGTAACGAAAAGAACGTAGACGCGAGCATTATCCCAGCAGCACTGCTCATCATAAAAGAAAATGTATTCGCGCTTACGTTTTTATATATAAACACGAGAAGTGCGCCCGCAGCGGTCATAAGCCAGGTAAACCCCGTGCCCATTAGCGCAAGCTGCCAACCCGTAAAATTGTTCAGCCATTCCATCCGAAGAATTTCCTCACGTAAAATATCAATTAATATATTGTATGAAAGAAAAGCCGCCCGGCGTGTAGTTTCACGCCGGGCGGTTGAATTTTGTAATATTAATCTGAATTTATATCGGTTTCCTGTGAGGATACCTCCTCTTTCTTATTCTTCTTGCCGAACTTTTCCACCAACCAGTTTTCAAATCTATCCTGATACTTAAACGACAGCACCGCAAGCACTATACAAACTATAAAAATAACTCCCCATACAATAAGTCCCCACCCCTCAAACGGAATAAAAGTTCCGCTGAGGACGTAACAATATGCCGCAATTACCAATGGCCGGACCAAAATCATAACCGCTAAAAAGAACGGAAAATTCATTGCAGTTAAGCCTGCTACCATACATAGGATATCGTCGGGGAAAAACGGCAATATCTGCATCAAAACAAATATAACTTTACCCTTTTTATTAAAGTAAGCGGAATACTTGTCACAGGTTTCCTTACCAGCAATCCATTCCACTGCTTTTTTACCCCAAACTTTTCCTATAAAATAGTTTATCAAAGAACCGACAAGAACCCCTGCGGAAGCAAGTAATGTTCCGACCAAACTTCCCCATATCAATGCCCCGGGGATATAACATATTGCGGCGGGCAAAGGTAAAATTACAACCTGCAATATTTGAATAATAAGAAATACCGCAATTCCCCACGCCCCCGTATTTTCTATCATTTTTACTATGGCTTTTATTTTATCCTCATCATTCTCATAGTCGTTAATATGCCAAACCTCGCCAACGAGAATAAATGATGCAAGAAAGAAAGCCGCAACGATTAATAAAATAAGCGCGCTTTTTAGTATAGCCTGTTTATCAAGAAAAAAAGTTACCGCGGTAGCAATAATTCCCGCCGCAGAAACGCCGAAAAAGGCAATACGCACCAATAACCCCCAATCGTTCATAAGAAAACCGGTTAAAAGAGCTATTGCCGCGCACAGCAATATATTGATTATTGAAATTGTAAGTTTTGATTTGTTATTCATTTATGTACTTTACGACATTTTTATTTCTATACGTCGTAAATCTTATCGTATATCCGTTAGTTTCGACAGGATCGCTCTCGTAAACCAATTCGAAATCGGTATTGTTATCAAGATTTTCGAAAAACGCATCGGCGTCGCCCTCTGCGTCCACTTTGGTAACAAGCACATCCGTGCAATATTTCAAAAGCGTCTTATACATCATCTGTCCGCCTATTACGAAAACATTTTCAGGCGGATATTTGTCAATTTCCGAAAACAACTCGTCTACGGATCGAACTATTTTACAGTCGTGCCTGTCTTCACCGTCAGGATAAAGAACTATATTCAACCGATCTTTCAGCGGTTTGCCACCAGGAAAAGACTTTAAAGTATTGCTACCCATAACGACTACATTGCCCGTAGTTGTCTCTTTGAAAAACTTCATATCGGCGGGAATACGGAACATAAGAGAATTACTTTTTCCTATACCCCAATTTTTGTCCGCGTGCAGAATTGCCCTCATATTATACCTCTTCGAATTATTCCGCTACGGGAATAGAATATTTCTTTTCGTTAAACTTATAATCTATCAATTTAAAACTGTCAACCGTAAAATCATAAAAATCGGTTATACTTTCATCAACTTCCAATTTGGGAGCAGTAAGTCGTGGCATATTTATTATCTCTTCAACAATAGGAATATGTCTGTCGTAAATATGAGCGTCCGCGATTACGTGCACAAGCTCGCCCGCTTTTAACCCCGAAACCTTTGCAAACATAATTAAAAGTACCGCGTATTGCACCACGTTCCAGTTATTAGCCGTAAGCATATCGTTGGAACGCTGGTTCAATATCCCGTTAAGAGTATCTCCAGACACGTTGAATGTCATAGAATACGCGCAAGGGTAAAGATTCATTTCATTAAGATCTGCAAAAGTAAATATGTTCGTCATAATGCGACGGCTGGCGGGGTTGTGTTTAAGATCATACAGCACTCTGTCAACCTGATCGAATTCACCCTCTTTATACTTGTGCTTAACACCAAGCTGGTAACCGTACGCTTTACCTATCGAACCGTCCTTATCCGCCCACTGATCCCATATATGAGATTTTAAATCACGTATATTATTGCTCTTTTTCTGCCAAATCCATAACAATTCGTCAATACAGGATTTAAAAGCCGTGCGGCGAATAGTAAGTATAGGAAATTCTTCCTGTAAATTGTATCGGTTGACTATACCGAATTTTTTTACCGTATGCGCGGGCGTTCCGTCGCTCCATTTGGGCCGTACCGCAAGATCTTTATCCCACACGCCGCCGTTAAGAATTTCTTTCATATTAGAAATAAAAATTTCGTCCGCTCTGCTCATTTTTTCTGCTCCGTAAGTTTTGATACATTATATTATAATAACGAAAATAAGTCAAATATTTAAGAGTATAAGGCATCAGGCAAATACAAAAAACGGCGAGACAAACCACTCCCGCCGTTATAACGTCAAATTGCTAAAATTCTCTTCTTCCTATCAAAACGTCGATATCGATATTAAAATAATCGGCCAACTTTATAAGGTTATCCAATGAAATCTGCCGCTTACATAAAATATATCGCGATAACGTAGGTTGGGGAATATTAACTTTTTCAGATAGATCGCTTACCGACATTTCACCCATTAAATCTTTTAAATTATCGGAAAGACATTTCAAATATTTGTTATTATTCATAAACTAATTTTATGCCAAATGGAATAAAATAATTTACTTATACCAATCGGTATGATAAAATAGAATAGAAAAAATCAAAATTAAACTTAACTTAAGCTTAACTAAAAGTTATTGTGTTACTTCCCTGCTTAAAAGCAAATCGACTTTACAATCAAATATATTTGCCAAAAATATAAAAATCTGCGTTTCAGGCATTGTTTTCCTGTTAAACCATTTGGAAACCGTAGTCTGCTCTACCTTCAATTTCTTTGCCAATCTATACTGAGTTAACTTTTTCTCCTGCATCAATGCTTTCAACTGTTTTAAAAACCGCTCTGGAATTTCATCTTCCTCACAAGAAGATTTATAACAGCGTCCGTCGAAAGGTTCAAGTCCAAGTAAATAATCCGTACTGACTTCGAAATAGTCAGCAATTTTAACCAAAATGAAATATCTCGGTAAACATTCGCCGTTAAGATATGCCGCTATCGATTTCCTTCCAATCCCCTTATCCTTTGACAATTTATTTTTGCTGACGCTTTCATCAGCCATTAATTTTTGCAATATAGAATAAAATTTACTTTCCATTATCATAATCCTTTAATTTGAATTATGATTTTATTATGCCCTAAATATAGGCGTAAAGCCCCATACTGTGATTTTACGCCACTATAAATTTAAATACTGTAAAGGTAAATATTAGTATTATGATTTATTTGACTAAAATCTGGCTTATGGCCGAAAGACTGTCACATACCTATTCTATTATAAAAACTGCAGAATTCGCCAAACAAAAAAGCGAAAAAATTTATCGTGAACTTTATAAACGAAACTGTGATTTATACATTTTAAATGAAAGCAAAGCGGATATATATAAAAATCCTTTGGATGAATTAAAAAAAATAGACAATTATATTAACGATCCCGACGTTTCCGAGCCCGATAAACTCAAGCGAAAAGAATTCAAGCAAGGTTTTTTGTTTATAAACAAAAAACGTATAGAAAGCGGCATTTTTTACACTTTCGATCAACAGCTATGCGAACGGCAATTTGCGGAAGAAATGAAACAAAACGAAGAACTTTACAAAAATTTACCAAAAGAAATTTTGAACAAAATTGCCGATATCCGCGTATTCGCATTGGGATATACAACCGAGGAAGTCAAAAAATTATTAAAGCCATACTGCGCAAAACTGCAGAGATTGTGCAGAGAAACAAAAAACAAAGCGTTTGCCAATACAGACAAAGCGGAAGCGAGCCTATCCGAAAAACTTAATTTAAACAAATATTACGAAACTTTCTTAATGGATATATCCGAAAAAAACGGAGATATTTACCTGAATTTCGATTACGGAGATATACTTTTAATAAAAAAAGGAAAAATTATCGAAGGCGCGGGGCATAAATTATACCCCTTTGACATCGATGCTCCTAACAGCGGATGGAGCATTATTATAGCAGCTGAATTACACCGCGTAAACGAATACTTCGAACTTCATTTTATGGTTTCAAATAATAATGAGTTTAATCAAAACGATTTATGGTATCTTACTTTAAGAGGTAACAATATAACACAAATAAACGCTTAATTGATTTTAATAATAAGAAAAAAAGACAGCTTCTGCTGTCTTTCTTGCTTTTAACGCCCAAACGCGTCGTTGGTTGAGGCGACGGGATTTGAAACCTCTCTAAAAGCACCAAAAACAGTTATTTTAGCATTGTTTTT
>CAJUOY010000009.1 GCA_910588645.1 uncultured Christensenellaceae bacterium
GTATGAACATACCCACCGCCACAAGTCCGAGTATTACCGCGATTACCCATTGCCCCATAGTTACGGCAATAAAAATAATGCCGAATACAATAAGCGCAACGATTATGTCCGCCATAGAGTAACACTTCCATACCGTATTTTTAACTTTGATTTTCTTGGGAATTATTCTCATTCCCCACCTCCTTCCGCACCACTTGCTTCGTCCGTATATTTTCCGTCATCGCCGCCGCTATCCGAACTATCGCTGTCCGAACTGCCGTCGCCGTTATTGTTTGAGTGCCTGTTGTGTCTTACTGCGTGGGCTATTCCCTTAACGCCTTTCCACGCCAAGCCTATCGTCATTGCGCTTGCAACTCTGCCGCCGTAGTACGCACTTCTTAACCAACCGCCGCCTGCGTGCATATCATCTGCTGTGCCGAAAAGCCGTGCAAACAAAGTCTGTCCTGCGGGTATTACCATTGCGCCTCCGACTATCATAAATATCGTGAACACGGAATTGCCGAAGCTACCCACGTTAGGAATACTCATAGACTGTATGAGCGGCAGTAAAAGCACAAACACGTTCACGGACAAAACCGCGCCGTAGGCAAGTATGATTTTCGTTACGAATTGTTCGCGCCAATTCTTAAACCTTGCACCGTCGTCAAGCGGAAGCGTTGACATTGAAACAGGCATACAGAAGTACAAATAAATGATTTCGTACACCCTTTTCGCAAGATTGAGTATGGCGATAATAAGCGCAATACCGAGCGCAATGCTTGATATAAGCGCAGGCAAGTACATAAACGTATTCGGGTTGACCATACCGTTGCATTTCCACGAAGTGGGCCACACGCCGAAAAGCGCGGCGTTGTAGCCACCGAAAATATCCGATACGGATAAGCTCGTTACATTGATTTTATTGATGTTGTAGCCGTTGATCCAATTCCCCACGCACGCATTGAATAGCGCGTTCGAGAGTTTATTTGAGTTGTCGATTTGAAATATTCGGGCAAGCAACTGTAAAAGTGAATTAGCGATAAGTATTCCAAAAAACACCACCGCGAGCATAGCCATTGTGCCGAGTAACGCCAAAAAGAATTTGCCAACGATACTCGATATATTTCGGTTGTTCGCAATCATATTCTTGACAAGTCCTACTATCGTAAAGATACAAGTCAGACCTACCGCCAAGATGAAGATGCACCAAAAAATTGTGCCTACCGTCGAATTGCCCGCAAGATATTCGATTATGTTTACCGACTGTCCGTTTACTCTTACGTTCGTTACCCCTGCGATCGCCGAGAATATTTCCATAAGCCCGTCTATAAGCTGTAACAGCCATAAGAACAGTTGCAGACAAAGCTCTTGAAAAAATATAAGCATTTATCCTCCTTTCTTTGAAAAGCAAGGCGGCAAGTTGCCTTGCCGCCGCCATTCAAAAACGTATTCTCTTACGCGCCTACCCAAGCGGACAAGCCGTTGATGAGAAGCGGTGCGCCCATTGCAACGACGAAGATAATCACTATGCCGATGATGAGATTTTTGACCATATCTCTTGCGTTAATCTTTTCTTCGTTTCTGTGCGCGATTGCAATTTTGATGCCGATATACGCGCCCCAAATAACGACGACCGCCGCAAGCGCGATTACTATGTACAGCCAAAAGCTGTCCATAAGTCCTTTGAGTTTTTCGACGATTTGAGCAAGACTTCCGTTCAAACCCTCGTCCGCCGCCAATAAATTGATATTAAACACTATTCTCTGTTCCTCCTCTTATTTCTGTGCTTTCTTTGCCTTGATTTTCTTGTATGCAATGAAGCCGCCGACGCCGCCGAGCGCAAGCACGACAAGAATTACAAACAGCGCGATTGCCGTTCCGTTGCCGCCCTTTTCCGTTTCGGTTAAGTCTGCATTAGGCTCGTCCGCTTTGGGTTCGTCGGGCTGATTCGGCTCGTCTGGAATCGTAGGCTCGGTGGGCTGTTCAGGTTCAACGGGCGTTGTAGGCTCGTCGGGTACTGTGGGTTCGTCGGGAATAACGGGTTGTTCGGGTTCGGTAGGTTCAACGGGTTTTTCCTGCGCCGTTACCACTACCGTCTTTAACTCAACGCCGCTCTCGTCCGCGAGCGTGATAATGACTTGTCCGTAAAACTCGGAATAGTCAATCTTATTGCCCGTTTCTTTTCTCTCCGTTACGTTGCCTTCTTCGTCCGTGAAAGTTACCGCAAAATATCCGCTTTTCTTATCGCCGCAGTTGCAAATGCGCAATACGATAAGGCTCATATTCTCGCTGTCGTCCATAGTCTGAATTTCGTAAGCGTGCTTATGAATTTCGGGGATGACGGGTTCTTCGGGTTCGGGAATATATCCGATGTCGCCGCTCGTTACATAGTCCGAAAGATAGCTATAATTACAGTCCACACAAATATGGCGCGTATAGCCAAGACTGTCGGGCGTTGCGGGTACAAGCACGTCCAAATACTTATGTCCTTTGGGCTGTACATAGTCCGTTACGAATCTGTCGCCGCAGTCATTACAAACGTGGTCGGTATAGCCGTAAGTTACGCACGTTGCCGCGTTTACCGTTTCCGTGTAGGCGTGTCCGTTAGGCTCGGTATAGTCCGCGATATAGCTGTCCGCGCAAGTCGCGCAAGTGTAGGTCGTAAAGCCGCCCGTCAAGCAAGTAGGCTCGGTAATTACCGCTTCGTAGGTATGACCGAGCGCGTCGATATAGTTATCGAAAAACACATCTTCGCAGACAGAACAGGTATGCTTGGTATAACCCCTTTCGGTGCAAGTAGGCGCGACTTCGACTTTCTCATAGTCGTGTCCGATTTCGTCCGTATAGTTGTCCGAATACTCATAGCCGCATACGGTACAGAAATGCGTGGTATAACCTTTATGGGTGCAGGTATTGGGTACGACTACCACCTCGAACGTATGTCCCTTTGCGCTTTCGGTCTGCTCGGTGTATGTATGTCCGCAGTCCGCACACGTTTGCAGCGTATATCCCGCCGTCGTGCAAGTTGCGGCTACAACCGATTCGGTGTAGTTATGCCCTTTGGCATCTACATAGTTATCTTTCTTTTCTTCGCCGCATTCTGCGCAAGTATAAAGCGTATAGCCTTGTTCCGTACACGTTGCCGCGATTTCCGTTTGCTCGTATGCGTGGTTACACCCCTCGTCCGCACTTGCCGCGCTTGCCGTAGTAAACCCCGTACACAAAAAACCCGTTAAAAATAACGCCGCACTGATAGCAAGCGTTAACCTCGCTTTACGATATGGCGCAAAGCTGGAATAACAGCGGCAAAAAATGAACTTGACTTATAAAACATGAAACTTTCTGACGTTAAAAAATTTTATAAAGTTATAATTATAGGCGCGGGGCCGTCGGGCATTTCTACCGCGCTTAATTTAATTAATTACGGCGTAAGCGACATACTCGTCATTGAAAAACGTGAATTCCCGAGATATAAATGTTGCGCGGGTTATCTTACCGAAAAGACGAGAAACACTTACCTAAAACTCGGGCTTGAAACGAACGATTGCCACTACTCTTTAATAAAAGATTTCAATATTTTTTACAAGCATAAAAGACGCCTTAATATAATAAACAGGTTTTTGTACACAAACGAAAAAATTGACAGAGTAGAGCTTGACGACAAATTTTTTCGACTGGCTCAAAAATCAGGAATAAATATCCTCGAAAACACCTGCATCTCCCTCCACGATTGCGGCGAAAACAAATTGCAGCTCTCTAACGGTTTAACGGTAAACTATAAATACCTGGTGTTTGCAGACGGCACTACAGGATTCGGCAGCAGATATCAAAAGTGTAAAAAATGCAATATTGCAATGCAGATGATTTTTGAAAGCGACAGACCTGAATCCATAGATATACACTTTGGTATAACCAAACGCGGATACGCTTGGGTGAGCTCTTACAAGGGAACAACGAACGTCGGACTGACCGACGTATTTGTCAAAAAAAGAGACTATAAAAAAATATTTACCGATTTTTTAAAGTCTCAGAATTTTAACGTAAACGCAAACAAAATAACTTCCGCACTCACCCCGATAGGCACACGAACGCCCGTGATTCATTCGAATATTTTATTTGTCGGCGACGCCGTGGGCGCTTGCGATCCGTTGACCTTATCGGGCCTTCGCTACGCCCTTGTAACCGGCGAACGTTGCGCCAAAGCCTTGGCGGACGAAAAAATTAATACATACAAAAAATATATAAAAAAATTAAAGATCAAATTCGGCTTTATGAAAGTAATGCTTAAAGTTTTTTATTTAAAGTCGGTCTTATTCTTAACTTTTAATATAACGTGTAAATGCTTCGGCAGATTTGTAAGCCGTATCTTCAACAATTTTTTTGTCAACAAAAAATAGTATTTTAAAAACCCTAATTCTTTTAAAATACCGTACTTTATAACCCTTAAAACGCAAATCTACTTTAATTCGACTTAATTCTATTGCCTTTTAAAATTAAAAAGAGCTAAAATATAGTTGTAAAACTATTAAGGACGGTAAATAAATGAATAAATTCGGCGATTTCCTATATAAACTCAGGAAGGAAAAAGGCATAACTCAAAGTATGCTTGCCGACGAACTTGGAGTAACCAATAAAGCGGTCTCCAAGTGGGAAACGGGCGAATCTATGCCCGAAACAAGCCTGCTCCTCCCCATATCGCGCATCTTCGACGTAACCGTAGATGAATTACTTGACGGAAAGCGAAAATCGGAACAGATCAAAGACAATAAATTTGCCGACGATAAAGAGGAAAATTTCAATAAAGAAAAGTACTTGTTTACGAGAGGCAAAGACGAAAAGATATCGCGTTTGGATATCATAAGCGGCACTGTTTGCGGGGTGATCATTATGACCGCAACGATAATTTACCTGATTATCGGCGGTGTTTACAACAAATGGTCCGGTTATTGGATCTTACTGCCTGCGGCTGCTTTGACCTGCGGAATAATAGGCATAATTTCCGATCTGTGCAACAGAGAAAAACGCAGACAAAAGATCGAACGCGGAGAAAACCCCTATACTTCCGCAGTTTGCGGCATTCTGATGTTGACGTGTATTATAGTATATCTATTCTTAGGCGCAACTTTATCTCTTTGGCATCCCTATTGGATAATTGTCGCCGCAGGAGGAGTCTGTTGCGGAATTATAGGAATGTTGGGAAACTTATTTATTCATAAAAAATAATCGAACGTAGAGCCGCCGAAAAATGCAATTTCGGCGGCTTTTTTTAAAGAATAATTAATTCGGTACGCTTGATTTTTGAAGCAATATATTGTATCATTATTAAAAATATAAACATTCGGAGAGAATATGAAAGATATCGATACAACTGCCAAGCCCGGCATAAGTTATTGGTTTAAGGAAACATTCAGACTGCATTCCAAAAAAGAATATGTCGAATTTTTTAGTCGCGGGCTTGACGGCGACGAACGATTAAATAAGGTATACCCGTGGCTTTATATGCGCGCATTTGCATTTTGCGCCGTTCTGTTTGCACTGTTTACTTTTATTGTCTTTATGACGACTAAATTCGTAGACCACGAAGCTATCAGAATATTCGGTTACCCCTCCCTACTGACAGTCGGCGGCACGCTTTTGAATATTCCTCTGTTGTTCCTGGTTTACGAACTTTGTCCCAAACGCGACTTAAGTTTTATTAAGCTTTGCATAACAATGATTGCGTGCGTTGCGGTTTGCGATTTACTTGTCAATCTCGGTTACTGCGCGTTGCTTCCTAAAAACGAATGGCTGAGCAATCTTTGGGCTGTATGTCTGGAAGAATTTTCCAAAGCCCTTCCCGCCGTAATAGCAATTTTGGTTTTAAAAGTGCGCGATCCTATGGGCGGATTTTTGATAGGCGCGGCCGTAGGAATAGGCATGTCCGTTTCGGAAGACATAGGATATATTTTTGTTGCGTCCTGGAATGAAGGCGTAGACATACCGGCGTTACTCTTAGTTACACTGGCGCGCTCGTTTACTTCCATAGCGGGGCATCTTGTTTGGACAGGATTGATAAGCTGGGCTTTTGTAAAATTCAACAGGCCTTTCATAAATTATAAATTCTATGCTTGCTGCCTTGCAAGCCTTGCGCTGCATTACGTATTTAACTGCCCCTATGCACCGATTTCGGCAATAACTCTTGGTTTAAGCGTCGGCGCGGGATTGTGCATTTTAATATATTTACCTAAGCACGAAAGAAAACTCGCTTTTAGACAATCAATAATATCAGGAGACGAACAATGGCAAAGCAACTGACTTTAAAACAAGAAAATTGTCCGCAGAACCATCCCTGCCCCGCAGTAAAGGTTTGCCCCGTGGGCGCACTGACGCAAAAAGGCTTCAACGCTCCAGAAATAAACCACGATAAATGCATAAGATGCGGAAAGTGTTCCAATTTCTGCCCGAAAAAAGCGCTTGTGCTTTTACAATGAGAAATAAAAAAGACGGGATAACCCGTCTTTTTTATTTTCAAAGATTATTTATTGCAGTTATAGTAAGATTATAGAGTTCTTCGAGTTCAGGCATAAGCGCGTCGACTTCAAGACTTCCTCCGCGCAAAATATTCGTAACCTTTTCAGCCGTAACGAACAGTCTGTCGAACCCGAGATTTTGCGCCACGCCTTTCAAGGTATGCGCCGCGCGGAAAGCGTCTTCAACCTTCTTTTCCGCAAGAGAAGTCTTTAAAAGAGCGAAACTGCCGTCGAGAGGAAATTTACGGACGAATTTAAGTATCCTTTCATCGGTCATAAATCTTTTAAAAGTTTCCTCGTAATTTCCGCCTATTTCGCAATAAAAAGTTTTTAAATCCATACTTAACCCTCTTTGAGAACAGCCCTTACTATCGCGCCTTCCGCGGCAGACTTTCTCTTATCTTCGTTATACGCGTAAAGCACGAGCGCGCTCAACTTGCACATATAATTCTTGCCGCCCGCCTTGATTTCGCAATCCATATCGAAAGAAGGTTCCTCTTTTGTAGCGGCGAGCAATTTCTCCTTAAATGCGGCAAGATTATTTTCGCCTAAACAAGCTTTGATTTTTTCGTCGTTCAACGGATCGGCAATATGTCTGTCTACCCCGAGTTTTTCCGCGGAGTCTCCTATAAACTCCATAGTGACGGGATCGAAATATATTTCCGCGAGAAGCTCGCCGGAAAGAGACGCTATAAAGCGGTACTTCACGCGCTCCTGCTCTACCATATCGAACATACGACGACTGACGCCCAACTCCTTATGAGCTATAACTTCGCGTGAAATTCTGGAAACGTCGTAACGCGATTTACCGCCCGCGGAATTTAAGTGCAGTTCCGAGCGAATTTTATCGGATACGCGCATAAACACTTTCAAAAGCAAGGGATTAAACGAACCGTAATCGCCGTTAAGTATCATATCTACGGCCTTGTCGTGATTGTATTCTTTAGCAAGATATTCGTACACTACCGCTATCGATACCACCTGTGCGGAAATGGGAATATCGTCGCCGGACAAACCGTCGGGATAGCCCTTGCCGTCATACCGCTCGTGATGGTGACGGCATATTTCCTTTGCGATATTCAAAAGAGGCTCCGACTGATATGCATTTATCTTCGAAAGCATTTCCTCGCCGTATAAGGTATGCTTCTTTATCTCGTCCTTTTCCTGTTGGGACGGGTTGCTCTTATTGAGCAGAGCGTCGTCTATGGCGATTTTACCTATATCGTGAAGGGCGGCCGCCGTAGTTATCAAAGTGAGATCTTTTGCAGACAACTTATATTTATCTGTATAACGCACCAAATCCTGCAAAATTATATCAGTCATAGTCTGAATATGCAGGGCGTGCAAGCCGCTTTCGCCGTTTCTGAATTCGACTATGTGACTTAAAATATTTATTAAAAGAGATTGTTCCTTTTCTTTTTCGTAAATAGATTCCTCTACCAGCCCGACAAGCTTGCGCTGTTTGGCGTAGAGCATAATAGTATTCAAAACTCTACGGCGAACGACGGTAGCGTCGAACGGACGCTGTATGTAATCGACCGCGCCCAACTCGTAAGCGCGCACCATATACGACGACGAATTTTCCGCGGAAATCATTATGACGGGTATGGACTGTATCCACTTATACGCGTTCATTATCTCCAACACGTTAAAGCCGTCCATTCTCGGCATAACGATGTCTAAAAGCACGACGGCAAATTCTTCGCCGAAACTGCGCATATAATTTACGGCCTCTACGCCGTCGCGCGCTTCTATTACTTCAAAGTCCTCTTCCAAAATATCCGTAAGTATTTCACGATTCATTTCCGAATCGTCAACGACAAGAATTCTCTGTTTTCCCGATTTTGGCATTTCTTCTCCCCGCTTGGCTCAAGTAAAACTTATTTGATATTTATGTATCAAAACATATTTTATCACAACGTAAAAATAATTACAAGGGAATGACTTATTTTTTATTTGAAAAATTTGCCAATTTTATCGAAAAACTGTGTACGTATGCACATTTTCCGATGTTTGCATATTTATTGTAACCCCTTACCGCCCCGTTTAGAATTGATTTTTTAAAGGGGCTATTGTATAATATTCATATGTCTTTAATAAACGTACAAAATTTGAGTTTTACCTACGAGGGCGGCTATGCGCCCGTTTTCGAGAACGTAAATTTCCAGATAGACACGGATTGGAAGCTTGGGTTCGTAGGCCGCAACGGACGGGGTAAAACCACCTTTTTAAATCTCTTGCAGGGTAAATATGAATTTCGTGGAAAAATATCGTCAAGCGTAAAATTTACTTACTTCCCCTTTGAAGTCAAAGACAAAAACCGTTACGTTTGGGAAATACTCGAAGGAATTTGTCCCAACGCCGAGAACTGGGAAATAATAAGAGAATTTTCTTACCTCGATTTACCCGCCGAGATTTTATACTGTCAATATTGCGAACTTTCCGGCGGAGAAAAATCAAAAGTTCTGCTTGCGGGACTGTTTTTAAACGAGGGAAATTTTCTTCTCATCGACGAACCGACAAACCATCTCGACGCGACGGCAAGACAGACTGTCGCAAAATATCTGAACCGTAAAAAGGGATTTATACTTGTCTCCCACGACAGGGCATTTTTGGACGGTTGCGTAGATCATATACTCTCCGTAAACAAGACCGATATAGAGATAAGAAGCGGAAATTTCTCCTCCTGGTTTGAAGAATTCGGAACCAGACAGGCCGCGGAAATCGCGCAGAACGCCCGTCTTAAAAAGGAAATAAATAGGCTTACGGAATCTGCCGAACGCACTTCCGCCTGGGCGGACACGACGGAAAAATCCAAATACGGCAAGGCGGAATCCGGGCTGAAACAGGACAAGGGATATGTGGGACACAAGGCTGCAAAACTTATGAAAAGCGCCAAAGTCACAGAAGCAAGACGACAGAACGCCGCGGAACAGAAGTCAGCCCTTCTCAAAAATACTGAAAAGACCGACAAGCTGAAAATTTCACCGCTCGAATACCGCGCGGAAAGGCTTGCGATTTTTTGCGGGGCGGAACTTTTTTACGGAGATAAAAAGGTCTGCGGCCCTATAAACTTCGAGATCAAACGCGGAGAACGCATAGCGCTCGAGGGCAGAAACGGTTGCGGTAAAAGCAGTTTGTTAAAGCTAATTGCAGGCGAACGAATATCATTTACGGGTTCGGCGGAAATAGCTTCGGGCGTAAAGGTTTCATACGTGCCTCAAACCTACGACAATTTGCGGGGCGGCATAACGGAATTTGCAAAGCAACACGGAACCGACGAACCTCTTTTCCGCGCGATACTTTCCAAAATGGGCTTCTACGGAAGCGACTTCGACGGAGACATTTCATCGTTTTCCGAAGGGCAGAAAAAGAAAATCTTGATTGCGAGAAGCCTTTCCGAACAGGCTCACCTCTACGTTTGGGACGAACCGCTAAACTATATAGACATATATTCGCGTATGCAGATCGAAAACTTGTTGCAAGAGTTTAAACCTACAATGATTTTCGTAGAACACGATAGGGCTTTTTGCAAAAACGCCGCCACAAAAATAATAAAATTGTAATAATTTAGGGTTAGGCTTCTGACATGAAGCCTAACCCTCTTATTTATTGTAATAAATTCTTGTTTTGTTAGGGACTGTCACAGTCCCGTTCGATGAAAATTCATCGAATAACAAACTCAACTCCGCAACAAACTTCGTATACACAGACGTTCCGTATTTCGGAGAATAAGAACTGGACAAACCGCGGCTTATGAACTTATCCCTGTCGTACAAAAGATTATTTTCAAATTCGGCATATAGGAATTTGCCGTCGAAGAAGTCTGAAATTCTTTTATCGCTCTTTGTCGTGTCCTTCGACGGAATTTTAAAATCGGGGCAGTATTTTCCGAAAAGCTCATACTGCCTTACGTTTATTTCCGCCGCCTCGTCCCTTGAATTCCAAATGAGAAAGATTTTGCCGTCGGGTTTCAAAATTCTTGCGCACTCTCTCTTGAAGGAAAAGGGCTCGAACCAATGAAAGGCCTGAGCCACTGTTATAAAATCAAACGAGCGGTCTTTAAGTCCGGTATTCTCCGCCCGTCCGTTTACCGAATGAAATCCTTTGAATGACGCAAGCTCCCTTTCCGCCTCGACACGCATATCGTCGTTAGGCTCGACGGCATAAACCGAACAACCGAGTTGCAAAAGCTGTCTTGTAAATATTCCCGTGCCCGAACCGATATCAGCTACAACCGATTTATCCGAAACCCCGAAATCCGAATACAGCTTTTTGAGAAAACCTTCCGCATACGTCGGTCTTGCCGAAGCATAAAAGCCTGCCTTCATATTAAACTTAGACGTGTTGTCCATAATCTCAAACTCCTTAAAATATTTGCAAGTTAGTTAAAAAAAGTTTATAATGTCTTTATGATAATACGCAGAGCAACCGAAAACGACTTAGCGGAATTAAACAGATTGCTGTATCAGGTTATGGAAGTACATTCACAAGGCAGACCTGATATTTTCAGACAGGGCGAAAAAAAGTATTCCGACGAAGAACTGAAAGCGATATTAAACGACTATAAGCGGCCGATATTCGTTGCCGACGAAGGCGAAACGGGTTTATCGGGATACGTGTTCTGCGTTATCGAAGAAAACCGCGGAAGCAGAATTTTAAACAAAATAAAGACGCTGTATATAGACGACCTTTGCGTGGATAAAGAATTGCGCCACAGAAATATAGGACGACGGCTGTTGGAATATGCCGTAAACTTTGCAAAAGCCGAAAAGTGCCGCAGCGTTACGCTAAACGTTTGGGCGTTCAACGGTAACGCCATAAAATTCTATGAAACGTGCGGATTTACGCCGCAAAAAATAACTATGGAAAAATTAATATAAACAATGCGGAGGAAATATCCTCCGCAATTTTAATTATCGGGATTTTGAAACCGCTTTTTTTTCTTTTTAACAGAAGTTCTGTGCTCCTCGCCCGCAAGCAACTTATAAATATTTTTTCTGTGCGCGGCCCAGGTAAGCACGTTGATCAAAAGTATTATCATCAAAAGCGCTATAACCCAAGGATTCATAAGATCGGAGCTGTACCTTGTGACAAACAGAACGGTCTGGAAGATTGAAAGGCCTGTAACGCCTATCAGCGAGCCCATACTGCCCCATTCGGTTACCGCTATATAGCCGAGTACGCCGAAGAGGAATACAACGCATATAGGGAAATACCACCACACCTCGCAAGGAAGCGCAAACGAGAATAAACCCATTGTGGACGCAATTCCCTTACCGCCTTTAAACTTCATAGTTACGGGGAAAATATGACCTATAATTACCCACAAACCGCAATAATAGCGCATAAAGTCGGAAACAGAAACACCGACGGCCGACGAACCTGCAAAGATATAATTTTTAAATATGATCCAGGCAATGACCGCAGGCAACCCGCCCTTGATTATGTCGCTGAAAAAATTTATTGCTCCGATTTTAAGCCCGAAAGTACGAGTCATATTCATAGTGCCGGGATTTCCGCTGCCAACCTTGCGTATATCGCTTTTTTTAATATGCGAAATAAGTACGGCAAAGTTGAAGCAACCTATAAAATAGCACACTACTGCGCAGACTATAAGCCAATACCAAAAATCGGAAAACGCTATTTCAACCATTACTGTTCGTTATTCTCCCTTGCGAATATCTTTATGGGCGTGCCCGAAAAATCGAAATTCTTTCTTATGACGTTTTCAAGAAAACGTTCGTAGGAAAAGTGCATAAGATCAGTGGAGTTTACTTTTAAAATAAACGTCGGCGGAGCGACCGATACTTGCGAAGAATAATAGACTTTAAGCCTCCTGCCGTTATATGAGGGTGGCTCGTTCGCGCGCACGGTGTCCGCTATAAGATCGTTTAAAGTACCTGTTGAAACCCTGTAATGCGCGTGATCGTAAACTTCGTCTATGAGCGCAAACAGTTTTTCGGCACGCTGCCCCGTCTTGGCAGAAATATATACGGATTTGAAATAGTCCATAAATTTGAGATCTTCCGCAAGCTTTACCTGAAACTTGTTTATCGTGTTGGTATCCTTTTCGATAAGATCCCACTTATTCATAACTATTACGGAAGGCTTGCCTTGCTCGTGCACGTAACCTATAATCTTTGTATCCTGCTCGGTAAGCCCTTCTGAACTATCCACTACGAGAAGGCAAACGTCCGCCCTTCTTACGGCGTCGTAAGCGCGGAGCTGAGAATAGTATTCGATGCTGTCCTCAACCCTGCTCTTTTTGCGTATTCCCGCGGTATCTATAATGGTATAATTCTTGCCGCCGTATGAGAGGCGGGTGTCTATGGCATCGCGCGTGGTGCCTGCAATATCGGTGACGATAGAGCGCTCGAAACCGAGAAGCCTGTTTACAAGGCTGGACTTACCCGCGTTGGGCTTACCGACAACGGCTATTTTTATACTGTCGTCCTCTTCGTTTTCACCCTTTTCAAACCAACTGACCGCCTCGTCGAGAACGTCGCCTATACCTGTACTGTGTTCCGCCGATACGGCGAAAGGATCACCTAGACCAAGAGCGTAAAATTCGAACAGCTTATCTTCCGAGTATTCGTCTATTTTATTCACGACGAGAATAACGGGCTTTTTACTGCGGCGAAGCATATCGGCAACGTCGTAGTCGGAGGAAGTTATACCCTCCTTGCCGTCCACGAAAAACAGTATTACCTGCGCCGTTTCCACGGCGACTTCCGCCTGTTTTTTAATTTCCCGCCACATAACGTCTTCCGACCGCATTTCAATGCCGCCGGTATCCACCATTGTGAAGGCCTTGCCACGCCAATCGCTGTCGGCATAAAGCCTGTCGCGGGTTACACCGGGCTTGTCTTCTGTTATAGAAATTTTTTTGCCGGCGACTTTATTGAAAAAAGTACTCTTACCCACGTTGGGGCGGCCGACTATCGCTATTAAGGGATTTGCCATATTCGTATTTATTATAAATTAATTGTAAAAATTTGTAAAGAAAAAACCCCGTAAATTTACGGGGTTTTGATTTGTCGCTTTAAAATTAAAGAAGTCCGCCCAACATACCGAGCACGACGCCCAGCGCGAATACGACCAAAGCTATCCAATAGCATATGCGCCAGTTTTTACCCCTGCCCTTGGCATAGTGCCATGCGGGAATAGCTATTGCTACTATTAAAGCTATATTGCCCAAAAAGTTACCTATGGTTACAAGCTTTGCAAGCACTGCTGCGGACTTCGAAGCCTTGATAGATTCGAATACCGTTATAAGAAAATGCACCAAGCCGCTGAAAAGATACATCAACGCGGCGATCGCCATTGCCCAGAACGCGCAAAGATTTACCGTAGAACGCGTCCCTATCGTATTGTTGGTAGTCGTTTTATGTTTTCTTGCCATAAAAAATCTCCTGTCATCTTTTTGCATTTAAAGTATAACAACCGAAAGCTCAATTTGCAACGATTTCATTGAGCTTTTTAAGCGTTTTTGCAAAATATTCGGGCAAAGGTGCTTCGAAAGTCATTTCTTCTCCTGTTTTCGGATGGCTGAGTTTAAGTCTGACCGCGTGCAACAGCTGACCGTTAAGATTGAATTTTTGTTTCTTTACGCCGTACACGGGATCTCCGACGACAGGGAAACCGAGGTATTTTGCGTGTACTCTTATCTGATGAGTTCTGCCCGTTTGCAAATCGAAACGACAGAGAGTAAAGCCTTCCTTATACCTCTTCAAAACGGTATAATCGGTTATCGCAAGCTTACCCTTATCGGGCTCGACCACCGCCATTTTTGTCCTGTCCCTCGCGTCCCTGCCGATATATGTCGTCACCGTGCCGCTATCCTTTTTTACTATGCCCTCCAAAAGAGCCACGTACGTGCGCTTGCAGGACTTTTCTTCAATCTGTCGGGAAAGACTTAAATGCGCCTGATCGTTTTTTGCAACTACGAGCAAGCCCGACGTGTCCTTGTCTATCCTGTGAACTATTCCCGGACGTATCACTCCGTTTATTCCGCTTAGCTTATCCAACCTGAAAAGCAGCGCGTTCACCAAGGTTCCGTCGGTATTGCCGTTGCCCATATGTACGGTCATTCCCTGAGGCTTATTCACAACCGCCATATCGTCGTCTTCATAGACTATTTCAATGGGTATGTCTTCGGGCTTGACGGTACATTCGGCGGCGTCGGGCAAAGCTACTTCCGCGCACGCGCCGGACGGCACCGTCTGCGACGCCTTGGAAGCTTTTCCGTTAATGGTTACAAGTCCGCCGTCGAACAGTTTTTTTACCGCCGAGCGGGTATATCCCGTCAAATTTTTACTTAAAAAAACGTCTGCGCGGGCATATTCTTCCCGCGCGGTAAACCTTTTAATCTCCATTTTCCTTTGTATCCGACTCGTTTGTAGTATCTTCGGAAACGGGCACTTCCGCTTCCGCGCCGTCGGCCGACTGAGCGGCCTTTTTGCGTTCTTCCTCCTCTTTTTTAGCCTGTTGAGCGGCTTTCGCGGTCTTTGTGAGAGGGAACACCGCGTATTCGTTTAAGAACATTAGATCTATTACTGCCAGTATCGCGCCGAGAACTATCCAAAAATCGGCGAAATTACAAAAGGCCATACTGCCGAAAATATTTAAACCGAACCAGTCGCGCACTTCGTAAAGAGCAATTCTGTCCACCAGATTACCTATAGCCCCTGCAATGAGAAGAGAAATAGCCGATTTTAAAATTACGAATCTGTTGGGAATAAAAATAAATCCGAATATCAATACTGCAAGCAACAAAAACGTAAGCGTTATAAATATCGGCTGGCCTATTTCGGGATTGTCGTCCAAAAAGCTGAACGCACAGCCGCTGTTGCGTATTCCCGCCCTGATCTCTATAAAATTGCGTATAATCACAATGTTCCAGAGCTGTTGTTCCTCAAAATGCTTGGTGATGAGATCGGCAGCAATGAGCACGGCGATCGCGGCAAGCAAAATTATCGTTAGTATGCCGAATTGAGGTTTGTATTTCTTTTTAAACATATAAAATATAATAACCGAAAAGCCATTTTTTGTCAATGATGTTATAGTGAAAATAAGGTGATTTTTCGCTGCGGTGTAAATTACGAATACCGCCCACTTGCGTGAACGGTATTTCTTTATTGTGCGGCAAAGCCGAGACTTATTAAAATTGCCTTATCCACCTTGGACATAGTGGCTTCGTTCAGCTCACCGATTCTCTCCTTTAATCTCCGCTTGTCAAGCGTGCGGATCTGTTCCAATAATATTACAGAATCCCTTACGAGTCCATAGCTCTCGGAGGGAAGTTCGATATGGGTGGGCAACTTTGCCTTGTTGATTTTGCTTGTTACCGCAGCCGCTATCACCGTAGGGGAATACTTGTTCCCCACGTCGTTCTGAACAACCAGAACCGGTCTTATACCACCCTGCTCGCTGCCCACGACGGGCGATAAATCGGCATAATAGAGTTCTCCGCGTTTAATCGTCATATACTACCTCTCTTAGGCAGGGTATAATTCATTATATGTACTGCCCACAATTAATATTGACGGTCCGCGGAAGTTTTATACACCTCAATACAACTTAAAAACGTACAAATTAAGAAAAAGGAAAGCGTAATAAGCTATAAAACAGCCCAAAAGAATTATTCCCGCAATCCTTGTAACTGAGCCAGTCTTTGTCCAGGAGGAAATTAAGAGTACGATAGCCGCAAACAGAGCGACTACGCCGCTGACTATGCCTTCCGTGGAAAAATACAGTCCGGTACCGCCCGAACACAGCGCGCCCACGCCGCCTATTAAAAGAACGTTTGCGATATTACTGCCTATTACGTTGCCCGTCGCTATTCCTACATCGCCCTTTCTCGCCGCCGAGACCGACGTTACGAGTTCGGGCAGAGACGTACCGAACGCAACGACGGTAAGCGCTATTATTTCAGGACTGATTTTGAGTACGTCGCGCGCGATAAATTGCGCGGAATTGACTACAAGCTGTGCGCCGCCAACTATCATTGCAAGACCGACTATGGTTATAACTATTAGAAACCAGACCTTTTCAAGTAGCTTTTCATAGCCCGCCTTGATTTTTTGCCATCTTGTAAGACAAACCGCTTCCGTCTCCGCAAAAGTCACCGCAACCGCGGGAGCTTCTTCAAGCAGAACTTTGGACTGTTTTTTGGCGAGCAAAACGTTGTAGACCATAAAAAGCGCGTATAGAGCCAGTAAAATAAGGCCTTCCCACCAGGCAAATACGCTGTCAAACGCGCCGAGAAGCACGAAAACGCCGCTGGTGACGATCAAAAAAGGCAAATCGATGATCTTTGCTGATTTTTCTACGGGAAGTTTACAAATCACGGCGGACAGGCCGAGAATTAAAAATATATTTATTACGTTACTGCCGAGTATATTTCCAACAATAAGCTCTCCCGAACCCGATACTGCGGAAGCTACGGTTACCGCAAGCTCCGGCGCGCTTGTTCCTAAAGCGACTACCGTCGCGCCGATAATGAACGTTGAAATTTTAAGTTTTTTGGCAATACCGGACGCGCCGTCCACAAAAAAGTCCGCCCCCTTAACGAGAAGTACGAATCCAATGAGCAATAAAAACACGTTTAAAATAATTTCGCCGACCATACGTCACCTTGAAATATTTTCTGCAATATTATAACTGTTAATTCATCGTTTTATACCTAAACGGATATGTAAGTCGATAAACCGATAAAAAATAAAGACCTTCGGCTAAAAAAGCCGAAAGTCTTGTTCCTTAAAATAAGGGGTTACGGCACGGCTTTACGCCGGGGCATGTTGCCGTATACCTGATAACTACTCCCTTTCAACGGTTTAAATATATCAGATTTATATTTTTATGTCAAGCTCATTACCGCAATATAAAGATTTTTATGACGTTCCGTAATACGGAATTACCTCTTATATTTATTATAATCCGTTTACCTGCGGTTATGACGCTTAAAAATTATATATTTAATATTTTTATCGATAATTTCTCGTTATATAAAGGTTGCCGTGTTTATAATTATAATCTTAGAGATACTTCGGCCGAGCTGATTTTCAAAAGTTTGCCTCCGCTCTCCACTATAAGTCTTCCGTCACTCGCAACGTCAACCGCTTTGACAGAAATTTCTTTTTCCTGAATTTTTAAAGTTACAACAGAGCCCAACCAATCCATATAGGATTTGTAATCGTCTATCGAATAATCTTTTTTAAGATTTGAAATAAACTCGCGTTCTACTTTTTCTTTATCGAAAAACTTTCCGGCATACTCTTTCATAGAAATAGCTATATTGCCGAGTTCTCCCGAAAAAGAATTGTTCACGTTTATTCCGCAACCGACTATCGAACGGGTTATATATCCGCCCGAAAAAGTATTCTCTATCAACGTACCGCAAATTTTTTTGCCGCCGACCAGCACGTCGTTTGCCCAGCGTATCGATGAGGGAATACCGAATAATTCCAACGTCCTGCATACGGCGGTACATGAATTTATCATAATTTTAAACGCGTTTTCAGCTGGAAATCCGTTCAATCTGCGCATATAGGAGAGATAAATCCCCCCCTCGTCCGATTGGAAGCTTCTGCCCTTTGTTCCCTTGCCCGCTGTCTGCCGCAATGCCGAAACTACAACTTCGTCATAGTCCAAAGTTTTGCAATACTCGTTTGTGGACGCAGTTTCTTCAAGTTTAATAATCTTCATTGCAGTCGAATGCGGAAAGCGCGGCTTTCGCGGTATCGTAACTATATCCCTTTGACAAGAGATATCTGAAACCCTTATAGAGATTCTCTTTGGTAGTCTGTTTGCTTCTCATATACTTTTCGAGAACGGCAAGCGCGGCGCCGGCATCCTCTTCGACTTCTTCCATAACCTGCTCTATCGCCGCAAAGTCCGCTCCGCGTTTTACCAGTTCGGCTTCAAGCATTTTCTTGCCCTTGCCTGCCGACGAATTTACAAACGCGCGGCAATAAGCATAATCGTCTATAAGATTGTAATATTCCAGTTTACCGACAGCGTATTCGATTACCGCCTCCGTGTATCCCTTTTTGGCAAGATGATCCCTTATCTGTTTAGCCGTCTTCATACTTGCGGAAATAAAGGTCATAGCCTTATCGACCGCCTGACTCTTTTCGGTTTCAAGCTGAATTTCGTCAAGCTTGCTTTTTTCTATCTGCATTCCCGCTCTAAGATGGTATTTTACCGCGACTTCCAGTTTTATTCCGCAATAAAATCTTCCGTCGACATAGATATTGCAGCGTTCTTTATCCTTAATTTGCGGTTCGATCGAAGTAATTTCAGACATAGCGTTATTTTAACACCGTATAAGCATTTTGTCAACGGGCGATATCCGCACATTTAAACGGATAACTTATATCTTTGTGTCGAAGGGATAAAAATATTCGCCCCTATCCTCTATCTGCGCTTTACCGTTAAGCTTGTTATTAAGCGCGGCGACAATCTCCTCCCTGTCCGACTTTTTGACTATAATAGTGTAGATAACTTTGTTGAGATATTCCGTGCTTATTAATTGCACCTCGCCGCCGGCGAAATAGCGCGCCGCCGCGTCCGACAGGGAATAATCAACCGTCACGCTGAGTTCCGTACACATAGTGTATAGAACTTCCCTTGCGGAAGCAAGATTTTCCGCAGCGCAACCCGAGTATGCACGCACAAGTCCGCCCGCGCCGAGTTTTATCCCCCCGAAATATCGAGTAACGACGACCGCGATCTGCGTCAAGCCTCTGTTCTTTATTACTTCCAAAATCGGCATCCCCGCCGTACCTTGCGGTTCATTGTCGTCGGAAAATCTTGGAGAATTGCCGAACATATCGGGTATAAAGGCATAACAGTTATGCGTCGCATCGGAGTACTTTGCGCACACCTCCGCAATAAACGCGCGAGCCTCCTCTTCGCTTTCAACGTGGCGCGAGGAAGTTATAAATACGGATTTTTCTATTGTCTTTTCGGTTACGCAGTCGCCGCGGACTGAAAGATATTTTTCCATTTTATATCAAGAAATGCGGCTTTAAAGCCGCATTTTCCTTATTTTAAATTGATTTTAACGTGAATTTTTTTACCCTTATGAACGATGTCACCGTCCGAAACGAGCGCATCGAAAGAGGTTACTTTTTCATCGTTGATCGAAATTCCGCCCTGCTGAACCAAACGGCGGGCTTCGCCGTTGGACGCGCATATCCCCGCCGATACGAGGACGTTTATAATAGTGGGATTATCAATATTTACATCCTTTTCCGGAAGGTTGCCGCCGCCGCCGAACGCCGCCTTTGCCATAGACTGCGCTTCCGCCGCCTTTGCTTCGCCGTGCACAAGCTTAGTGAGCTCGAATGCGAGCACTTCCTTTGCCGCGTTCATTCTCTCGTCGCGGTACTTTACAAGCTCTTCTATGCGTTCAAGCGGAATGAACGTGAGAAGTTTAAGACACTTTTCAACATCGTCGTCCGCAACGTTACGCCAGTACTGGTAAAACTCGTAAGGCGACGTCTTGGTCTCGTCCAGCCAAACTGCGCCCTTTTCCGTTTTGCCCATTTTCTTCCCTTCGCTTGTAGTGAGCAAAGTAAAAGTCATAGCGTATGCGGGTTTCTTTTCTTTAACCCTTATGAGATTTGCGCCGGCAAGAATGTTCGACCACTGGTCGTCGCCGCCGAGTTCAAGCGCGCAACCATACTTTTTGAAAAGATACAAAAAGTCGTATCCCTGCATAAGCATATAGTTAAATTCGAGGAAAGAAAGTCCGCGTTCAAGTCTTGTTTCAAAGCATTTTGCCCTGAGCATTTCGTTGACGGAAAAATGCACGCCTATATCGCGGATAAATTCGAGATAGTTTAAACCTAAAAGCCAATCGGCGTTATTGACTATAATCGCGCCGTTGTCCCCCTCGAAACTGATAAACTTGGACATCTGCTTTTTGAAGCATTCCACGTGGTAATCGATCGTCTCCCGCGTCATCATCTTGCGCATATCGGTTTTACCCGAGGGATCGCCTATCGCGGCCGTGCCGCCGCCTATTAAAATTATAGGTCTGTGACCGGCGTCCTGCATATGCTTCATTGCGATAAGTTGCATAAAATGCCCCACGTGCAGGCTGTCCGCCGTAGGATCGAAACCTATATAGAACGCAACGCTTTCACTGCCTAAAAGCTTGTATAAATCATCCTCGTAAACCGTCTGTTTGACGAACCCTCTCCCGCGGAGAGTATCCATAACGTTTGCCATAGTGTTGCTCCTTAAAGGATATTTTAACATCTATCGGCAAATAAAGCAAACGAATGCGGCTGTCAATCGGTGAAAAAATCGTCCTTATTGAGGTTTTCGCGCGCCTTTTCAATGGCGCGTTTTTCTATGCGTGATATGTACGAGCGGGAAATACCCATTTTTTTTGCGACTTCGCGCTGAGGAAGCGCCGCGCCGTTTTCAAGCCCGTATCGCATAGAAATTATGGTAAATTCCCTGTCTGAAAGAATTTTCTTTAATATGGCTACGAATTTTTCGCGCTGGATATTTTTTTCCACCTGCGCGAAAACGCTCTCCTCCTTTTCGGAAAGCAGATCTATGAGAGTAAGCTCGTTGCCGTCCTTATCCGTCCCCACGGGATCGGTAAGCGAAACGTTATTTTTATGCTTTTTACCAGAACGCAAAAGCATAAGTATTTCGTTTTCTATACACCTTGCGGTATAGGTTGCAAGCTGCGTACCCTTACCGTCCTGAAAGGTATTTATGGCCTTTATAAGCCCAATGGAACCAACGGACAAAAGATCGTCCGTTTCCGCGGAACCCGCATATTTTTTTACGACGTGCGCGACGAGGCGCATATTGTGTTTAATAAGTATTTCTTTGGCTTCCTTATCGCCCGCGCGGGACAGCGCGAGGTATTTTTTTTCGTCCTCCGGCGAAAGAGGCTTGGGGAACGTTCCCTTATTTTGGATTAATCCCGTAAAAAAGAATATTTTACCGAAAAGTACGCTTAACAAATCAAAAAACATATGCTTTTATCTCCCGATAAATAACATATGTTTCCGACAGTTTGTACTATTCGACAATTTTTTCTTTATTTTTTATTTATGAGTTTATAAGTCCCTAATAAAATCAATACGATACCTACGGCCAAGGCAACGACCGAAACTATATGTATTATGTTCCCCTGCAAAAAGACTTCGCTCCAATCAAAGAAATTAATATTAAAGGCAAAAGGTTTACCGTATACCAGCGCGTTGCTTACGGCATTGACGAAAAACGCAAAAATTCCTCCCGTAACGCAGGCTATACCGCTATTTAACACACAGTTTGTTCTGAGATAGGAAAACGCTGCAACGCAAATATAGACGGGCACCGCGCAAAATAATACCAAACAAAGGCCTTTCGAAAAATCGTTTCCGTCGCGCAGTCAAATTGCAATAAGCGGGATTACGGCCGCCCGATCAATCGACGCGCAAATTATAGGTTAATGCCTTTTAACAGGTCGGTACGGATAATGGTTTAAATATAGGTATAACAATCACGCAAAACGCCAGCAATAACGCAAAAAGATATGAAGAAACAATCTGATCGGGTGTACAAACAGCACGCAAGCAACAAAAGATTTAAACTTACTAAAAAAGTTAAGCTTACGGTGAGTGCCTTGTACTTTTTGACGAATTTAGAACAGGGTGGAAAATCGGATTTCATTTCCGAATAGTGACAATCGTTCCCCGCTTCGAGAAGTTCATGCTCGTCTACACCAAGCGCCTTACATAATTCCGTTATCATAAGTAATTTCGGGATAAGTTACTCCACGTTCCCATTTAGACACGGCGGAAACGGTAATGAAGAACGCGGAAGCCAATTCCGCATGCGTTAAACACGCTTCCTTTCTTTTTTGAACTGTATATTGCCCGAATACTTTTTTGTTTTGCATTTTTGCCTCTCATATTGAAATTTTATTTGATTATAGCTTTGTCTCGCTTGAATTATCAACATAAAAAGCAAATAAGGCATATGGCCGCGTAAACCATATGCCTTTTTACTTTGATTAACCCGATTACTCCAATTCGAAAGCGCCCGTATACAACTGATAATACTTGCCTTCCTGCGCAAGAAGCTGTTCGTGATCGCCGCGCTCTATTATCTCTCCGTGTTCGAGAACCATAATGGCGTGACTGTTGCGCACGGTGGAAAGTCTGTGAGCAATTACGAACACCGTCCTGCCCTCCATAAGTTTATCCATACCTCTTTCTATCAGTTTTTCCGTTCTCGTATCGATAGAAGAAGTCGCTTCGTCCAGAATGATAACGGGGCAGCGGGACACCATTGCGCGGGCGATTGCAAGCAACTGCCTCTGCCCCTGCGACAGATTTGCGCCGTCTCCCGTAATTAACGTATTGTATTTTTCGGGAAGATGCTTGATAAACGAATGCGCGTTTGCAAGCTTGGCGGCCTCTATACACTCCTCGTCGGTAGCGTTTAATCTGCCGTAACGGATATTGTCCATTACAGTGCCCGTAAACAGGTGCGTATCCTGCAACACCACGCCGAGACTCTTCCTCAAATCGTCCTTATTAATATCCTTGACGTCTATACCGTCGTAAGTTATCGTGCCCGACTGAATGTCGTAAAACCTGTTTATGAGATTGGTTATCGTGGTTTTGCCGGCGCCGGTGGATCCTACGAAAGCTATCTTCTGTCCCGGTTTTGCATACAGACTGATATTCTTTAAAATCACCTTATCTTCGCTGTATCCGAAAACAACGTCTTTGAAACGTATGTCACCTTTGAGAGGGATATACTCGAAACCGTCGGAGACGGGCTTCTTCCACGCCCATTTGCCGTCCTCGTTTTCGCCGAACGTCAAAGTGATGTCGCCGCCCTCGTCTTCAGGTTGAGTGTCAACCATATCGAATATTCTTTCCGCGCCCGCAAGAGCCATTACAATCGCGTTGAACTGCTGTGTAACTTGCTGTATGGGCATATTGAACTGTCGGGAAAAGGCCAAAAAGGAAACGAGCATTCCCGCGCAAGCCGCCACCGTTGCGGCGCCGTTTACAGCCACGTATCCCGACAACAGCGCCGTGCTGTTGCCCGTTGTGATGAGAATGCAACCGAGAACGGCCACAAGCACGTACTGAATATATCCGATATTGTTGGTTACGGGGCCGAGAATAAATGCGGCCGAATTAGCTTTATAGCCTGTATTGTTGAGTTCGTCGTTTAAAACTTTGAACTTTTCCGAAGCCTTGTTTTCGTGACAGAAAACTTTTATTACCTTCTGCCCTTCCGTCATCTCCTCCACAAACCCGTTCAGTTTGCCCATAGCTTCCTGCTGTCTGAGGAAGTATTTCGCCGACTGAACGCCCACGTTTTTGATTATAAAGATCATCGAAACAAGACATACAATTATTACAACCGTAAGCGTAAAGCTGTAAAAGACCATAAACGAAAACAGCACTATTACCGTCAATGCGGACGATATAAGCTGGGGAATAGTCTGCGACAGAAGCTGACGCATAGTATCTATATCGTTTGTATAGAGGCTCATCGTATCGCCATGAGTATGCGTATCGAAATATTTGAGTGGCAGTTTCTGCATTTTGGCAAACATTTCATCGCGCATACTTTTGAGTGTGCCTTGAGCAATATACATCATTATTCTGTTATAACCGAAAGCCGAAAGCGCGCCCGCAAGGTAAATACAACCGATTATGATAATGTTCATATAGACCGTATTCATATCGGGCGAAGGAGTCATGAGCTCCTTTATTATGGGAGCAAAGAACGACGCGCCTATCGCGCTTGTTCCAGCCGATAACAATACGAAAATTACAACGAATACCGATGCCGTTTTGTAACGTGAAAGCGTATATACCAATAATCTTTTTAAAGTCTTTCCGGGAGCTTTGGCCCCCTTGCCCTTCATTACGGGAGCGCCGCCGTGCCCCTTTATGGGCTGAACCGTCTTTGAATTGCTACTCATTTAACACCTCCCGTCTCTTCCCCGCCGTTCTGAGACCAATATACCTCGCGGTAAATGTCGCTGGATTTCATAAGCTCGTCGTGCGTGCCCGTAGCTGAAATTATTCCGTCGTCCATAACGATTATCTTATCCGCGTCCTGAACGGAAGCTATACGCTGAGCTATTATAATTTTTGTAGTTTCGGGCGCGTGCTTTTTGAGCGCGTCGCGGATAAGCGCGTCCGTCTTTGTATCAACGGCCGAAGTACTGTCATCGAAAATTATTACCTTGGGTTTTTTCAAAAGCGCGCGGGCGATGCAAAGCCGCTGTTTCTGTCCGCCCGAAACGTTTACGCCGCCCTGACCGAGATCGTAATCGTATCCGTCGGGGAGCGCGTCGATAAATTCTTCCGCACAAGCCTGACGCGCGGCGTTGCGAAGTTCCTCGTCCGTAGCGTTTTCGTCGCCCCAGCGTAAATTTTCCGCCACGCTGCCCGAAAACAGTACGTTCTTCTGCAACACCATTGCAACGTTATTACGCAGAACTTCCATATCGTAATTGCGCACGTCCACGCCGCCTACTTTGACAGTGCCTTCCGTCGCCTCGTAAAGTCTGGGAATTAAAGATACAAGCGAAGTTTTTCCCGAGCCTGTCGCGCCGATGACGCCGACAGTGGAACCCGCTTCAATTTTGAGATTTACATTTGAAAGCACGTAATCGTCCGCGCTTTGCGAATATGCGAAATTCACGTTTTCAAACTCTACGGAGCCGTCGCCGACCTCTGTCACGGGCTCCTGCGGGGCGGGCAGAGTCGTTTTTTCGTTTAAGACTTCGCATATGCGATCCATAGAGCCCTTTGACATTGAAACGAAATTGAGGCACATCGCAACCATTATTACGCCCGAAAGTATCTGCATTGCATAGATGTTGAGCGTCTGCAACTGCGAAGGACTGACATTGCCGGGCAAATTGCCTACGGACATATTAGAACCCACCGTAAAGATAACTATTATCGTAGCGTACATTACGAGACTTACGCAGGGCATCATAAAGGTAAGAATTTTTTCCGCCTTGACGGAATACTTGTAGACCTCCTGAGTGGCTCTGTTCATCTTCCTTATTTCCTCGTCTTCCCTTACATAGGATTTAACTACGCGGATAGCCGTAAGATCTTCCTGAACGACGGCGTTGAGATCGTCGTATTTTTTAAACATCGTCTTGAAATAGGGCATTACCTTGAACATACATACGAATACGATCAAGCCGAGAATAATAGCTCCGCCCACGAAAACGAGCGCCATTGTGGGCTCTATAAGGCAAGTCATAACTATCGCCGATACAAACAGTATGGGTGCGCGCACAAGCATTCTTATACACATCTGATAGGCGTTCTGAACGTTTGCCACGTCGGTTGTAATGCGTGTAATCAAACTCGCAGTAGAAAATTTATCTATATTCGCAAACGAAAAAGACTGGATATTGTTGTACATATCCTCCCTTAAATTGCGCGCAAATCCACAGGACGCCTTAGCAGATAATTTTCCTCCCCAAACTCCGCAAAAAAGCGCGAATGCCGCGCATACTACCATTAAAACCGAGTAGAACGCTATGTTTTTTGCGTCGACTTGCTGAATAATTCCCTTAGACAGCAGTTCAAGCTCACGGATAATAAAAGTTATCAGATATGGGATCATAATTTCCATAACCGCCTCGCCTATCATAACGATAGGACACAGTATAGACGGCATCTTATACTCCCTTACACTTTTTAATAAAGTCTTTACCACTAACCAAACCTCCCTTTTTTCTTCCTGATTTTTCGTACTTGATTATTATAGATTTATTAATTAATTTTGTAAACGATTTACAACCTGTAAAAACGAAAACGGAGTGAAAATTTGACGAATTTTTTTGCTTTTATACAATTTCAAAGCGCATATTTTTTGCATAAACTTATAAAAATAAAAAAATTTACCCGTTTTTGCGTATTTAACAATAATATATATAATAATCAGTTGATTTTTGAAGTGATTATATGTATAATTAAAAATAATTAGAAACAATGACGGGCTTATTAAACCCGTCGTTTTGTACGATTTGAAGTAAAAGTTAAAAAGGAGCATAAAATGAGAAAATTTTTCAAAGCTGTATCCACGCTTTTGGCGGTAATTACGGCTGCGGCATTCATAATTCCGTTTGCCGCCTGCACTCCCGATCCCGATACAAACGGCGAAGTGATCCGCGTTTATTCGGTAGGAGGCATACCCTTGACCGACGTTACCGTTACGGTGCTGAACGGCAATACGCAAGTCGGCAGCGGCAAGACGAACGATAAGGGCGAATATGCCTTTAAAGTGGACGGTGACAATTATACTGCCGTGCTCTCCGACCTGCCCGAAGGCTATACCGCAAAGAGCAGCTATAAACTCAATAAAAATAAGCAGAACGTTATTTACGTCGAATCGGGCATTATAACCGACAAGCCTATCCCAGCAGGTAAGCAGTACTCCGTAGGCGATATACTTTACGACTTCGAATTACAGAACGCTTACAACTACGAAAATGCAACGGATACCAGCCTTGCGGCTAAAAAAGTAAAACTTTCCGAACTGTTCGAAGGTAAGAAAGCAATTCTTTTAAACTTCTTTTTCGTAAGCTGCGGCCCTTGCAACAGTGAAATGCCCGCAATTTTGTCCGCCTATGAAAAATATAAGGACGATATTGTTATTATAGGACTTGACAACCAGGGAGATTCCGACGCAGACGTAGCAAACTTTGTATTAAAGCATCAGGCAAATTATTATATGTCCGTCGACACTGCGGGAGTTATTGCAAGTTTCCCCAAAGTCAACGCTTTCCCCACTAACATAGTAATAGATCGTTACGGCGTTATCTGCGAAAGAGAGGCCAACGCCCACGTTGAAGAGAGCTACTGGTTAGATTTGTTCGAAAGATATTCCAGCGACGACTACTCTTCAAACATAAAGGACGATAACGATGGTTCTATACAAATTGACAAACCTGCGGACTTCGGGGTATTCTTCTCGGACGAAGGTATGAACGAGGCCGTAAACAAAACCAATTCCAACGTGACTTTCTCCGCGACGGATCCAAAAGTAGACGACACAGTATGGCCCTGGAAGGTTTCCGACGACAAACAGTCTCTCGTCGTAACTAACTCCGGCCACTACTCAACGCGCGCGATATTAAACGTAAGGGTAACTATCCCCGCAGGATCGGTACTTGCGTTCGAATACAAGCTTGACGGAGCTTCCGGATACGACTATCTTTTTGTTGCGGTAGACTCAAAAGGCGGACTTGGAACACAGACTTTCGAAGATAGCGGCAAAAAGGATTGGACAACGGGTTACGCGTATATGCCGCTGGAAGCGGGTTCGCACGTTATTTCCTTTGCATACTATAAGACTTCAACCGACAAACAGGTTACCGGACAGGCGGACGCGGCGTTTATAAGAAATCTTCACTTTGTAACTACCGAAGAATTCGTAGCTAATTCCGATCCTATGGATATCCCCTACTATGCGGCTCGCGGAAACACTATTGAAGGCGGCTATGCAATATACGAAGACGTCGTGCTGGAGGACGACGGTTTCTATCACGTAACCGGCAGACAGAGCAGTAAAGGCGATAACCCTATGCTCTACGTTGATTTGTTGAATGCAGTTCCCTTCTTTACCGACGCTACTCACACCGCATCCATTTATTCGGAATTCCTCGCCAAAAACGATTGCAAATTCCTTGGAACGGATTACAGAGATAAACTCGACTCTTACAGCAGTTGGGCGGTTAACTCCTCGGTATCTAATCTTGTTCCCGTCAACGAGGACGTAAGAAAGATGCTGGACGATATTTACGTTGACAGAATTACCCGTGAATTGGGTTATGAAGATTTCTGGGATCCCGATAACGGCTGGAAAGAATTCTGCGTATTCTTCGTACATTACGGAGACGGAGAAAGTCTTGGCAACAGTATCGAAGGTATAGCGCCTTTCACAGCTTACGAGGCACACGAAACTACCGGTTTAACAGATACGAGTGGCAATCTCAACACTGCGATATACGACAGAATATTGATGCCCCGCGGATACTTGTTCAAATTCGTACCCGAAAAATCGGGCGTTTACGAGATAAAAGCTATAAACTCCCTTAACGAATCCGGAAAGCCCATATCTATGGGTAAGGACGGAGCGATTTACGACGGCAGAGATTTCAAAGGAAATTACTATCAAACCAATTTGAATATTAATGAAGTAAATAACTACGGCTCGGACGTGTACGTCAGAAACAAGCCCGAAGACTTTGACCACGATAACGTAAACTTCGATATGCATCACTATATGGAAGCTGGCGTCGATTACTTCATATGGGTTGCGTTCAGTACGGTTGAAAACCTGGGCAAATTAGAGTTTAGAATCGATTATCTCGACGTTCAGCATTACGAATACCTTACTTCCGCGACTTCCGGCTACATTGTAGCAGGTCAGGACAACAAGTATTATCGTCCAATTTATACCAATATAGAATTAAACGACGAAGGTATTTATATCGACAGCACGCTCAAAAAGCCCATTTACTGCGACTTTACAGATGTTTCCAGAATGTTCAACAGATATCCTATATCCACCCTTCTCGGATTAACAGGCAATCAGAAGTTTGAAAAAGATCCCTTCGATTTGAGAGTTACCAAGAAAAACGAAAGCGGACAAATAATAGTCGACAAGGACGGAAAACCCGTACTCTTCGAGGAAGATATAGTAATTAACGGCGAAACGTTCCGCGCAAAGAACTATACCGAAGAAATGAAGCAGTATTATCAGAAAGCTATTTTAAAAACGGGCGATCTGTACGGTTTACAGGAAGTAGACGAAACGTTGCGCGCAATACTGATAATGTTCTATCACGCAAATATAGGATTGGACGATCCTCAGGAATGGCTTACTGCTTGTTGGTATTTTGACTTTACCGACGCAACAAAGCCTCAGCCCAATACGGTACTCTTCCCTTATGGAGTAAATAAAAGATAACAGCTTTTAAAAGCCGTCCCGACGTAATAATCGGGACGGCAAAAAATAAATTTCAATTAAGGACATTAAAATTATGTCAAAATTATTTAAAAGAATTTCGTTAATGATAGCGACCGTTTGCATAACATTGACAGCGGTTTTATCCGCGGCCTGCACTCCGGAACCTAAACCCAACGACGACGATCCCGCAACCGAAGGATACAAAATCACCGTCCTTTATCCCGACGGCAGTCCCGTTAAAGCCATTGATTCCGGCAATGCAAGGCGTCCGGTAAGAGTTATGCTTATGAACGACGACGAAACTCCAGTATTCAGTCTGGATCTAAACGGTCCCGACGCGGCAAAAATTCCCGCATTGGAACTTGACGAAAACGGCACAGGTTTCGTAGATTACAAGGTTCCCGGAGAATACAACGTATTTATTTACAATTTGCCCGCAGGTTACGGATTCGATCCCATAAAGACCACGGCGGATAAATCAAAGTTGACCGTCAACCTCTACTACCTTTCCACCTCCTATGATGTTAACGTAACCGCACCCGACGGTAATCCCGCCGACGGATACGACGTAAAACTTATTCAAGACGGCAAGGAAGTTGCAAAGGGTAAAACCGACGCGCAAGGAAAATATAAGTTCGAGAATATCGACTCGGGCGAATACGATGTTTCGGTTTCCTGTGAAGGCAAAAATTATCACCACAAGCCCGTAACCACCTCTATGAAGGGCGAACCCGTAAACGTTAAGATGTTCGAACCCCAGAACGTGTACCTCGACGAAGAACACAAAATGTCGGAGGAAGTTTTAAACGAATGGGTGAACGCCCTCAACAGCTCTGCCTTGACGCGTATAGATCCAAACGCAGACAACTATATTTATCCATTTGACGTGTACGGCAGCGAAGAAACTTTCTTTATCCTTCACGCGGCAAAATCTGGTTCTTATACGATCAATATGCGCAGGGATGAAAACAGCAAAACAGGTAACTATTTAGTTAAATTTTACGTTCAGGACAGTTACGGTAATGAAAACACATCTATGCGACTGGACGGTAGCGTAGATATGGGCAACAGGACACAACATCTTTCAATGAGTTCGGGAGAAAAATGGATAATTTCCGTTTCCTCCATAGATCATAGGGAACATTACAGCGTAAATATGGCTATTTCCTATAACAAGGAACCCGCCACTACTGCGGCAGTAACCGAGGGATCGTACACTCTTACTTATACGGATATTGACGAAGCGATATTTACTTTCAGTCCCACCGTTCGCGGAGAATACACGCTCTCACTCGAGTCTACGGAAAACTCTCCCAGATACCTTGTTTACTCCTACGCAACAGGGAAACCTATCGACGATTTCGATCCCGATAAGTCGTACTACGAAAACGCAAAGGAATTCCCTTATGTTGAAATAATTCCCGAATCCTTTGTAGGCAATACTTTTATCTATCACGTATTCATAGATAAAACGACAACCACTACCGTGCGCTTAAAAGTCGAAAAGACGGGCGATGCAAACGACGACACTAAACCCGTTGAAGTTCCTAAAGCACAGGTTACCGCAAAACTCGTTCAGCAGGAAAAACAATCCGGCACCTGGAAGTGGCTTCCCACAGACGGTTCCGTTATACCTTTCGAACGCGACGGCGAATACTTTGTAAACGTCGACGGAAAGGAATACAAAGCGTTTACGGCTATAACAAAGAATTTCTATGACCTCACCTACTCGTTTGCAACGATAGAGTATATGGGTGAAGGCAATCACACTCCCGGCGAGGACGACAATAACGATGACGAAAGCGGACTTCAACCCGATAAGCAAAATTCATATCTGACCGTAGGCAGCGGAGCAAACGCTATAAACTACGACGACTTTGTAAAGGCATATTCCGAAAAGTGTCACCCCGACGACGGCGTATACGCTCTTAACTCCGAATTAAAAGCCTTTACGGAAAGATATATGAATCAACGCTGGACAAATCACTTTGTCGAAGTCGACGTGAAAAATCCCCCCGCCCAGCCTTGGCTGATAGCTTGCGGATACTTTGCATAAAAGATATCAATTCATTTGCAAATACTTTAAATTAATGCTACAATAAAAATAATTAAATTTGCTTGGAGGCAATTATGAAAAAATATTTAAAGACGCTTATCCTTGCCTGCGTAGCCGTATGCCTTATAGCTTGCACGGCGCTGTTCGCAACGGCCTGCACCGATACGTCTAAGTATGAGGTTACTATAGTCCACGAAGACGGAACGGCTTTCGAGGGTGTAAAAATAAACTTCTGTAAAGGCACGGAGATATGCCTTCCTCAGGAAGCAACCGGTTCCGACGGAAAAGTAGTCGTAGACCTTACCCAATTCAACGGCGGCGACGAATTCCACGTACAGATATTACAACCCAAAGGATACGAATTTGTGACCGAAGGATTGGAACACGATGAAACGGGCATAATCGTAAACCTTAAAGACGGATATTCCATTACGCTTACTCTTAGAGCGATAACAGAATAAAAAATCAAACCCGCATTTACAGATGCGGGTTTAATTAAAACTTAACGGAGAAAAATATGAATAAATTATTTAAAGCGGCCGTTGCGGCAATTCTGTCGGTATGCGCAATATGCGGTGTGGTATTTGCGGCGGCGTGTACCGATCCCACTCCCCCTGAACCCAATAAAAATTATTATTACGTTTCAATTCTCTATCCCGACGGAAAGGGCGTCAAGGGCGTGGAAGTAACTCTCACTCCCGAGGACGGATCCGAGGGCGACGATCCATATCTTACTTCCTCAACGGACGATAACGGCAAAGCTACGTTCGATATAACGCAATACAGCGACGCTACCCGATTCTTTATAGAGATAAGCAGAGACAACATACCCGATAGTTATTCTTTCCTAAACACTTATTCGGTTAAGATTGCCGACGGAAACAGCCTTAACGTAAAACTGACGCGTCCCACTTACGAATCGGTTAAAGTTAAACTTAACGGTAAAGACGACAGACAACAGTATCAGCCCAAGGCCGAATTTGAAGCGGGATACTATGAACTCCGTTGCATAACCAACGCTTTCACCGTAACGGACGGCGACGATGAATTCCCAGCAACATTCGATCTTAACGAAGGCTACAACGTAGTTATCGTCTATTACACGCCCGGTACGATTTACGATATAGGAACTGCGGAAGGGCTTGAATTCGAGTTTATCTTTAACCCGATAAATACGACGGGCGCAAGTGAAAACGACGCCCATGTAATATCGAACGAGCTGGCGGCGGCAATACCTCTTAAAGCCGGTCAAACTGTTTATTTCCGTAATCCCGCGGAAAGCAGCGTGCCCGACGACAGAGGCGGTTCTCCCGTTATTGTAGACGGCGAAAACTTCAAATGCGTAACCGACGGAAAAGAACACGACCAATCCTTCCCTCTTGCAGGCGGCAAGATTGCGGCAATCACAACAAAAGACGGCAAGGACGGCACTGCAGTAGTTATTTTCAATTCTCCCTCTTATAAAATAGACGCGGAAATTGGAAATGAAGAGACGCTTGAAATAGAACTGCTTGAAAGAACTATAAAGGGAAATTCGGAGACGAAAACTTCTTTATTATGGCTTACAGACGTAGCAAAGTTTACGTTCACTGCCGAAAGAGCCGGATACTACACAATAACGCTTGTAAGCGATTTTGAAAGCGATAAGATTTCTATAAGTAATATTGTAAGTGAAAGTTCTATAGTACCTAAAAAGATCACTGACGCCGATCAGTCGTCAAACCCCTATCAGGCAACTTACTTTGTAAGTGAAACTAATATAAGTGACGGACGCAGTAAAGTATTTATTTGCGATTTCGAATCCGACGGAGATTACTCCTCCAAAAAAGAAGGCGATAAAATCATCTACAAAATTCTGATAGAATATTCGGAAACAGCACCTACGGTATAAAAACAAAAAATTAAAGCCTCACAAAATTCGTGAGGCTTTTTAATTTGCCGTTAAGCGTTATCCTGTGCGCCTATGAGGGGCAACACAGCGTTTTCCAAATCTTTATAGGATATTGAATTTTGGCGAGTAAAACTGATTTTACCCTCTCTGTCGACTATTACCGTCATAGGCCATGCACCCTTGCCGCCGAGGAAAGTATAGAGGTCGGATACCTCCGTCTTGGTCTCTACCTTTCCGTCAGCGCCCGTAACGGTGTACTCGAGTTTCAGATCGGTACTGTCCTGAACGAACTTGACGGAATAATCGCCCCAATTCATTTTCTCTATGAAGGGCTGAACATCTTCGGTTATCAGATCTCCGTGAACAGCAAGCACAACGACGTCTTCCGAATAGTTTTCCTGTAACTCATTGAAGTGAGGAAGTTCTGCAACGCAGCCTGTGCACCAGGTCGCCCAGAAGTTGATTACGACTACTTTACCCTCGCTCTCGGAGAAACTGTACGTTTCCGTACCATTATAGCCCTGCATAGTGAACTGCGGGCAAGTTGCATCTTTAGGCAATTTTATTTCCTTATCGGGAGGAAGAATAAAATTGTAATATATCAATACAAAGGCAAGGAACAGACTTGCAACAGTCCAGGCGGCAATTTCAAGCCACTTATTTCTCCTCTTTATTCTGTCTAAGGGAGAGTTTGCAATCTTTATCGCTTTCGCTTGCGAAGCTGATTCTACAACCTCTGCGGGACGTTCCTCAACTACGTTTGCAACGGGGCTTACGGGCGTTTCTACAACAGCCGCGTTTGCCTCGGAAATTTTGAGAAGATCCACCTTTGCAGGCGCGGTCTCTTCTGCTCCGTCGGCAACGGCCGCAACTGCATTGGGATGTAAAAATATTTTGGAGCCCTTCCAGCTTATCGCCTTTGTGGGACACACGGAAATACATTCGCCGCATTCTATACATTCGTGATCGCCTACGCGGCTTATATCCATTTTGCAGTGCGTCAGGCAAAGACCGCAGTCAGTACACTTACTTTGATCGAGCTTTACGCCCATAAGCGCTATTCTGTTAAACAATCCGTATAACGCGCCGAGGGGACATAGAAACCTGCAAAACGCCCTGTAACAGAACACGCAGAGAACTACTATTGCCACAAGTAAGCCGAATTTCCAAGTAAACAGAGAGGCGAGAGAATCGAAGAAATCGCCGTTTTCGGGATGGAGCAGAAGTCCTATTCCTCCGCCGAACGTACCTGCGGGGCAGATATATTTACAGAAAGTAGGCGAATGAAGCATTATGGGCAAGATGACCACTAGCCCGACAAGCAAAACGTATTTTATGTACGACAGTACTCTCGTCACCCTGTTCTTTTTGAGCTTTGGCGTCTTTATCTTATACAGTAACTCCTGACCGAGTCCCACGGGGCACAAAAAGCCGCATATCGTTCTTGCAAGGGTAATTCCGAAAAGAGCTATAATGCCCAGCATATAGAACGGAACAGTCTTGTCCGACGATGACAGCGCATTTTGAAGAGCGCCTAACGGGCAGGCGCTTACCGCGCCGGGACAGGAATAACAGTTAAGTCCGGGAGCGCATAAATTCTTTGTGCCGCCCGTAAAAATTCTGCCCTGGACAAAACCCTTTATATTCGCATTGTACAATAGAGCCGCATAGACCTGTATCAGTCTCCTTTTACTCGGTCTATGCGCAATAAACCAATCTTTAACTTTTTTAAAAAACTTTTTCATATCAACCAAGCCCTATGCACTCCATACATATATTGATAGCTTTATACAGTACGTCGCGCATTCCTCCGTTGAATATTCCCAATATGATAAACGTTACGGCAATAACACCGAAAGCACCCCTTACACTCCACAGGAAATATCCCGAGGAGCAAACCGATTTTATTTTAACCAAAATCGCGTTTACAGGTTTTACATCCGCCGCCTTTACGGGATTGCCCTTATTGCTTGTAATAAGACTTTTCAGAATAGTGATTTCTTTGAGCATACTGTATTTTTCATACAGTGTCAATGCTATACAGGCGCCGAACGCCGCAAATATCCACGGTCCGACGTTTGCAAACATATCGAGCATTGCCTCGTTTACGACTACTCCTGTGGGAAAATTAGCCGAATTGAGCATATAGACGGCAGAAGCTATCCCCGCAGCAAAACATATTGCCGCGCTTACGCAGTAAACGATTATGCGCGAACGCTTTTCAACGTAAATTTTGCGCATATCCCTCTCGTATTCCTCGCCGCTGCCTTCGGGCGTACGCAGAGAAAGTCTTTTAAGCGTTACGCTTTCCTTGATCTTATTTACGGGTTTCTCATTGTAAGGGTATACTTCTGATAAAACAAAACCGGCGATAATAGCCGCAATCCACAAATAAAAGACTATGGAAACGGGAAAGAGCCTTTCCGCCACTATTTCACTGGAGTACGCGCCCTGTTGCCAGTTGCCGTCCGCAAAAATACTGAGCGCGACCGCTATGAAAGCTATGCCGAGCGCACAGGTAAATACGCTTAAAAATATACCGTAACCGACGCGTATCTTTTTTGCTTTCATTACGCCAACCTCCTTATTTTAAACATTATTTTCTTATAATTATATTATAAATGTATTTATATTCATAGTCAAGTAAAAACGGCTTTGACCGTTGGCAAATTAAGGCAAAGCCCGCAAACACCGTAAGAGAAAAATTTAAGCGGCCGCACTTGATGCAACCGCTTAAACTGTCCGCTTATTTTGTTTTATTTATTTTTTTTACGTATTATAAGTACGGGAACCGCTACCGCGACTGTTACTATCGCAACGGAGGCAATCACAATGCCTACAATGAGCAATACGTTATTGTCATCGGAGCCCTGACCTATATCTGTATCACCGCCGGGTTTCACGGAACCCTGGTTATTATCGCCGTCGGGATTTTCTTCACCACCGCCGGGATTATCGGGATCGGGATTTTCTTCGCCACCGCCGGGATTATCGGGATCGGGATTTTCTTCGCCGCCGCCGGGATTATCGGGATCGGGATTTTCTTCGCCGCCGCCGGGATTATCGGGATCGGGATTTTCTTCGCCGCTGCCGGGATTATTGGGAACGCTTGCATCCTGATCGGGTTTAAAGAAACCGGGGCTTTGAACAGCTTCCTGAACTACTCTCACAGGCTCGGTAAATTCCATTTCCTTTTCTTCGTAACGCTGAGCAGCTTCTTCGGAAATATATCTGATTTCAATTTCGTTGTTATCGGAAAGCTCGTCGTAAGTAACGGTAAGTTTGCCGTCTACTATTCTGTTGCTTACATCAACGCCGTTAAGCTGAACGCTGAAAATTTTATATCCTTCATCGGGCTGAATTGTGTATGTGTAGCTTTTACCCTGTTTAAGCGTACGTATCTGACCATCTTCATTGGTAAGCTTGCCGCCCTTACCTTCGATGCTTGCATATACGGTCTTATCCTGCGACGCAACGGTGTCGGAATCAAGTACCGCAACCATATAGGGCGAGAAGCTTGTAACAGTAGCTACAATACCGAGTTTGGTAACTACGCAGGGAACTTCTTCTATTATGTAAGTATCCGTTTCCTTAATGTGTTTACGGTGATAAAGCTTGAAAGTAACGCCTTCCTTGTCGGGACCGTAACCTTCGGGGAATCCAAGCGCGATCTTAACGTAGCTTCCGTCGGGAATTTTAGGATACTTACCGCAAATCTGCAAGTTTATATCGTAAGTTTCGCTTGTCTTAATTTCATCTTTCTTTACGCCGAGTTCGCTGTCGATCTTATCGAACATATCGTCTTCGGTCTTGTCACTGACGTTGTTTACAACCAACATCATTTGGCTTCTTTCCTGCTCGGAGAAAGTGCTGTTGCCCTCTTCGTCCTTAAAGTCCATTGCCGATAAGTCGGAGTTATCCAAAAGAGTAGGCTGTGCGCAACAATCCACGTAAAGTCTTCCGTCATAATTGAAAACTTTGGGACAAGCATAGTATGCTCTCGAGAAACAGTGACTGAGGTGATTGGGAGTCTTATTGGAAGTATAAGTTTCTGTTATAAGATTGCCGTCCTCATCATACTGCTTGTTGCCATTTTCATCATATAAGGGGCGCTGTTTTTCCTCTGACGAACCGACGTTGGAGAAATAGAAGTTGTAGGTTTCCATATTATGCTCATACATAAGGCTGGGCATAAATTTGAATCTCAAAGTTCTGCTACCCACAAGTTCAACCATAGTTCCGCTTTCATCCAAAGGCAGGAACTTAGCATATTCGTATATGTTTTTGGAATGCTTAGCTATAAAAGAAACTCCGATGGGCTGACTTTTATCCAATATCTGCAAATCTTCGTCATAAGTAACTTCATAAATCTGCGCATATTTTTCAGCCATAATTACCTTTTCGCTGTTGCGATCCAACATACCGTCGTTTATGGTTAATCCTTGCTGATGCGAAGGATTGGAAGAAACAACGTAGGGAGCGGCCGTATACGTTCCGAAGATTTCATTTTCAATGAGATCGGATATAGCAGACATCTTTTCGCCGGGATCCACATCGTTTTCACTGTAATAAAGGTTGAATCCAAAATGAATGTCAGGTTTGTCGGGATGATAATCGATATCCGGGCCCTCTTCCATTATAGCATACTGAGCATAGAGATTGCTTGCATTACCGGGGAAGGAAGCCTGATAGCCGTCGTCATTAATCGCAGGGAACATTTCCATCTCTATCATGGTAGTAATACTCGACCAGGGAGTCCATGTAAGTTCGGTTTCACCGGTCTTATAATACGCGTAACGAACGGCAAGGTGCAAATTGTCCTCTTCGTACAATTTCATAGGGCTCTTTCCGTTATAGCTTACCGTCTCCACGGTTACGTAAACGGGCTGACCGTTTTGATCGATTTCACCGTTTTCCATATATTCGATGCTGTAAGTTATACCATTGGACTTGCTCGTGCAACCGTAGTTATATTTAGAGATCTCAGGGTATTTAAGTTCGTAACCGGACGAAGAAATGACGCCGTCCGTAATATGATTGGCTTTTTCATTGTATTCGCCCATAATCATATATTTGTTCTTGTTGACGGAACTGCTGTTCCATGTTACGTCAAGAGAGTACCATCTGCCCCCATCCACGGTCGTATCGTCTTCTTCGGCAATAACGGCAAAAGCAGCGGCTTCGGGCTCGCTCTCGTCAACGGGATCTGCAAGCCAAATGTAGTTCCAAGCGTGATTTTCACCCTTGTCGACTCTTTCACCTTTGGAATTCCTGGCAACACTGTAACCGTTGATTACAAGGCACGGAATGCCGAGCTTATCCATAACCGACTTGTATGCGCGTGAGAAACCGTCGCAAACAGCCTTATTGATAACAAGCGCGCCGTAAGCGGTATGTATGGAAGCCGCGCTACTCGTTTCAACGCCAGTCTCCAAATAATCGTTGAGAGCGCCGTAGTCGTACTCTACGTTCCCAGCAAGATAACTGTTGACGTATCTTGCCATAAGAACTTCCCTTGCTGTACCGAACTTGTCGGCGTTAGCGTAGGCTATAGCTTCCGAAGCAATTTCATTTATTTTTGCATTGTATTCGGAAATAGCTTCATTTACGTCAGACGCGGACGTGAAACCGCTGTCGTAATAAAGATTAGCCTCGCGGCCGCTGTCGATATAAGCGGAATAAACTCCCGCTCTGCTGCGGGCCGCGCTTATAGTCATCTTATAAAAGTCTATGTAGAACAGCTCGGGGTGGTCGGTGAGGAACGCGTCGCGTCCTGCGCTGAACGCCTTGGGGATGGTGAGATCGCCGTCCTCTACCCATTTTTTAATTTCATCCGATGTAGCAAGGCCGTTGTCGTTAAGAGAATACTCTACCTTACCGTCAATGAAATCGCCGTCTTTAAGCATCTTATCAAAAGCTTCATAGAATTTTTTTGCGAGAGTGTACTCTTTACCTTCCGCATCCGTAAGTCCGTCATAGAAATACGTGGACGCAATAGTTTTTTCGTACTCCGTCTGAGCAAATGCAGTATGTCCGCTAAACGCCTTAATACCGCCCGCACAGAGGGTCAACGCGTATGCCGCAGTGATACCTACGGTCGCAATGCGTTTTGTTAATGATTTCATAAAACCTCCAAAAATCATTGTGATGTAATATTTATAGCCTAACGTATTTTTTTTGTCAAGTAAATTAATTCACTTTTTAATTTTTGTCAATATATTGCGCTAAATTCTAATTTATATACAATATATGGAAAAATATATTATTTTTGCAGTTTTTTAGAGCGAATTAATTGAAACAAATTAACATTTTTTTATAAAAATTAAAGCAACACGGTAAAAAATGCCTGGCAAGAAATTTAAAACGGCGTAAAAAAACGATAAAATAAGAAAATCACGGCACAAGAGGCGCATATATATAATATGGTATATATAGAAAAATGTTTACCAAGTTTTTTTACAATACGCTTGACACGCGCATATGAATATTGTTAATATGAATACATAAAACTAAATAATGTCCTTAAAAGGGAGTAGAATGCGTTAATATAACGTGCGCTATCCGTCAATACAGTATGCTGCATACTCGGTAACGCTTAAATTTCGAGACTTTTACTGAATTACATATTCGGTAAAGGTCTTTTTGTTTTTTGGAGGTAATTTTGTTTCTTAACGTTCTTTTGCTGATAATGGGAATGATCTTGCTCATCAAGGGCGCGGACTGGTTTGTAAGCGGTTCAAGTAATATAGCCAAGGCGCTGAAAATACCTTCGCTTATTATAGGTCTTACACTTGTGTCTATGGGTACAAGCGCGCCCGAAGCTTCAGTAAGTATAAACAGCGCAGTCAACGGAATGAACGACCTTAGCTTAGGCAACGTAGTAGGCTCGAATATTTTCAACACTCTCTTAATTCTCGGTGTAAGCTCGCTCATTATACCGCTTTCGGTAAGCAAGGATGTAAAGAAGTTCGACCTGCCGCTTATGATCGGTTTCTACGGCGCTTTACTCCTGTTCGCTTTCTTGATAACGCCGCTGAAAATAGACGTATACGAATCGGCCGCTCTGCTCGCTATGTTCGTCGGATATACAGTTTTTCTTATATTGCGCTCGAAGAAAGCAACCGGCCTTATTCTTGAAAACGGTATAAATGCGACGACAGAAAAAGCCGAAACCGAAAAAAGAACGCCGGTTTGGTTGAGCATAATTTTATCCGTTTCCGGACTTGCGGGAATTATTTTCGGCGGAGATCTGGTAGTCGACAGCGCGGCCGAGATTGCAAAATTCTTGGGAATGAGCGAAGCTTTGGTCGGGCTTACTATCGTTGCGATAGGCACTTCACTACCGGAATTGGTTACAAGCGTTGTCGCCTGCATTAAAAAGGAGAACGACATAGCCGTAGGCAACGTAATAGGTTCGAATATATTCAATATTATTTTTATACTCGGCCTCTCCTCCACCATCAGCAATCTCACACTCGATTGGGCGATCTTTACGGATATAGCGGTTATGCTTGTCGCAGGAATTTTAGTTTTGCTTATCGCTCTGTTTTCGGGAAAAACAAAAAAATGGCAGGGCGCTATTATGGTGTTGCTATATATAGGCTATATTATCTATATAATAATCAGAAATTAATTTAAGGAGAAAAACTTTTATGAACGCAGCGGAAATCGCAACTTCTATACTCACCCTTATTGCAGGCGTAGGAATTTTTTTGATAGCCTGTACTATGATGAGTTCCAATCTGGAAGCGCTTGGAAGCAGAAAGCTTAAATCGCTTTTTTCCAAGGTGTCCAAAAGCAAAATTTTAGGCGTCGGCGTTGGCGCGGCAATCACGGCCGTGATACAGAGTTCCAGCGCAACCTCGGTTATGGTGATAGGCTTTGTCAACGCAGGAATAATTACGTTGGCACAGGCGGCGACCGTAATTTTCGGCGCGAATATCGGTACGACAATTACGGGGCAAATTGTAGCTTTAGGTTTGTTCGGATCGGGCGCAGTCTCGACCTCGGTAATATTTGCCGCGTTTGCGGGCATAGGAGCGTTTATACTTGCCTTTGCAAAGCAGGACAAGCTGAGAAAAATTGGCGGCATCACAGCTGGGTTCGGTATGCTGTTTGCAGGGCTGTCAATGATGAGCGGCGCGATGTCATACTTTTCCGAACTTGAATCGGTGAAGAATTTCCTCGCCCAATTTGAAAATCCGCTGCTCCTTGTCCTCATAGGCGCTATTTTTACCGCCGTAGTTCAAAGTTCGTCGGTAATGACTTCTATGGCTATTACAATGGTAGTCACGGGACTTATAAGTTTAAATCAGGGCATCTACATCACTATGGGCGCAAACATAGGTACGTGCGTCACTGCGCTCATAGCAGGACTTGCAAGCACTAAAAATGCAAAGCGCACAGCTATGATACATCTGATATTCAATGTGAGCGGCGTTGTAATATTTATGCTAATAGGTCTGTTTATGCGCTTAGGCGGCGTGGATTACGGATATGTATTCGAAACGATATTCCCGCACGCTCCGCAAATTCAACTGGCTATGTTCCATACAATATTCAATTTTATCACCGTGTTGATAGTCATACCTCTGACAAACCCGCTTGTTAAGCTTGTCGCAAAAATAATACCCGACTCCAAGGACAACAAAAAAAGCGCGGACGAACCGCACTTCAAGTTCATAGAAGAACATATGTTACGCACCCCGCCTATTGCGGTCCAGCAAATCAAAAACGAAATAATAGAAATGTCCGAAACCGCGATCGTCAACTTTTATTCCGCCTGTGAAATTATATGCACGCTCGATTATAAGAACGTGGAATTATTCCGCAACCGCGAAAAGCAGTTGAATTTTCTGAATAAGGAACTTTCCGCCATTATTGCAAAGCTACTAAGAGAAGATCTGGACGAAAAGGACAGAATTTATCTTACTACCGCCATAAGGACAATAACCGATCTGGAACGCGTAGGCGATTACTCGGAAAATATCGTCGAGGACGCCGATAAACTGAAAGAAGCAAACGCAGAATTTTCCCAAACGGCGATCGAAGAAATTCAGGAACTCAAAGAGATTATAAGAAAGCTTTACGGGGAAGTAATGACCGCATACAAAAACAACGATAAATCCGCCCTTGAAAACGCCTATAAATTCGAGGACGAAATAGACGATATTTCAGACAATATGGCGCGCAACCACGTAGACAGACTCAGCAACGGAGAATGCACTGCCGCTGTCGGAACGCAATACCTCTCCCTTTCTGTAAACGCCGAAAGGATTGCAGATCATTTTATTAACGTGGCCCGCACTATAAAAATATAAAAAAGAAACCGACTTAATGAAAATAAGACAGCGAAAGCTGTCTTATTTAAATGGTGACCAACATAATATCTAAACCGAAATGTCCCGATAAATTGAAATTTATCTATTGATATTGTATATGTCAACTTTTCCACGGTCTACTTTTACAAAGCCAACCGTGTTCTTGCCAATATTTGCAGTCAACCCCACCGTTTCCGTTTTTTTGTACTTTCTTTTGTATAATGCGGCAAACTTTGAATTTGATTTTAGTTATAAGTTTCGTATGTGCAGGCTTTGCATAATTTATTTTTGCAAATTTTCGAGCAAGTTCATTTGTCTTATTTGTAAGGCTTTTACGTTTCTTTTCAGAAAGTTTATTCCAAACAATATCTTCCATAAGCGCACTGCTGAATGCTCCTATTTTTGATATCCCCCACCAAGACAAACTATGTTTTATATCTTTCGCAGATGATTTCGCACCTGCGCCAATACATTGCGTAATAATGACTGCACGTTTACCAAACATTTCGGGTGCAGGTCTGTGCGGCATCCAACGATAACCGAAATGGTCTAATAATGCTTTCATTGCACCTGTTGCATGCATAACGTAAGCAGGCGACGTCATAACGATTAAATCAGACTTTAAAAGCGATTTTTCGATAGCGTTTATATAGGAATAATCTTTACAAGCATCTTCTCCGCGCATAAAACAATTTGTACAGCCCACACAAAATGCAGGACAGTCTTTCGGCAAATAAAATTCAACTATATCTGCACCTTGAAAACTCTGCAAAAAAATCTCTTTCAAGCGATATGTAACGCCTTGTTTTTCAGTGCCGTTTATTACTGCTATTTTCATAACCTCTCCGCTAAATTACTGTTTATCGCACAATTTGAGTAAATTTATTTTAGCACAAACAATACGATTATTCAACCATATAACACCGACAAAAGTAAAACGGCACTGTGGCGGGTGTTTGAATAAACGAGCGTACGGCAAATTCTGTGCGGGAATTTGTGCAACCGTTAGGTTGCACAAAATAAAGGCAGTAGCTTTGCTACTGCCTTTATTTTGGTGACCCTGCACCCAAGAAAGTCGAACCTATAAAATGGTTAAATATAATAAATAGTCAAATAGTAGTTATGCCAAAGCCCAAAAGCAAATTCGGTATAAGTCGAAGATGAGATGTTACTCTCACTCAACGACGGGCGCGTCAAATAATAAGATGTTGAATTATAATTTTGAAATATGTGCCACATTACCACCAATTTACCCTTTCTCGTAGTAACGTGAGCTTTATATTGATAAGCCGCCAACTCATTTTCGGTTATGCCTGTTGTGTAATATCTTTCAGCAAAATTTTTGCTATCAAAAAGATAAAAATACTCACAATCGGCAAAATCAGAACTCAATAAATTTAAAAGAGCAGTATTATCGTCAACAGTAATTTTTTCTTCACTGACACTTTCGATATCCGTAAGCTCAATAACCTTATAAATTACACCGACTTCGGTATCAAACGCCCCTTTCTCAGTAGCGATAGCGGTTATTTTTTCGTTAAGTTTGTCGTTTGTAGAAAGAACATAACGATTATTATCGACATTTATTCCGTTTAATGAAATTCCGTAAGAGTTTGCGCCTTGGCGTATCGTAAACGAAGTGTTGTTGCCAGGTGCAGGCGGTTCATTACCAAAATTAGTAAGTTTAGCGGTAAGTACCAAATTAACTATTTCGTCTATATTGCTTTTATCTTCAATAGTAAACTGAAAGCCGCCCTTTTTTCCGTTCTCGAACGAAACGTCTATTTTATCGCCACCCGATTGCATATCCGCATAGTATTCAATATCAGTTATTGAATTTATTTGATTAGCCTTATCAGTACAGCCAGCAAACGCAAATAATGCTATACAAGTAATAGCCGATAATAAAAGCGCTAAAACCGTTTTTTTCATATCATTACACCCTTTTTTGACTAGTATATCATACGCAAGCCTTTTTAGCAATAGTTTAATTATGATAAATACTTATTAAAATTGAAATGGCAGTTAGGCGTGAGCTTGTCTTGACAAGTAATTAAAGCGGTTTTAAGCATTGAAAAGTTAAAGCTGATATTTAATCTTAACGCATAAAGAAAAGCTGTAAAGCTTAAACTGCACGACTTAACGGCACAAAAAAACAAAGCCGACTTTCCATAAATGTGAAAAGTTCGACTTTGTTACTGATTGGTGACCCTGCCGGGAATCGAACCCGGGATTGAGCCTTGAGAGGGCTCCGTCTTAACCGCTTGACCACAGGGCCTTATGTCGTTTTTGCTAAGTGATTATATCACATAAGTTATAAGTTGGCAAGCGAAAACAGCTTTCATTTATCAAAATTTTTGGCTGATTTTTATTAAAAAAACGCAAATCCGCCTGTGCCGTGTTATGAAAAAGTATTAACCCGCTTCTCGCAGGTGGGTGCGCCGAAGCGGAACATCGTACTTTCCGATAAATCAGACCTTGACTATTTCCGCGAACAAGCCGCTCCCTAAGTTTTTTTGTGGATTACGAATTTTTCACACCACGCACACCGCAGACCTGGTATTTCATATTATATATCTTTAAGAACGAAAATGCAACAAGAAAATTTTTACATATTCGATTTTGCTTGATTTTTGCCTTCAAAAGCCGTAAAATTAAGAAAAACCTTTTTGAGGATTTATATGGAAGAAATTACGGGCTTTATCCCTCAGACAAGCACCCCCTATTCTGAATTCAAACAGAACCTCGGCAAAGTAGTTACTATCAAGGGCACAATACACAATATACGCGATATGTCCGACTTTGCCTTTATACTTATAAGAACCGCGCGCGAACTTATTCAGTGCGTATATTCGCCCGAGTTTTCGTCTTACCGCCTTGACGAAAGCGTTGTGGAACAAGCTTCCGCACGCGTCAGCGGAAAAGTAGTAAAAAGCGAAACACGCGACGGTAGCGAAAGGTTCGAATTGCAAATTCACAATATCGAACTCTTATCCAAACCCGCGGCTATCCCCCCCGTCGTTATTTCCAAAAAACAGGTAACCTGCGAACTTTCCGTCAACCTTGACAACCGTCCCGTAACTTTGAGAAATCCCAAAGAGCGCGCAATCTTCAAAATTCAGGAAGGCATACAGCGCGGATTCCGCGAATACCTGCAAACTCAGGGATTTACCGAAATACACTCCCCAAAAATTAACTTTGCTGGCGCGGAAGGCGGCACGAACGTATTCAAACTGGACTACTTCGGAAAAACCGTATATCTTGCGCAGAGCCCCCAGCTCTATAAGCAGGCGCTTGTTCCCGTCTATGAAAGAGTGTTCGAAGTCGCGCCCGTTTTCCGCGCAGAACATCACGACACTTCGAGACATCTGAACGAATACATCTCTATGGACTTCGAAATGGGCTTTATCGAAAGCTTTACCGACATAATGAATATGGAAACGGGTGCGCTCAAATACATTTTCAATCTTTTGAAAACGGAGTACGCCGCAGAACTCGATTTATGGAAAGTCGAAGTTCCCGAGATTACTTCCATACCCTGCATCCGCTTTAAGGACGCAAAGGAACTCTGCGTCAAGAAACTGAAAAACATCACCGATATGAAGGACTTCGAACCCGAAGAAGAAGCTTTCCTCGGGAAATGGGCAAAACAGCAATTCAATTCCGATTTCCTGTTCGTAACCCACTATCTCTCCAAAAAACGCCCCTTCTACACTATGGACGATCCCGAAGATCCCGAAACGACGCTCTCCTTCGATCTTTTATTCAGAGGAATAGAGATCACGTCCGGCGGACAAAGAATACACGACTACGATATGCAGGTCGAAAAGATGAAGAGAATGGGTATGAACCCCGAAGAATTCGAAACGTATCTTATGTTGCATAAATACGGAGCCCCTCCTCACGGCGGCCTCGGACTCGGGCTTGAAAGATTGACTATGCATTTGCTGGGATTCAAAAACGTACGCAATGCGACAATGTTCCCCAGAGATATAAACAGAGTTTCACCGTAATTTTAACATTAGCGGCGCGGACAATAAGTCCGCGCCGCATTTTTAATAAAAAGAAAACCCGTCGGAAAACATATCCGACGGGTTATCATTTCCCCTGATATTTAACAGCTTTACCGCCGTTTAATATGGCTCCTCCATTGGAGGAATTTCATAATATCAAAAATATTGTCGTATGTCAATACTTTTTGTCTATTTTTGTGCAAATTGTACAAAATTAATCCTGTTTAAAGAGTATTCTGTGACAATTTTCGCATTCGGTAACTTTACCGCCGGAAATACGCTCCTTACCGGCAAGCGAAAGCTCGTTGCCGCATTTGGAACACCGGCCTTCGTTTACCTTGCACAAAATGGGAAAAATACGCTCGCTGCGCTTTTCGTCGTACTTTTTCAAAACGTCTTCCTCTATGCCTTTGGCAAGAGCTTCCAGTTCCTTTTTTACGGCCTGAGCCTCCTCCATTTTGGTTTCCTTATATTTTTTGTAGACTTCGGAATACTCCTTGTACTGGTTCTGAACGGCTATCGTCTTTTTCTTCATAGCCTGATATTCCTCGTCCGCATCCTTTACCGATTTAATGAATGAAGCCGCCTCGGCCTTGATAGCTTTTAACTTTTCCACCAGCTGTAACACGTTTTTCTTATAAAAAGAAATATCGGCGCCCCCTCCGACAAGCTCGTCGAGATTGTCGAAATCAGATAACGTTTCCGCAATTTCTTCATACTTTTCCTTTAACTGGTTCAGGATAGCGTTAAGTTCGCGCGCCTTTGCTTCGAGAGCATCCAACTTTTCGGGCGCCTTTGTAAGGAAATTTTTAGCCTGAACATAATTCTTTCTCTCGTCGGAATTTGCCATTTCGCGTTCAAGCTTTAAAAGCTTTTCATCTGTTTCCTGATACTTTAAAAGTTTTTCTACCTGTGACATATTTGCTCCTTTCGTCTTAAAGCAGACTGCCGTCCGTATAGTAATCGGAGGGTACTTTAAGCCCGTCTTTTATTTTATTATAAATTTGATTAAAACCGTAATTTTCAGACGCGTAATGCGTCATCTCGATTACTGCTATACCTCTGCCGGTAAGGGCGAGAATTTCGTGATGCTTCATATCGGACGACACGAACACGTCTGCGCCGTTTCCGACCGCAAAAGCTATGTTATGATCGTCACAACCCGCGCCGCAGAACGAAGCTACGCGGGATACCTGTTTATCGGGCGCGCCGTATACCCTTAATCTATCGGTACCAAACCTTTCGCCCACAGCTTTTATATAATCCTTTAAACTTGTGCCGGCAACGTCGTAAATCCGACCGTATGCACCGTTTTCCAGATTTGCGGCACATACGGCGCTTTCGCCGCCCAAGCCGCGCATAAGATAATAATCTATTCCGTTTGGTGCCGCGTCGAAGTTAAGGTGCATACTAATTACCGAAATCCCGTGTTTTAAACACTCCGCTAAGGCGATCGACAGAGGGTTGTCCGTAAGATCAAGTTTTGAAATTCCGCCGTAAATCGCGGGATGATGAGTGATTATGAGGTTATACCCCGACTGTACCGCCCTTTCAATCGCGCTCTTTGTGAGATCGAGGGCAAACAATGCGCCCGTGACCTCATTCCCGCTATTGATTATTATCCCGCTGTTATCGTACATATCAAACTTTTTACAGAAGTCATCCGATAGCTTTACAGGGGCTACGCTCTCTTCGAGATACTTTAAAATCTCTTTCGTCTTCATTTCAACACGCTCTTAATAAGTTCTAACTGTCTTTCGATCTCTCTTCTCGCCGAACTGTTTAAAGGGCGAGAAAGATATTCCTCCCTTTTGGAAAGTTCGTTTAAGAGAAATCTTCTGCACGTTTCAGTTTCCGTCGACGTACCGTATTCGAGCTCCGCTTCCGAATAATTTCTATTATTGCCCGAACGCTTGCCCTTTATTACAAAATAAAATTTTCCGCCGCTTTCGAAAACTTCGTCTTCGGTTATTTCCGCGCCGCTATTCAATAAATACTCTCTCACCGCCCGGCAGTTTTTCATTGGCTGAAATACGAAATTACGGGGAATAAACGACCTTTCGAGTATACTTACTATCTCTTCTCCGCCCATTCCCGCAATGAGAGTTAGTTCGATATTTTCATCAACTTCATCGAGCCCGAAACAGCAGACCGAGGCTGCGCGCCCCTCTTCTATGTAGTCCTTCAAAAGTCTTTCCGCCTTTGCAAGGCATTTTGAACTTACGTCCGAAATTACCGCCCGCTTGCACAAGTTGTTTTCAAGCATATAGAGCGTACAGTAACCGTGATCGCAGCCGATGTCCGCAAAAGTTTCGCACTTTTCAAGATAGGCGCAGAGTTTATTTATCCTGTCCATAGAATTACGTATCTAGGAAATCCTTCAAATGTTTCGATCTCGAAGGATGTCTCAGTTTTCTGAGCGCCTTCGCCTCTATCTGACGAATTCTTTCACGGGTGACGTTAAACTCTTTTCCAACTTCTTCAAGGGTGCGGGGCCTGCCGTCGTCTACGCCGTAACGAAGCCTTAAAACCTTTTCTTCACGCGGGGTAAGGCTGTTGAGAACCGAAAGCAATGTCTCTTTAAGCATTGTTGTGGACACGCTGTCCGAAGGCGTAGTCGTAGTAACGTCCTCGATAAAGTCGCCGAGGTGGCTGTCCTCTTCCTCGCCTATGGGCGTTTCGAGAGATACGGGATCCTGAGCTATTTTCTGAATTTCGCAGACGCGCTCCTCGCTGATACCCATTTCTCTTGCAATTTCCGCAGGAGTAGGCTCCCTGCCGTACTTCTGCAAAAGTATGCGGGATACTCTCGTAAGCTTATTTATCGTCTCCACCATATGCACGGGAATACGAATAGTTCTCGCCTGATCTGCTATCGCCCTTGTGATTGCCTGACGGATCCACCAGGTTGCATACGTTGAAAATTTAAAACCTTTCTGATAGTCGAACTTCTCAACGGCTTTCATAAGTCCGAGGTTGCCTTCCTGAATGAGATCGAGAAATAGCATTCCGCGTCCAACGTAGCGCTTGGCTATGGATACGACCAACCTGAGATTGGCTTCGGATAGCTGTTTTTTTGCGTCCTCGTCGCCCTCCTCCTGCATTCTGCGGGCAAGCTCTATTTCATCGTCGCCCGAAAGCAGAGGAACCCTTCCTATATCCTTTAAATACATCTTTACGGGATCGTCGAGACCTATATCGGACAGAGCCTGTTCGTACAGCTCTCTGTCGCGCTCGGCTTCGTCTATAATCTGTATTCCTGCGTCGGCAATAGACTTATAGACGAAATCCATCTGCGTGGGAGTGGTTTCGTACTTTTCCATTATGTCGCAGAGAGTATTTGTAGTGATAGAGCCCTTTGCGCCGTAAGTCTCTATGATGTGTTTTAAAATCTCACTTAATTTCTGTTCCGATAAATTCATATTCTTTACCTCCGTCTTTTGAATATTTCCGCCTGATTTATTGCCGTATCTTCTTTCTTTCGGCAATAAAGCTTTGCAGCAACGCCGTCAATTTTTTACGTTTTACTATATCCGTTTCGACCGCGATATTTTTCTTTAATTCCGCAATTTTGCGATCAATATCGTAAAGCTTTAAAGTCTTTACGCAATCTTCGAAATACTTTTCGGCAACTTCGCCTTTTAATCTGTCCCCGTCCGAGTAATCGAATATCCGTATTATCTCCGCATATTCTTCCGAGCCCTCGTCAAACAGTTCCAACAATTCGGCCGGTCGTATTTTTTCTTCCAAAATCTTTTGCGCCTTGACATACCTCGCTATGATCGCGTGCACTTCTCCGACAAAAGCTACATTCTCTATCTCCGTTCCGTCAGTAATTTTAGAACCAAATAAATATGCCGCTATTACGAACCTCGACGCCCTGTCCCATACGGACGAATTATCCTTTCTTTCCGCTATCTTTACCGCGGGTGCAGGCTCCGCGGGAACCGAGTCGACATCGCGCCGCAAAGATTCATACGTCAATCCCGTGGTATCCCTGAGCTGTTTTATCAGATCTTCCTGTTCGGAAGCGCTTGCCGCCGTCCTGATAATTTTTACCGCTTCCGCAACGTACTTTCTCTTATCGTCCGATTTTGTAAGATCAAAGCTCTTAGCGGCCGATTTAAGTCTGTAATCTATAAGAGGCATAGCCGCGTCAAGCCGCCGTCTATACTCGTCTGCGCCGAGTTTATTTATCACGTCGTCCGGATCGAGGCCGTCCGTAAGCGGAACTACCTTGACCGTTAAACCGTTATTAATGAATATATCGAGGCCCCTGTCGTTGGCTTTTTGTCCCGCCGCGTCGCCGTCATAACTGACAAGCACGTTATCGGAGTACCTTTTCAACAGTCTTGCCTGATCCTGCGTAAGCGAAGTACCCATACTTGCGACTACGTTCTTGAACCCCGCTTTATACAGGGAAATGGTATCCATATACCCTTCAACCATTATAACGTTACTTATAGTTTGAGCTTTTTTAAGCTTTTTTAAAAGATTTACGTTATAAAGCGACTTGCTTTTATTGAATACAAGCGTGTCGCGGGTGTTCTTGTATTTGCCGAAGTCCACTTTTTCAAGCTTCCTTCCGCCGAACGCAATAACTTCGTTCATTGCGTTTATGATGGGAAAAATCAGTCTGTCCCCTTGTGAATCTATCAGACGACCGTCCACCTCGCTCACGGCTCCGCTGTCCAGCATATCCTGTCTTGAATATCCCTTTTGCAACAGATACTTGGGAAGGTCGTTGAAATTGAGACTTGCGCCGAGGCCGAACGTACGCACGATCCCTGCGGGGATCTGCCTCCTATATATATATTCGAGGAATTTGTCCGCCTTTCCGGAATTGAGATTTGCGAGATAAAAATGCGCGCAATCATTGAGAATTTGTAAAATAACGTCCTTTTTTCTCTTCAGTTCAACGGTCTTGCCGTTATCGAAAGCAGTTTGCGGCATTGGCAGATTTACTCTTTCCGCAAGCATTTTCACCGCGTCCATAAACTCGATGTTTTCCATACTTTGGACAAACTTTATAACGTCGCCCGATTCGCCGCAGCCGAAACAGTGATAAAACTGATCTGATTCGTTCAAGGCAAACGAGGGAGTCTTTTCGTGATGAAAAGGACAGCACGCCCACCAGTTTCCGCCCCGCCGTTCAAGCGATATGTAATTGCCCGCTATCTCGATTATATTCAGTTTTTGTTTGAGAGTTGACAAAAACTCCTTTAATTCGCCAGCCATATCAATTCGCTTCGTCTATAAAAGTCCAGCCCTTAGGTACAAAAATTTTATTGAACATATACATAGCGTATCTGTCCGTCATAGAGGAAAGATAGTCGCATACCGCCTGTTCCTTCCCGTATTCGTCTATTAAATCTATATAACTTTGCGGAAGTTCACCACTGTTTTCAATGAAGTATCCGTACATAGCGGTAAGCATTCTCTCCGCCTTTTCCTCTTCCCGTTTGGAACTTTCGGAAAAATACACTCTTTCGAACATAAAGGAACGCAGCGCGTCGCTGGCCTTTAAAACGTCCTCTTCCATAACTACGACGTTTTTCCCGTAAGATGCGCGGCAAACCGAAGATATCGCGGTATTTATCCGCTCGCGCGAACTTGTCCCAAGCGTCTTTATTATCTCCGCGGGAACGTCCCCGTCCTTAAGTATGCCTGCGCGTATCGCGTCGTCGAGGTCGTGATTTATATATGCTATCCTGTCCGCGACGGAAACGCACTTGCCTTCCAGCGTGGATGGCGTACCGCTCTTTGGATGATTCAAAATACCGTCGCGCACTTCCTTTGTAAGGTTCAGCCCTTTGCCGTCCTTTTCAAGGACTTCCACCACGCGCACAGACTGCACGTTGTGCTTGAAGCCGTTTGGCGACAGCTTGTCCAATATTCTCTCTCCGCTGTGCCCGAACGGCGTGTGCCCGAGATCGTGTCCGAGCGCTATTGCTTCCGCAAGATCTTCGTTTAACGAAAGCGAGCGCGCAATGCTCCTTGCTATCTGAGAGACGTCGAGCGTATGCGTAAGTCTCGTTATGTAATGATCGCCTTCGGGAGAAAAAAATACTTGCGTCTTATTTTTAAGCCGCCTGAAAGCTTTACAGTAAATTATTCTGTCCCTGTCCCTCTGAAACTCCGTGCGCATTTCGCAAGGAGCTTCGTATCTGTCCCTGCCCGCGGTATTTTCAGACCTGCAAGCATAGGGCGACAGAAACATTTTTTCGATTTCAAACGTTCTTTCCCTTATCGATTTCATCTTGTGCTCCGTTTAATAATACGAAAAAAATTTAAAAATTACTTTTTTTTGCAAAAAAATCTTTATTTTATATATTATTTGCCGAATCCGCCGCCTACGGAAAGCACTTCGCCGGTTATATAGCCGTTTTCGGCCATAAATACGACCGCCTCTCCTACGTCGGAAGGACTGCCTATTCTGCCAACCGGAATACTCTCTATAAGTTCTTCCGTCTCCGCGCCCGTTAAATGAGCGTTCATATCTGTATCTATTACCCCCGGAGAGACGCAGTTCACCCTGACGTTGGATGGAGCAAGCTCCTTTGCAAGAGCTTTTGTGAATGCTATAACCGCGCCCTTGGAAGCGGAATAGGCAACTTCACAACTTGCCCCCACTTCTCCCCATATAGACGATATGTTTATTATAGATCCGCCGCCCGCCGCAACCATTCTGTTGGTAACTTCCCTGCAACACAGAAAGGTTGATTTTACGTTGACGTCGAATATCTTATTCCAGTCCGCAACGGTCGTGTCCTGAATCACTTTTATTTTGGAAATGCCCGCATTGTTTACAAGGACGTCCAGTCTGTCGTAAATAGAGAAAAAGTCGCGGAACATATTTTTGACCTGTAACTCGTCCGAAACGTCCGCGCGCAAAAGTATCGGGCAATAGCCCAACATATTAAATTCTTCCTGAGTTTCGAGCGCGGTCTGCTGATCGGAGTGATAATTTAAAATCACTTCATATCCGCGCTGTAAAAAAGCAAGCGCAACCGCCTTGCCTATTCCCTTTGTACCGCCCGTAATAAGTGCAGTTTTCATCTGACAAGCTCCGTAATTTTTTCTGCTATTTCTTTAGACGAAAAATCGTCCGTTTCGACGACCAAATCCGCGCAGTCCTCGTAAAGACTCGCTCTCGCGTTCAACAACGAGCGCAGTTTATTTTCGCAATCGCCTGCAAGCAACGGCCGCGAAGTATCTCCGAGCGTTCGCGTGACAAGCGTTTTAAGCTCGGTTTTAAGGTAAACTATTTTTCCGTTCTTTTTTAAATTTTCAACGTTTTCACTTTTAAGAATACTTCCGCCGCCCGTGGAAATCACCGCGTTATCCATAAGCGAAACTTCGGCAATCACCCTACTTTCCAGGCCGCGGAAATACTCTTCGCCGTGATCGGCAAATATTTTATTTATCTCACCGAAACGGCTTACTATAATCCTGTCGGTTTCGACAACGGACATATTAAGGCTGTTCGCCAATATTTCCGATACGGAAGATTTTCCGCTACCTGGCATTCCCACAAGAACAATGTTCATAGTTTAAAGCTCTCTCCGGCCAAAATATAGCTGTTCTTCCCGAAGCCCAATATTACGCCTTTGCAAACCGACGACAATACCGAAACGTGACGGAAATCCTCGCGAGAATGGACGTTTGACATATGAACTTCGACCACGGGTGTTGTAACCGAAGAGATTGCGTCGCGTATCGCTATACTGTAATGAGTGTAGGCGCCCGCGTTTAAAATAATTCCGTCGCAGACGGCCTCGTGTATCTTTTTACAGATTTCACCCTCTATATCGCTTTGGAAAAACTCGCACTCGTCGTCCTTGAAATGAGAGCGTATTTCAGCGTTTATCTCTTCCAACGTCTGCGAACCGTACACGCCCTTTTCACGCATACCCGTCAACCCGAGATTTACTCCGTTTAAAAATAACAGTTTCATTTTGAATATTCCTTAAAAAGTTTTCCCGCAACCACGCTGTCGGGTGTAATTCCCGCAAATATGCATTCGGCGTAATATGCCTGATAAAAGAGCATAGCCTCGCCGTTTATTATCTTTTTCCCCGCCCTTTCCGCTATGTTCAAAAACTCGCTCTTTTTAGGCACATAAATAAGATCGACGGCGACTTCGCAAAGGGCAATAACGTCCTCTCCGACTGGTGACGTACCCTCCGTCTTGTGCATACCGATACCGCTTGCGTTAATAATGCAATAATAGTTCGAAGGCGTTATTTCTTTTAAGTGCAAAACGCCGAACTCTTGCGCAACGGCGTAAGCCCTGTCCGCGTTTTTATCGTAAACGTAAACTTCCGCGCCCGCGTCCGCAAGTTTTTTGGCAACGCTTCTACCCGCGCCGCCCGCGCCGATCACGAGATATTTTTTACCTTCAATCTCCGCGCCCGCGTCATACAGCATAAGCATAAACCCAAGTCCGTCCGTATTGTGTCCAGAAAGATCGGCAGTTTTTACAGTATTCACTGCGCCGAATGCCTTTGCATCGCCCGAAACATTGTTGAGATAGGGTATCACGCTGAGCTTATACGGTATGGTAAAGTTGAGCCCGTCGTACGACTTCAATAAGTCGTCTATTTCATCCGCGAAGCGATCTTCCGAAACGGAAATCTTATCGTATTCTATTTCATATCCCAATCTTTCCGCTATAAACTTGTGCATTACCGGACTTTCCGAACGAGATACGTCCTTTCCGACTACGCCTAACTTCATTTTGTCACCTTTACGTTTGAAGCGCATTCCTTCAACAACTCCGCATATTCCGCGAAACCGAGTTTCATTTCTGTCCACTCGCCTAAAGCGCTAGGGACTATCAACGATATTTTTTCATCGCTGTTCTTTTTATCGTGAACGGCCACGGCCGCCGCGCAGTCGACATCCTTATATGAAGGTATATCTATCACGCCCGAAATAAGTTTTATGAGGCTTTGCGCGTATTCCCTGCCGCATACTCCCTTTTTAACCGCAATATACAGCTCGTAATACATTCCTATCAAAACGTATTCGCCGTGAGATTTTTCGCCGTAATAGAGTTCGAAAGCGTGCCCGGTAGTATGACCGAGGTTAAGCGATTTGCGGGCGCCCGAAAGATCGCGCTCGTCCGAAGCGACTACTTCGGCTTTCAGCTCAACGCAACTGTGGGTTATCTCATCAGAAAAAGCGCACGAAAGTATACTTTCCGCCGCGCTGAGCTTTTTAAAAATATCTCCGTTCAACGCGCCGTATTTAATTATTTCCCCGAGGCCGCACCTTATCTCCCTCTCCGTCAAAGTACTTAAAAAGCGGGAGTCGATTATAACTTCTTCGGGTTGGTAAAACGTGCCTATAACGTTTTTTACCCCAAGCATATCCACGGCAGTTTTACCGCCCACAGAACTGTCTACCTGGGCCAACAAAGTCGTAGGTATCTGAACAAGTCCGGTACCTCGCATATAGAGCGAAGCCGCAAGACCTGCTATATCGCCGACCACACCGCCGCCGAACGCAACCACGGTGCAGTTTCTTCTCATACCCGACCTTAGCATATCCCTGAGAATGGAAAAGAGCGTTTCCTGATTTTTACTCTCCTCTCCCGCGGGAATTATGGTTCCCGCAAAATCGCCGAAGGTCTCCTTTAACACATCGCCGTACAGCGAATAAACATTGCTGTCAGTTATTACGTACAACTGCTTTTCTGCAAGTTTGGTGGCATACTCATAAAACGAGCCGCGCCCGCAATGAATTACGCTATCCGACACCGAAGTTTTTAAAATTACGTCGCGCATAAAATCACCTCAACGCGCCGTAGCGCTCTATTACCTCGCGCATATTATCGCCGCCAAGCCGTTCGGATACCGCCTGCGCAAGCGCAAAAGCGACAACGCTTTCGAGAATTACTTCCGCCGCGCAAACAGCGGCAACGTCGCTGCGCTCGCCCGCCGCTTTGGTCGGTTCGCGCGTGATATAATCGACGGTATCCAGTCCACGCATGAGGGTTGGTATAGGCTTCATTGCCGCGCGGAGAATTATTTCCTCGCCGTTAGACATACCGCCCTCTATTCCGCCCGCGTTGTTGCTCCTGCGGCGGAATTCACCGTCATAATAAATTTCGTCGTGAACGCCGCTTCCCCTGCGGTCGGCGGCGGCAAACCCGAGGCCTATTTCAACACCCTTTATCGCCTGAACGCTCATAGCCGCAAAAGATAGTCTTGCGTCCAGCTTGTCCGCATAAGTCATACAACTGCCGAAGCCGCTCTTCAATCCTTTTACCCGGATTTCTATAACGCCGCCCGCGGTATCGCCCGCCGATTTAAGCTCGTCCAAAAGAGCCATAGCCGCGCTCTCCGCAGATTTATCGAGCATAAACAGTTGGCTCCCTCTGTTATCTTTTATATATTCAAAAGAATATTCTTTTTCGTCCTTTATTCCGCATACGCTCCTGACGTATCCCGTTATTTCCACTCCCAATGCGCGAAGATACTGCCTTGCAACCGTTCCCGCCGCAACTCGAACAGCCGTTTCCCTCGCGCTTGCACGTTCCAATACGTTGCGGGCATCCGTCTGGTCGAATTTGATCATACCCGTGAGGTCTGCATGACCGGGCCTTACTCTCGTCAACGTTCTTAATGTGACATCCGCCTCCTCCGCAGACATAACGGAACGCCAGTTTTCGTAATCCCTGTTAACTATAAGAAAGGCGAGCGGACTTCCGAGAGTGAGTTTGTTTCTCACACCACTTAGAATTTCCGCCTTGTCGCGCTCTATCTTCTGTCTGCCCCCTCTTCCGTAGCCGCTTTGGCGCAATGCGAGATAGGAGTTTATTTCATCAATATCTATTTCGAGATTGGAAGGAAGCCCCTCTATTATGCCTGTAAGCGCTTTGCCGTGGGATTCGCCGGCCGTAGTTAATTTCATTTTTTCTCCTTTTCTATGACAACGCCGGACTTGTCCGCCCTCGCTGTCACCGTGCCATCCGCGTCGGTGCGGTAGAAGTTTTCGCCAACGCACTGTTGCGCATCCGATACCGCCTGTACGGACGGATTGCCGAAACCGTTTTTGCCGATAGACAATACTGCAAAAGTCGGCGATATGTAATCGTAAAGTTGAGTATATGCCGAACTTCTGTCGCCGTGATTCGGAACTTTCAAAAGAACGCAACGGCCGACGTCTATCTTACGGCCGTTTATATCGAAACCGTCAGGATACAGCGAAAACAATTTTTTCTGCTTTTCTGCGGGAATATCTCCCAAAAGAAGAAAACCCTTACCGTTAAACTCGATCCAAATTACAGCCGAGGCCGCATTAGTATTTTCCTTGGAAGGTTCTACCGAAAGGTCGCCGTACTCCCCGTCAGGCAGCTTATGTGAAGACGGAGAAAGAATACAAAAATTGTAGCCCGCGCCGTCCTCGAATACTCCTGCGCCGTATTCGGAAATCTTAGGGGTAATTCCACGCTTTTTTATCTCCACCGTAAAATTTCGGTATTCATCATTTATATAAGTTGCGGGACAATATGGCGCATAGACCTCGCCAACTTCCTTGTACCTTATTATTTCCGCAAGTCCGCCGCATCTGTATGAGGCGACGGAGGAACAAATAAGATAATCTATTTTATCTATCCCACGAAAATTGAGTTCCTTCAATACCCGCGAATTGTTGGAATAAGTTCCGTCGCCGCCGTCTATAAGCATATTCTTACCGTCGGGAAATCGAACAACCGTACAGTCGCCGTAACCGACGTCTATAAAGCTTATTGAAAGAGTTCCATCCGCCCTCTCCTCCGCGTTAACGAGATATGACGACAGATATTTTAATGGAATAAAAATATTGGTAACTACTAACGCAACCGAAACTGCAAGGCAGACAACCATTGCGGCAATGGAAATTATGAAAGCTTTTCTACGCGTTTTTCTTTTGGTCATAGAGATAAATCAGCGGTACTCGCGCTTGAAAAATTCGCTGTAAATTGCGCGAATGCATTTTTCGTAGTCGTCGTTGCATACGCCGACTATTATATTCAATTCGCTCGATCCCTGATCGATCATCTTTATGTTTATATCGGCGGACGCTATCGCCTGGAAGAGTCTTGCGCTTGTACCTACCGAGGAAGACATACCGTGTCCCACCGTAGCTATAAGGGCGATATTTTCTATAACCCTCAAAACATCGGGCGCAACAGCCTCCTTTATACCGTCAAGTACTCTCGTAAGCTTATCCTCGCATAGGGCGCTGCTCTCTATTACAAGGGACATAGTGTCTATACCGGAAGGTATATGTTCCACTGAAACGCCTTCGTTTGCAAGCACGCCGAGAACTTTGCATACGAAACCTATTTCGGCATTCATATGGGATTTTTCTATAAATATTACGGTAAAATTCTTTTTACCCGCAACTCCCGTCACTACGTTGCCGCTGGGCACGTAGCGGGAACTGGGCAGTATGGAAGTTCCCTCGTCCTCGGGACGAAAAGTGTTCTTTATCTTAATGGGAATATTAGCCCTGCGCACGGGGAAAATACTGTCGCTATGCAGAACGTTCGCGCCCATATAACTCAGCTCGCGCAGCTCCTTATAAGAAATGGTCTTGATATGGCGCGGGCTGTCGACTATGCGAGGATCGCAGGCCATAAATCCCGAAACGTCCGTCCAATTTTCATATACGGACGCGTTGACAGCGCGCGCGACTATCGCGCCGGAAATATCGGAACCGCCGCGCGAAAACGTCTTAACTTTACCGTCCCAACCGCGGCCGTAAAAGCCGGGCAACACGGCGCGTCTCTCTCCCGAAATAGCGGCCGAAATTGCACGGTATGATTTTTCGCCGTCAAAAGAGCCGTTGTCCTTGAAAAATATTACTTCTTCCGCGTCAACGAACTTTGCGCCCAAGACGGCGGTAACCACGCGCGCGCTGAGATATTCTCCGCGAGACGCGGTGAAATCCTCGCTCTTCTCCTCGTTTATTCTCCTCTCCGTCTCGTCGAGAACGGACTGCATATCGAAATCGAGTTCAAGCTCTCTGACAATAGAATTGAAACGGGCGCGAACGAGTGCAAAACTTTTTTTACAATCGCCCTCCGAAGTCAACTCGTTATGGCACTTATACAAGAGATCGGTTACCTTTATATCGTCCGAATATCTCTTGCCGGGCGCAGAAACAACTATATATCTGCGCTCGCTATCGCCGTCGATTATGCCGGCGACTTTCTTTATTACGTTTCCGTCCGCCATGGACGTTCCGCCGAATTTACAAACTTTTACTGACATTTTAAATTCCCCGTCTGAGTGCCTTAGCCTCGATATAATAACGTTTTTCGTATCCTTCGCCCATAGAAAAGGTCTTTCTGGGCAAATTGCCGCCCTCGATGATAAGTCTGAAAAAATCGCCTTTATCAATGGACGGGACAAGTATTCCCACACCCAAAGAAGTGAGTTTTATCAAATCTTCTTCACCGTGAATATAGTCCACGGCGCCGCCGAAAGTCTTTAAAAAGCCCGCTATATATTCGTCCGTTTCCCTAATACCTGCCGGTATATCGCCGTTAAACGGAATTTCCGTCCTTTCGCCGTCTACTACAATATACGCTTTTGCCCCGCCGCAGGGTTTAAAGCCCTTTAGAAATTCCTGCTTTTTATCTGTCTTTACAAAGCGGTGAATGGGTTCGAAATTTAGCGCCCCGTCGTAAATATTGACCGCCTCCGCAAGCGCGTATCTTGCGGGATGCCCTTCCCGCTCTTTATAAGAAAGATTTTTTTTGATATTTTCCCAACAGGTCTTTGCCGTCGCCAAAGAATGATTGCCGTCGCCGACCGCAAATAAGAGATTGTCCGAACCCGGTTTATCAGATAGGGCATAGAATGCTTTGACCACCTCTTCGGCGTTGGAAATATAGGTGCCCTTAACTCGGCCGCCGCCGCACATTAAGTCGAAGTCGTATAAGACTTCTCCCCTTTTAACGCTATTGAGAACGGCGTTCTCCCGATCGTCGTACAAGAGCATTACGTGCGGAAGTTCTATATCGGCATTTTCGCGTATTTTCACGCGAGGCGGGATACGCTCTAAAATAGTAGCTTCGGTTGAGCGTATAGGAGATTTTGCTCCCGATTCGAAGGAATAATCTTCAAGATCTACGGACAACACTATTCCCCTGCGCGTTCCCGATAAAGTTTCGCGCTCCACCAATATAAAACCGCCCTTTATCTTTTTAAAAACTGCGCCCGAAAGGTATCCGCGCATCGTTTCGTTTATGCGCGCTATACGCTTTTCGGGCTCGTCGTCGAGATATATTTCCGGAAATATAAGATTAAGCGCCGAGGGTGCGCCCGCGGCGTTATTCTCCGTCTCCCGCCAATAATCGTAATCGGACGTATACTGATCGCAGGCGTTTACCGCCCATTTGGACATATCCGCGTCAGCGGGGAGGAGAATTTCTGGAATTTTGATTGTATTCATAATTTCGCTCAGATATTAAGAAAAAAAACAAGTACCGCGGCTACAGCCAGCGCGAGTATCTTTATACCTATATTCTTTGTAAAAATATCGGTTAATATTTTTGTAAATTTTTTCATAACTTACCCTCCTTGGTAAGATCTGACCAATAGTACTCGGACAATGCGTTTTTGAGATCGGACGCGTCGGCATACTTTTTCTTGACAACGCCGTTTTTGACTATCGAAATTATTCCCGTCTCCTCGGAAACGACTATTGCCGTAACGCTTGCTACCGAAGTTACTCCGAGAGCGGCGCGGTGACGGCTGCCCATTTCCTTGGGAAGATTTTCGCTTTGCGCAAGGGGCAGGAAACAGCCCGCCGCGTAAATTTTATCCCCTTCTATTACCATTGCTCCGTCGTGAAGGGGAGCCTTGGGATAAAACACTGCTTCGATCATCTGCGAGGTTATAGCGGCGTTTACTACCGTTCCGCTCTCGATGATCCCTTCGGGAAGATTTTCGCTTGAAAGAACTATGAGCGCGCCTATATCCTTTTTTGACATATTCTGTACTGCGCGGATAGTTTCCTCAATTATGAGATCCACGCCCGAAATAGTCAGCCTCTCCAGTTTGGTCTTGTTCTTTTTTATATTGGAATCAAGAAGGTTGCGCTTGATTTCCGTATTGAACATAGTAAACACGAGCAGCGCTACCATAAGTATTACCAGTATTGACATATCCTGTGAGAAGTGCGAGGACATAGTAAAAATAAGGCCGAAAGGCAAGACTACCGCGATAACCACCGCGATAAATTTACCCGCCTTGTTAGTCTTTAAAATTTTGAAAATCAAGTAAAATACTACAGACAGCACCAAGAGCTGTAAAACGTATTCAACCCAGTTGTTTCCGAATTGGCCGAAAAAGTTTTTTATTCCGTTGCCGATGTCTTCCCACGTTCTCATAGCAGTTCCTTAAATTACGAATGTTATAACTAAATTATATAATGATTACAAAAAAAAATAAAGCGTTTGCGGGTGGTTAATTTTACCCTTATGAAAAAAATATATAATTTTGGGCAAGCTTGAACGCGCTTTGCGGAGTTATGCGTCCGCACTTCACGCCCGAAGTACATTCATAAAGATAATCGACTATGGACGTAAGTTTCTCCTGACCGAAAGAAGCGGCCGCCTCTCTGTTCTTTTTTACGCCGTACTCCTTCATTTTAAGCATATCGGCAAGCTCCGAATTGGTCTTATCGGACGTGTAAACCATAAGGCAGTTTTTAAAATAATTGAACAGTCCGCCGAGCACGTACATCTCGTCGCCCGCCTTTGAAATGAGTTCGTCGGCTATTAAACAGAATTTGTTGTAATCCCTTCTCGCCGCCGCGCCCGTCAGCTCGTATATCCTGTAATCCGCGTCCTTGAACACAAGCTCGTCTACGTCCGCAAGCGTAATCTCCCCTTCGCCCTTGAAGTCGATAAGTTTTTTCACTTCAACCGAAACTCTCGACATATCGCAAAGGCAATAGTCGGCTATCGCTCCGCTTGCGTCGGCAGATATGTTTACACCCGCGCGGCGCATAGTGATGTAAACCCATTTTGCTACGGTATCTCGTTCCGATTTGTTGCAATCAACGTAAGTCACCGCGCGCTTGCGCTTTAAGTCTACGCCCTTTTTGCCCCCGCAGTTCACGATGATAAGAATTGAGTCGGGAGGAAAATCTTCCGTCAATGGTTTGATATAATTTTCGTAATCGCTTTCCGACGGATAAAATTCGCTGATCTTGACAATTCTTTTAGGCGACATAAAGGGGTAATTTTTTAATGCCGTAACAAGGGAGTTTATAGCCCCGCCTTTAAGCGTTTCTCCTTCGAACGCCGTAAAGTTGAGCTCCTGCATTTCCAAGAAAGCGGATTTGATTTGTTCCTCGCCGTTGATACGGAAATAGGCGTCGTCGCCCTCCAACAGATATATCTTTTCGGCGCCGGCCGCTATTGAATTTTTAAGTTCTGTATACTTCATTTCAATTACCCGCAGTTGAACATTTCAAGAAATTTTTTCATCGCAAAGGAAAGCGACACGTGTTTTGCAATGACAATGCCTATACCCCTTGCTGGAAGAGCGGGATCGGTGACAAGCTCGAAAAGTTCGCCGCTTTCGAACTCGTCGGCACAGTACTCGCGCGGAATAAATCCCACACCCATACCCTTTACTATGAGCTTTTTCATAAAATCCCAGTTGGCAACTTCGTTATCGGGAACAAGGCTGACGCCCACGGAATCGAGATAGCGGTTTACGGCGTTACGCGCGACGGTGTTCTCCTCTATCATCATCAAGGGATACTCCTGCAAGTCCTTTAACTGTATCGTCTTATCTTTGAGACTATCATATTTTTTACCTGCGACGAACACGTCGTTAAGATGACATACCGTTCCGTAAAAATGCAATTCATCGTCTTCGAGAGGAAGATTTATAAACGCAATGTCGCACTTGCCGTCTTTTAATCTGTCGATTATATCGGGCGTGGTGGACGAAATAAGTTCAAGCTTTACCGAAGGATATTCCGCATTGTATTCCGCAATTTTATCCGAAAGCACGTGCGAGAAAATGGAGTCGGTCGCGCCTATTCTTATCCTGCCCGTGGCGGTAGTCTTCATTTCCGTAAGCTTGCTTTCGGCGTCCTCCAAAAGCTTCAACGCCTCTTCCACCTGCTTGAAAATCAGTTTGCCGCCCGAAGCGGATAAATCCATACCCTTGTGCGTGCGGTTGAATAAGCTTACCCCAAGTTGATTTTCAAATTGTTTTATAGCCTGAGAAACGGCAGGCTGCGATATATACAGCTCCTGCGCTGCCTTTGTTAAACTGCCGCATTTCGCGACGGTATAAAATACCCTGTAAAGCTCTAAATTGACCATTTGCTCCCCCTTATTTGCCCACGCAGAATTTTTCAAACACGGTTGATATTATCTCTTCGTTTGCAGTTTCGCCCGTTATCTCTCCAAGCGCGTCCCAGGCGTCCTTTAAATCTATAGCGACAAGATCGAGCGTAACCAAGCCTATCCCCTCGGACGCGGACTTCAACGACTGCTCCGCGCGTTTCAGCGCGGAATAGTGTCTCTCCTCCACGATATACGCCTTGTCGAGCGCGGCCTCGCCGACGCCGTTTTCGGCAATGAGTTTTTTAAGTTCCGCTATACCCTTTCCCGTCTTGGCGGAAACGGCAACGTCGTAATCTCCGACAGGGGAAACGGCGTCGCACTTATTGAAAACTTTTATGATATTGCCCGCCGTATCTTCCGCGGGAACTTCTCCGCTGTCCGTAATAATAAGCGTTATATCGGCAGTCTGCGCCGCCTGTCTCGCCCGCTCTATACCTATTTTTTCAATCTCGCCCGCGCACTCGCGTATACCCGCCGTATCAACGAGATTATATTTTACGCCGTCCAGTTCTATATCGCCTTCGACAACGTCGCGGGTAGTTCCCGCCTGATCTGATACGATAGCTTTGCCGTAACCGAGCAATGCGTTTAAAAGTGAACTCTTTCCTACGTTAGGTCTGCCAATGAGCGCGACGGTAACGCCGTCTTTTATCTTTTTACCGCTCGAATAACTGGAAGCGAGCAATGAAACGTCCGTAGAAATATTTTCAAGACCGCAAGCGATCTTAGCGGTATCCGCTACCGAACCTTCCTCTGGATAGTCTATCTCTACCGCCACGCTTGCAAGGACGTCCTTCAACCTGTCCTGTATGCCCCTGACTTCTTCTGTTAGCTTTTCGGTATACATCATTCTGCCCGCGCGCAAAAGAGCAAGGCTCTCGGCGTTTATCATATCGACCATACCTTCAGCGGAGGACAGCGAGAGTTTACCGTTTAAAAAAGCCCGCTTGGTAAATTCGCCGCGTTCGGCAAGACGCGCGCCGAGTTCCACGCATTTTTTCAAAATCCCGCGGGCGATCTGCACTCCGCCGTGACAATGAAACTCCACTATATCCTCGCCGGTAAAAGTGCGCGGAGCTTTAAAGTACACCATAAAGCCGTAATCTTTAAAGCCGTCTCCCTCTATATCTCCCGGATACATATAGTTTGGATTATATTCTTTTTTTGCGGGCGAAAACATCTTTTGCGCGATATCGAGCGCGTTTTCGCCGCTCAATCTGATAACCGCGACGCCGCCCTTTCCGTGCGCTGTGGCAACCGCCGCTATGCAGTCGTACATATCAACCTCTCGGGTATAATTTCAACTTATATCTTACGATTAGAATTATATCACCGAAAACTTTAAAAGTAAAGAAAACGCGCGGCGGAAAACAAGTAATTTTCCGCCGCGCGTAAATTTATTTTTATTTGATCAAATATCGAAAGGATCGTCGTTGCCTCCCTTGTTTCCGCCTGAGTTTCCAAGATCGGAAAAAGGATCGCTACTGCCCGAATTGCCGCCGTAAGAGGAATTCTCGCCGCTGTAAGGATCGCCGTAGTTGCCACCCTGATAACCGTTTTGTCCGTAAGGATCGGATCCCTGGTTTTGACGGTAATACTGCTGATAAACTCTGTACTGTCTCTCCTGCTCTCTCCTCATAAATTCGCGGTAGTTCATTCCCCTGTTGTTCCTGAGGATAAAAATCAGTATTCCCTGAATGGGGAACAGTACGCTCGTGATCGTAAACAGGAAGTATCTTCTTGCCGCAAACGTCTGGAAGAATGCCGACAACACGAACACCTGCAACGCGAGGAAGATCAGATCTACCCAGGTAAGGATATACAAATTCAGACATTCGAAGCACCAGGCCGCCCACAATAAATTCATAGGCACGCCGCGCAGAACGTATTCGGTGATAATATAGCCGTAAGAGTTTTCCGACTGCACCTCGTAAATACATCCCGCGTCTAAAAGCTTGAACTGCGCCACGTAAAGCACGATATATCCTGCAACCAACAGCGCCTCCAATATGGCGGCGGCAAGCGAAAGATATCTTGTGTCCACGCTCTTAAACGCACGGTTTTTCTGTGCGCAAACGCCCAAGTAGTAGGTGTTCAAAAACGGCACGAACGCCATCCACCTGTTTTTATAGCCCTCGTTACCGGCTATAACAAACAGACCTACGGACTGAAATATATATACGATTGCGAAACATAATCCGCCGACTATAAAAGGCACAAACCATTTATCAGTATCAACAAACTGAAACGCAATAGTCGAATATTCAAAAAAATCCATACTCTCAGGTAGTCCCCCTTTGGTTACAAGATTATATATGCCCAAGTTGTTTAAAATAAAATCAATTTGTGAAAATCCGGTAAAATTTATTTAAATAGATCAAAACCGTAATCCACTCTTTCAAGCATAAGCCCCTTGGCGGGAAGAGTTCTTCCTACCGACTCTCTGTCGCATTCGTCAAACGACCGAATTATATCTTCCCTGCTAAGCGAGCCCTCCGCATAGTTCAACATTGTGCCCGCCATAGTGCGCACCATATTGTAGAGAAAGCCACCGCCCGTAACGTAAATTTCAACGTCGGTACAGTCGCCGCTACAAACTGTTTTTACTTCTACCGAATATACTTCGCGCACGGTCGTCTTTACCTGCGAGCCGCTCTTGCAATAAGCCTTGAAATCGTGTTCGCCTTCGAATATGCCCGCTATATCGCCAAGTTTTTCGAGATCTATCTCCCCTTTTATAAACAGCGAATATCTGTCTTTGAGAGGATTTCTGCGGCGCGAAAGATACATCCTGTAACAGTATGTTTTACGCTTTGCCCACCTGTTGGAATCGAAATCCGCGGGAGCTTTTACAGACTTGGTTACGGCTATATCCTGAGGCAAATAGATATTGAGAACGTCCGCGATCTTCTCCGCAGGTATGGTAGTCTCCGCGTCGAAATGACAAACCTGTCCCGCGGCGTGAACGCCGCTGTCAGTCCGCCCGCTTGCGGTGACGCACGTTCTGCAACCGAAAGCTTTGGCGCAGGCCTCTTCCAATTTTTCCTGAACGGTTACGGAATTTTTCTGTATCTGCCAACCGCCGTAATCGGTACCGTCGTAAGCGATAGAAATTGCGTATCTCATCTTACCTTGATATACTCGGCTATCAACGGGAAGATCTGCTCGCAATAGATATTCAACAGAACCACCCCTGCTATGAGCGCCGCCACGAAGAAAAACGCAACGAGATCGCGCCAGCCGAATTTGAGTTTTTTATATTTTGTACGGATTTTCGAGCCCGAATAACACCTTGCGTCCATTGCGTCGCCAAGCTCGTCCGCACGTCTGAACGCGCTTATGAGCAGAGGTATCAATATTGGCACGATCGCCTTTATACGCTTGAATATGTTACCGCTTTCAAAGTCAGCGCCCCTCGCTTTCTGCGCGGATATTATGCGGTTCGTCTCATCTATGAGCGTGGGAATAAATCTAAGCGCTATCGACATTATGAGCGCAAGCTCGTGTACGGGGAACTTAATATACGTGAGCGGCTTTAACAAACTTTCTATACCGTCTGTAAGCGAAACGGGCGTTGTAGTCAGCGTAAGCACGCTTGAAATCATAACGAGGAAAAACAGCCTCAACACAAAGAAGACGGTAAAAATTATGCTTTCCGTATAGATGCGGAATATCCACCACTCCGCAAGCAGATGTTCGCCCTTATGGAAAAACAAATTCAATACGGCCGTGAAAATCAATATTACCAGTATTCCCTTTATCGACCGCAAAACGCTTTTTATCGGCACCCTTGAAAACGCTATGGCAAGCATGGCTATAAGCGCCACGGCAAACAGCGAATAAAAGTTATCCGCCACGAACAAGAGAACTATAAACGTTATCAGCGCAAGTATCTTTATTCTCGGATCGAGCCTGTGAACAAACGACTGCGTAGGATAGTATTGACCGAAAGTAACGTCGTTAAGCATCTTTGCCCCCCTTATATACCTCGGTTACCTTTGCGGCAAAATCCTCCACCGTGCAATCGCTGTCTATTATTATTCCGTTCTCCGAAAGCTTGGAAGCAATTTTTGCCGTCAACGGAATGTCCAGTCCCAAGCTTTCCAACTCTTCCGCTCTTGCAAAAATTTCCGCAGGTTGGCCCACCGCAAACACCTTGCCGTCCGCAATAACGCAAGCCCTGGTGCAGTTGTCCGCAACCTCGTCCATATCGTGAGAAACAATTATTACCGTCTTGCACCACTCGCGGTGGAGCTTGTGCAAGAGTTCCATAATTTCGTTTTTGCCTTTGGGATCGAGCCCCGCGGCGGGTTCGTCGAGAATCAGTATTTCGGGTTTTGTTACAATAACTCCCGCAATGGCTACGCGGCGCTTTTGCCCGCCCGAAAGATCGAATGGAGATTTGTCCTTGACTTCCGCATAGTCGAGCCCCACTATTTCGAGACTGCTTTTTACTGCGGCCTCAATCTCTTCCGCAGAAAGTTTTTTATTGAAATTTTTAAGACCGAAGGCAACGTCGGTAAATACGCTTTCCGCAAAGAGCTGATATTCGGGATACTGGAAAACCATACCCACGCTCGCCCTCAAAGCCTTGAAGTCGCATTTTTTATTACTCAGATCGAATTGCCCCACGGATATGCGGGGGAAAACAAGCTGAGGTTGTCCCTTTTTAACCTTTTTCGCACGATACTTTTTTTCCGCCGTGGGCAGTTTTATCAAAGCGTTAAGGTGCTGAATCAAAGTTGACTTGCCGCTACCCGTATGTCCTATTATACCGAAAAATTCGCCCTCGTCTATGTGAAGATCGACGCCGTCCAAGGCCTTGGACGCGAACGGCGATTTTCTCGAATAAGTATACGTAAGATCGGAAACGTCAATATCCCACTCGTGAGAGGAAGAGACCGTCGTCGAAGCTCTCTTTGATGATTGCCCCGCGGATATGCCCTTTAAACGGAAGTTTGCATTAATTTCTTCCGCAAGTTCTTCCGCGCGCAACACGTTGCTTACGTTCATTCCGCCCGACCTCAATAATCCGGCTATGACGCTTATTCTGGGAAGAGACAGGTTAAACGTTTCGAGAATTTCTCCATTCTCGAAAATCTCGTCGGGAGTGCCGCACAGGGCGATCTCTCCCCTGTTCATAACGATAGTCCTGTCCGCAAGCAGAGCTTCCTCCATAAAGTGAGTAATTAAGATTATCGTCATTCCCTCTTCTTCGTTTAGGCGCTTAACTACCTTGACAACCTCTCTCCTGCCCTTGGGATCGAGCATAGCCGTAGACTCGTCGAGGATAAGAACGTCGGGACGGATTGCCAGTACTCCGGCGACGGCAATGCGCTGCTTTTGACCGCCCGAAAGTCTTGCGGGAGTTGCGTTGCGGTATTTGGTCATACCCACGGCTTCTAACGCCCAGTCTATTCTCTCGCCGATTTCCTCGCGGGATATTCCTATGTTTTCCGGACCGAAAGCGACGTCGTCCTCCACAATGGACGCAACCATCTGATTGTCGGGATTTTGAAACACAATGCCCACGCGCTTGCGTATTTCAAGCACGTTTTTCCTCTCCGAAACGTCCATACCGAACACGGAGATTTTTCCCTCGTCCGCCTCCAAAAGTCCGTTTATGAGTCTTGCAAGAGTGGACTTGCCGCTGCCGTTGTGTCCTATGACGGAAACAAACTCGCCGCGCTTTATATTAAAGCTGACGCCGTTAAGCGCGGGCACCTCGCTTGCTGGATATGAAAATTTTACGTTTTCGCATTCGATTATGAATTCGTCCGACATATACTACCTAAATAAAATATTACGGATTTGATTATAACAAAAACTTACGGCGTTTACAACAAATTACGGGGTTTTTTATATGATTTTTTTGTGACAAATTCGGCGGCGAATATTGACATTCGGGATAATTAATATTATAATGTTATAAGTGTGCGGAAAACGCGCACGGCTTTTAAAATCAGAATTTTAAAATCGGAGGTTTTTTAATGAAAAAATTGACAATCGACGGCAACACCGCCGCGAGTCACGTTGCGTACGCCTTTTCGGAAGTAGCGGCGATTTACCCCATTACCCCCTCTTCGCCTATGGCAGAAGTAGCCGACGAGTGGGCTACGGCCGGCAGAACCAATATGTGGGGACAGCAGGTCAAGATTGCGGAAATGCAGTCGGAAGGCGGCGCGGCGGGCGCGGTACACGGTTCGCTCTGCGCAGGCGCTCTCACGACTACCTACACCGCATCGCAGGGACTTTTATTGATGATCCCCAATATGTACAAGATATCAGGCGAGCTTATGCCTATGGTTATGCACGTTTCGGCGCGCGCGATCGCGGCTCACTCGCTCAACATTTTCGGCGATCACGCGGACGTAATGGCCTGCCGTCAGACGGGATTTGCAATGCTCTGCGACTCATCCGTACAGGAAGTTATGGATCTTGCGTTGGTAGCGCATATGTCCACCCTCAAATCGAGAGTTCCTTTCATTAACTTCTTCGACGGTTTCAGAACTTCGCACGAAGTTTCCAAAATAGACGTTTGGGACGAGTCCGACGACTATGCAGAAATCAGAACGCTCTGCGATAAAGCAGGCATACCCGCGGACATAGCAGATTTCAAGTCTCGCTCGCTCAACCCCGAACATCCCATTCAGAAGGGTACCGCGCAGAACGGCGACACCTATTTCCAGAACAGAGAGACAGCAAATAAATACTACGAGGCTACTCCCGCAATCGTTCAGAAGATGATGGACATCGTTTCCGCAAAGTGCGGCAGAAGCTATCACCTTTTCGACTACGTAGGACATCCCCACGCGGAACACGTAATCGTATGTATGGGTTCTGCTTGCGAAACGGTTGAAGAGTCCATAAATAAGCTCAACGCTTCGGGCAATAAGTACGGTCTTGTAAAAGTTCGTCTCTACCGCCCCTTCGTTGCGGACGCCTTCATCGAATCTCTTCCTAAGACGGTTAAAAAACTTGCCGTTCTCGACAGAACAAAAGAGCCCGGCTCGCTCGGCGAACCTTTGTACCTCGACGTATGCTCCTCCCTTCTCGAAAAGGGCATAACCAATGTAAAGGTCGTAGGCGGCAGATACGGCCTCGGCTCAAAGGAATTTACTCCCTCTATGGTTCTTGCGGTATATAAGAACATAGAGCAGAAAGAGCCCAAAAACCACTTCACTATCGGTATTCACGAGGACGTTACAAATACTTCCCTCGACTTCTCCGAAAAGTTCGACGCGGCTCCCGAAGGCTCCACCAGCTGTAAATTCTACGGCCTCGGTTCGGACGGTACCGTCGGCGCGAACAAGAACTCCATTAAAATCATCGGTGATCATACGGACAAGCACGCACAGGCATACTTCTTCTATGATTCCAAAAAGTCGGGCGGCATAACCGTATCTCACCTCCGCTTCGGCGACGCGCCCATTCAGTCCGAATACCTCATCGACTCGGCTGACTTCGTTCAGTGCTCCAACCCCTCGTATGTTACCCGTTACGATATGACGAGCGACATAAAGGAAGGCGGCACGCTTCTTATCAACACCAACGCAACGACCGTAAAAGCGCTCGAAGAATTCCTTCCCGCAAAGGTCAAGCAGGATATTGCAAAAAAACACATCAATCTCTACGTTATCGACGCAATCAGGATTGCCGCAGACCTTGGATTGAGAGGCAGAACGAACACCATTCTTCAATCGGCGTTCTTCCGCGTCAATCCTCAGATAATGCCCTACGACAAGGCCATAGAATATATGAAGTATATGGCTAAAAAATCCTTCGGCAGAAAGGGCGACGCAGTGGTTCAGATGAACTACAACGCAATAGACGCTGCCGCAGGGGACAACCTTATAAAGATTAACGTTCCCGCTGCCTGGGCTAAAACAACCAAGGGCGCGGAAATGGTTAAGGGCGCGGACAACGCTTACTATCAGGAAATCATCAAACCCATTCTTTATCTGGAAGGAGACAAACTCAGATCGTCGCAGTTCAACGCCGACGGTCACGTACCCACCGGCACGACCAAGTACGAAAAGCGCGGCGTAGCCGTTATGGTTCCCGAAATCATTACGGAAAAATGTATCCAGTGCGGAAGCTGTTCGTTTGTCTGCCCTCACGCCTGCCTCAGGCCCGCCCTTATCAAGAGCGGAGAAAAGATGCCCAAGACTCTTACGACAAAGGCTGCTATCGGTCTTGCGGGATACGAATACAAGATGCAGGTTTCTCCCCTCGACTGTATGGGTTGCGGCGTGTGCGCAACAGTCTGCCCCGTAAAGGACGGCGGAGCTATAAAGATGGTTCCTCTTGCAGAATCGCTTGAAAAGGGCGAAGACAAGAACTGGGAATACGCTGTGGAACTTCCCGAGGTTGACACTTCCAAGTTCAAGAAGGACACCGTAAAGGGATGCCAGTTTGCAACTCCCCTCTTCGAGTTCTCGGGCGCGTGCGCAGGCTGCGGCGAAACTCCTTACGTCAAGGTAGTAACCCAGCTCTTCGGCGAAGATATGGTAATTGCAAATGCAACGGGATGCTCGTCCATTTACGGAGGCTCTTCCCCCACTTGCCCTTACACCACCAACAAACAGGGACGCGGCCCCGCTTGGGCTAACTCGCTGTTCGAGGACAACGCGGAATTCGGTTACGGTATGAACCTTGCATATTCCGCAAGAAGGGCTTCGGTCAAGAGCAAGGTTGAAAAACTTGCTACTCTTTGGGATAACGAAGAGGGCAAAAAGGCTTGCGAAGCTTACCTTGCCGCTTTCGAAGAGAGAGAACCTTCCAAGAAAGCGAGCGCGGAACTCGTAAAGATCTTACAGGCAAATCTCGACAGCAACGCGGAAACAGTAGCTCTGTTGAAAGACATTCTTGCAGTCAAGAGCAAGGTTGAAAAGCTTGCAAGAACCTGGACAAACTATTCCGACGGACAGGAAGCGAGCGAATCGTTCGTCAAAGCCGCTGAAACTTACGCTCTTATTAAAGATATCCTCGACGCTAAGGACTGCCTTGCAAAGAAATCCGTCTGGATATTCGGCGGCGACGGCTGGGCTTACGATATCGGTTACGGCGGTCTCGACCACGTACTTGCTTCCGGCGAGGACGTAAACGTGCTTGTACTTGACACCGAAGTTTATTCCAACACAGGCGGACAGGCAAGTAAGTCGACCAACATCGGCGCGGTCGCTAAGTTTGCATCGGCAGGCAAGAGAGTTAAAAAGAAGGATCTCGGCATGATCGCCAAGTCCTACGGTTACGTTTACGTGGCGCAGGTTGCAATGGGTTCCAACCCCGCACAGCTCCTTAAAGCGCTGACCGAGGCAGAAGCTTACCACGGCCCTTCAATCATCATAGCTTACGCTCCCTGCATCAACCACGGCATCAATATGACCAAGAGCCAGCTTGAAGAAAAAGCGGCTGTTGATTGCGGCTACTGGCCTTTATACAGATACAACCCCAACACCGATACGTTCACCCTCGATTCCAAGGATCCTACGGGCGACTATCAGGCCTTCCTTGCAAGCGAAACGAGATATTCCTCGCTCGCAAAGACTCAGGGCGAAGAAGTTGCGGCAGAGCTGTTCAAGAAGACCGAAGAATCCGCAAAGGCAAGACTTGCGGGATACAAAAAGCTCGCGGGCAAAGAATAATTAAGTAAAATTAATTTTCCCCTCGGATATTCCGAGGGGAATTATTTTAATAAAAAGAGCGGGATAAAAGCGCACTTCCCATAGGGAATATAAAAAGCGAAGAATTTAAAAATTCTTCGCTTTTTACAATTGATGATAAATTGAAATTTATAAGTCAATATCAACTTTATATTCCGTATCTATCAAAAT
>CAJUOY010000010.1 GCA_910588645.1 uncultured Christensenellaceae bacterium
GGCACAATATCTTGTGCCATAAACGATATTTTGCATAGCCGCGCAAACTCCGACGCCGACGTTGTGAGTTCGAGCCTCGCCGGGTGCACCACGTCTATTAACGGACAAATTTAAAATAAGACAGCAAAAGCTGTCTTATTTGCATTAAAGCAGGTTTCCACTCAAAAAGTTTTTAGGCGATATAATTTTATAAACAGTATTTATAGACATTGCTCATCGTTTAGTTATTAAAGTATTAATTTTACACTAAGGAGAAAATGATGCTAAAACACGACCTGAATAACTTATTTGTTAATCCTCAAGATGAAGACGAGGTTTCTTTGTTTAGGGGATTGCTGAGGGTGATGAATCAAAGTAATTTCGGTTATGTAAAAGAATATCACGGCAATCGCGGGCATGTTCAACATCTTATGCAGTATAAACATTTAACGCCTCGAGAAAGGTGTTGTGAAATTGCAGACCTTTTAATGTTGTTTATCGATGAAGCCGGCAATATGCGGTATACTTTTTTACAGAATAAGCGTGATAAAAAGACAAAATATAATCCGGGATTTCCGCTGAGGAGATTAAAAGCAGATCCTGTTCAGTGGGATTTATTGCATTATCGCTGTCAGTTGTCCGATCCGCTAAGTACAAATTTGCCAATAGATTGCCTCAGTTCGGCAATCCTTAATAGTGCGGCGACTTACGGAATATTTTTAAACGAGCAATTTTCGGGCCGGGTGGAAATGTCGTACAATATTGCAAGGGATATGACGTTGGTTTCAACGGGAGCAATTACTACAAGAAAATACAACCGCGCGTATGATCTTTCCACTGTTTATAATCGTGTGAATTTTGTCAACGGATATTGGGAGATTGAAGGAACTGCAACTTTGGATGATTTTGAAACGGCGGCTAAGGCTATGTTAATCGGAACTCCCGTTGAAATTGATAATCCTCATCACAGAACGATTGCAGAAACATTTTTATCATTTGCGTTTACATGTTTGCAAGACGAGCGCGGAACATTTTATGATGAAAACTATAATGAAAACCACGAAAGATATTACGCGCCGATTAGTAGATGTGCCAGAAGATATGAGGTAAATATAGATAAAAAGATGTATTTACCGTATAATCTTGTGGTAGTTGAGTCGGTAATCAGATATTTTGCGACAGAAGAAAGATATATGAACGATCGTATGCCGATTGGTTGTAAAGCTATTTTCAATGATGATGAAATTTATAAAAAGCTTGAAGATAAAAACGCAATAGTCTATATTGATTCGCGTATGTTGGATTATGAATTGCAAAAATTTTTAAGTTTGAAAGGGGCAAAAAGCAAAACCTATATCGTAAATTATGACCAAAACGGAGTAAAGCTAATTAATGCCGATTGTTATAAGATTATAATATAATAGTTTAATTAAATAATGAATAAACACGGCGGGCAGAGAAATCTGTCAGCCGTGTTTTTAATTGTTTTCATAAGAACAACTCATTAATTTTCTTGTTTTCTATTGATTAAATAACCGGTTGCAACAAAAACTGCCGCATATATTATTGAAAGTACGATACAGACTATTAGCCTTGAACTGTCGGTTGCAAGCGAAGTAAGGTCGCCGATAAACCCGTCCAACCAATACGAACCGATTTTAAAATTATTAGTTTTCAAAAAAGCGTCCGCAAGATTGATAACCGTTCCGATAAGCGACGGGCCGAGTATAGCGAGCGCAATGGAAATTCCTACTTTCTTTACTATCAAACTTACCGAAAAGACAAACGACGAATATGCAAGACAGTATAAAAATTGACCTGCTATGAGACCTGCGTAATTCCCCGATTCCGCCGTTCCGTCAAACATTGCCGCGCCTGCAATGTACGTAAATACGAGAGTTGCGGCGAACATCACGACCGTGGAAACAACACATAAGATTAACTTTGAAAAATATACTTCACTTCTTGAAAATCCGCGCGAATAGACGTTTTTTATCGTCTGTTGGTCGTAATCCGTGCATACGAACAATGCAATGAATATGCCGCAAACCATTGTGAAACTCGACGACGAAACGGCCGATAAAAGCGCCGAGCTTGCCGTAGGCAATACAATATTAAAATCGGGATTGCTTGCAAGCGCTTTATTCAGTAACAGGCCGATAAATGACATACCAAGCATTACAGCCGTACAAATATAAAAACTTTTTTGTTTGAAAAGTTTACGAAACTCGAATTTCATTAAATTGTTCATCTTCCTAACCTCTCTATAAAATATTCTTCGAACCCGCTTTCAAAAAGAGCAATTTCCGAAACTGCAACGCCATTACCTATAAGGTATTTATTCATATTCGGTGTTTGGTCCAAATAATTTGAAAGGAACAACCCGTCGCTTCTTAATTCCGCCGATATGTCCGGCAATCTTTCTCTCAACAGTGCAAGCGCAAAATTGTTATCGTTTGTCGTAATTTTTACGTATTTACGGCAGCGATCGTTCAATTTCTTTGCAGAAACTTCTTCTATTAAAGAGCCGTCGGCAATTATACCGTAATGCGTGACAACCTTTGCAAGTTCGTCCAAAAGATGTGAAGATATAATAAAAGTTACGCCTTCGTTATTCAAAGCAATAATTATGTCCCGTATCTCCTTGATGCCCGCAGGATCGAGGCCGTTGATCGGTTCGTCCAGAATAAGTATTTCCGGATTACCCAAAAGCGCAATGGCTATTCCCAAACGTTGACGCATACCGAGCGAGAACTCTCCCGCTTTTTTTGTACCGGTATTTCCAAGACCTACCCGTTCCAAAAGCGGTTTTATCTCTTTTGGTTTTGCCCCGTAAAGAGTTGCAAACCTCAGCATATTTTCGTAAGCAGTACAATTTTTATACAGGCCGGGGGCTTCTATAAGCGAGCCTATTTTCTTTCTGCCTGCGTTGAGATTTTCATTACCGAACAAAAATACTTTGCCTTGCGTAGGGTTGGTCAATCCTAAAATAAGCTTCATCAAACTTGTCTTGCCTGCGCCGTTTTTGACGATAAGACCGTAAATGTCTCCGCGCCTGACGTGGATAGACACGTCGTTTACGGCAAGCTTCGTCTTGAATTGCTTTACAAGATTTTGGGTTTCAATGACGTATTCCATAAAATTCTCCTGAATTTTTTATCGCTTGACTTTTTATCTTAAAAGTGTTAATATAATCATTAAGTGATACAAATGTAGCACATTAACGGTTTTTCGGTCAATGCTTCGAACGGCTGAAAACGGCAAGTGAAACAAACGGGGATAATTTGTTACAGTATGGCGAAACGGGTAAATTCGGCTAATTTAATCGTTCGGGACAGCATAGAAACGGCTTTGATTCAACTTATGGAAAAAAAGCCTTTCGGTGAAATAACGATAAGCGAAATCGTGGGAAAAGCGGGAGTAAGCCGTGTGAGCTACTACCGCAATTACTACTATAAAGAAGAAGTTTTATTCGCCAAAATGGATAAGATTGCCGCCGAGTGGAAAGCGAGTGCTGAAAAAATCAGCATCGATGTAGGGGAACAAGTTATAGAACTTTTTGAAAAGGAACGTCCTATACTCGGCGTTATCTATAAAAACGGTCTTGAACATCTAATGTACAAGTTGATAAGAAAATACTGCGGTCTTGAAGAAAAGATTGACAATAACGTGGGCGCATATTTTTTATCTTTGGTTGCCGGGATGTTTTTCGGTTGGTGCGACGAATGGGTAAAGCGCGGTATGCAGGAAACGCCCGAACAAATCAAATCAATTTTAAAGCAATGGGAAGAAAAACAAAAGCAACAAAACAGCGGTAGCTAATTAATGCTACCGCTGTCTTTTATAATGGCGACGCAAAGTTTACCCTATCGCTCATATCGGTGTTTGCGTAAAGAAAATTTCCAAGGTATAATAAGTTTTTGCCAATGACTATTGCAATTTTAACGGCGCTGTGATATAATAACGGGAGCTTATGAAAAATCGCGGATTGTTCCGCGCAAAAAACTTTTACGAGGTAAAAAAGATGCATATGATTTACGGCGTCAAGGACAGGCCCAAAATTCCGCAGTTGCTTCTGTTCGCGCTTCAACAGCTTCTGGCTATTCTGGCCGCAACTATTACCGTTCCGATGGTAATAAACAGCAATTATCCAAACGTGAATATGTCGCCCTCCGCGGCGCTCTTCGGCGCGGGCGTGGGCACGCTTGTATATCTGTTATTTACAAAGTTCAGGAGCCCCGTGTTCCTTGGCAGTTCGTTTGCCTTTCTCGGCTCTATGCTTGCGGCGTTCGCTGGCGGAGTATCAGTTTCTCTCGGATATCTGGGATTAATAATAGGTGCGGCGTTCGCGGGTATCGTTTACGTAATAATCGCGGTGATCGTCAGGTTTGCGGGCGTTAAGTGGATAGATAAAATAATGCCTGCCGTGGTAATCGGTCCTACCGTAGCGATAATCGGCCTTTCGCTTGCGGGCAACGCTGTGGGACAGGCCGTAAGCGGGGTAAACAACGGCGGATACGTTATGGACGTCAACGCCTCGCTCTGCCTTGTCTGCGCTCTGGTAACTCTTGCGACAACGATCGTTTGCTCGGTATACGGTAAAAAACTGATGAAGATGATTCCTTTCATAATAGGAATACTCGCAGGTTACGTGGTTGCCGCTATCTTCACCGGTTTCAGCTATATAGATGGCGCTGAGGCTATGAGGATAATCGACTTCACTAAATTTACCAAAATGCAGTGGTATCCCGACTTTGCGTTCCTTCAACCCATACTTCATCCCGAAATCAGCGCGGGCGAAGCCGGTTCGGTGGGCGCGTACATAGGCACTATAGCCGTTGCGTATATCCCCGTGTCATTCGTCGTATTTGCCGAGCACATTGCCGATCACAAAAATATTTCCACTATTATAGAATCCGATCTTCTTGCCGATCCCGGACTTTCGAGGACGCTTTTGGGCGACGGCGTTGGCTCAGTTGCGGGCGCGATATTCGGTGGCTGTCCCAACACGACTTACGGCGAGTCCGTCGGATGCGTGGCGATATCGGGCAACGCATCGGTAATAACGATATTAGTTACCGCGCTTATGGCGATAGTGGCGGCGTTCATTGCTCCTTTCGTAACATTCCTTTCAACTATCCCGGACTGCGTTATGGGCGGCGTGTGTATAGCTCTTTACGGATTTATCGCCGTGTCGGGACTTAAAATGGTGCAGGCCGTAGACCTCAACGACAACAAAAATCTGTTCGTCGTTTCCGTAATACTCATTGCCGGCGTAGGCGGTATGAGCCTCAAATTCGGCCCCGTCGTAATAACGGAAGTTGCGTGCGCGCTCATACTCGGTATCCTTACAAATCTTCTCGTCAACATCAAAAAGAGAGGAGCAAAGGAGGAGCAGATAACCATAGAGGAGGCCGTGGCGGAGGAAAAGAAGTCTGCCGAAGCTAATTCCGCAACGGAAGAGGAGATTTAAAATGAAGAAGTACGACAACGTTTTTATATTCGATCATCCGCTTATAAAGCATAAAATTTCCATTCTCCGCGACAAGAAAACGGGGATGAAGGAATTTCGTGAGCTAATCGAAGAAATTACCACAATGATGACTTTCGAAAGTATGCGCGACGTGGAGCTCGTTCCCGTCCGTGTGGAAACTCCGCTTGAAGTTACCACGCAGTACCGCGTTCCCGACGAGAGCGTCGCAATAGTTCCCATTCTTCGCGCGGGACTCGGAATGGTTAACGGCGTTCATAAAGTTTTTCCTACGGCGCGCGTCGGACATATCGGTATGTACCGCGACGAGGAGACGCTTCAACCGCAGGAGTACTACTGTAAACTGCCCGAAGGTATAGAGAAGAAGACCGTTTTCCTGGTCGATCCCATGCTTGCGACTGGCGGATCGGCCTGCGACGCGTTGGATGCTCTCAAAAAGCGCGGCTGCAAAAAGATTAAATTTATGGCGATAATCGGCGCGCCCGAAGGCGTTTCCAAGGTGGCGGAGGCTCACCCCGACGTGCCTGTTTACGTATCGACATTGGATAGGGGATTGAACGAAAACGGTTACATCCTTCCCGGCCTCGGCGACGCGGGCGACAGACTGTACGGAACGAAATAAAATTTTATATCGATACAAAAGCGGACGCGGGCGTCCGCTTTTTAATTTTATCGTCAAGTCTCCAAAATATATTCTGTCATTTGATTGCATAAACCGCGGTTATCGGCTATAATTAAACGGAAACGATCGGTTAAGGAGTGTTTTATGATTGAAGTATCCAATCGGATTTCCAGGATAGCGCCATCGATGACGCTTGCCATTTCCGCCAAGGCCAACGAGTTGAAGGCGTCGGGTGTAAAAGTTATCAATTTCGGCGTGGGTGAACCTGATTTTAATACGCCCGAGCATATATGCAAAGCTGCCAAGGACGCTTTGGACAAGGGCTATACGAAATATGTTGCCGCCGCGGGCCTTCCAGCGCTTAAAAAGGCGGTTGCAAAAAAGCTTAAAACGGAAAACGGGCTCGATTACGATCCGTCGCAGATAATAATTTCCAACGGCGCAAAGCATTCCATTTTCAATGCAGTTTTCGCAACTATTAATCCCGGCGACGAAGTGCTTATACCCAAGCCCTATTGGCTGACGTATCCCGAAGTCGTAAAAAGCTGCGGCGGTGTGCCCGAGTACATTTATGCAACTCCCAGACACGGCTATAAGATTACCGCGGCTCAGGTGGAGGCGGCCATTCGTCCGCAGACCAAAATGCTGATATTCAACAGCCCCTGCAACCCTACCGGCGCGGTTTATTCGGAAGAGGAGATCCGCGCGATAGCGGAGGTTTGCGTCAGGCACAATATCGTAGTGCTGGCCGACGAAATTTACGAAAAGTTGATCTACGGCGGAGAAACGCATTTTTCCATTGCGCAGTGTTCTCCCGAAATGAAAGATCTGACCATAGTTATAAACGGCGTATCAAAAAGTTACGCTATGACGGGCTGGCGTCTCGGATACCTTGCCTGCCCCGCAAACGTTGCAAAGGCGATTGCTTCATTTCAGAGCCATTCGACGTCCAACGTAAACACAATGACTCAGTACGCGGCGCTCGCCGCGATCGAGGGCGACGACAAACCTATGAAAGATATGATCGAAGCTTTCGGCCGCCGCAGAAAGGCTATGCTTGAAAAACTCGATCAGATGAAGTCCCTTAATCTCGATTACGTCACTCCGGACGGAGCGTTCTACGTAATGCTTTTATGCGATAAACTTTACGGTAAATCCTATAACGGAAAAAAAATTCACGGCAGTATGGACGTTGCCGATATGCTTTTGGACTATAAGCAGGTTGCGCTCACGCCCGGCGTGTGCTTCGGCGACGACGACGCGGTGCGCCTGTCATATGCTTTGTCCACAAAGGATATGCTCGAAGGACTGGACAGAATAGCGCAGTTCGCGGCGGAGGTAAAGTAAAACGCCGACGTTTTACGCTGTGAATAATCACAAAAATTTCACTGCATTTTTTTAAAAAAAATAAATAAACCTATTGATATTCCTCAAAAAAACTGATAAAATATAATAAACCTTATGTTTTTAAAGGCTTAATTTTCAAAACCTTATCAGGAGGAGTTTCAATGATTAAAATTATTTACGGAGCAAAAGGCACGGGCAAGACAAAGCAGCTCATAGCCGAGGCCAACAAAAACGCCAAAGACGCTAAAGGTTTAAGCGTTTTCATTACCGACAACAAGAGATGTATGTATGACGTAGACCGTGCAATTCGCTTCATTGACGTGGCCGATTGGAACGTAGCCGGCGAGGACGCGCTTTGCGGCTTCGTAAAGGGCGTTGCTTCCTGCAACAGCGATCACGAATATATATACATAGACGGCGTTGCGCGCATTACGGGTAAAGATATTAACGAGCTTGCGGGTATATTCTATATGCTTGATAAAATTTCTTCGGAAAACGAGATAACCATAGTTATCACTTGCAGCTGTGCGGAAGCCGATCTTCCCGATTTCGTCAAAAAGTATATCTGATCAATTCAAAAATTTTGACGGCGGCGCGGAGTTGTTATTTTTTCGCGCCGCCCTTTTTAAATTATTAAACTACTTTCAGGAGTTGTTATGAAATTCGTAAGCACAAGAGGCGGCGCAAAAGTAGGTTGCGCCCGCGCTATCGTAGCCGGACTGTCCGAAAACGGCGGACTTTACGTTCCGGAAAAGTTCCCCGCAGTTTCGGTTGAAGAGCTTAGTGAAATGCTTGGTATGAGTTATGCGGAGCGCGCCGCCGTCGTTTTATCGAAGTATCTCGACGAATACGACGCCGACTGGCTTTTGAACGCGTGCGAAAGCGCGTACTCGGGTTTCGGAGGCGATCCCGCACCCCTTGTTCGCCTTGACGACGGCGTGTATATGTTGGAGCTGTGGCACGGTCCCACCTGCGCGTTCAAGGATATTGCACTTAAACTCTTGCCCTATCTTTTAAAGAAAGCTTGCGAGCTGTGCGGAATTGAGGAAAACGTTCTCATACTTACGGCGACTTCGGGCGATACGGGGAAGGCGGCGCTGGAAGGTTTCAAGGATAAGGCAGGCTTTAAAGTAATGGTCTTTTATCCCTCGGAAGGCGTTTCCAAGATGCAGAAATTGCAGATGTGCACGCAGGACGGAAACAACGTAAACGTCGTCGCCGTTAAGGGCAACTTCGACGATTGCCAGAACGCAGTAAAAGAAATATTCTCCTCCGAAGAGTACGCAAGACAATTAAAGGAAAAAAATATAATTCTCTCTTCAGCCAACTCCATAAATTTCGGCAGACTCGCCCCGCAGATCGCATATTATTTTTCCGCCTATCTCGATTTGGTTTCTTCTGAACAGATAGAGATGGGTGAAGAGATAGACTTTACCGTCCCCACGGGCAATTTCGGAAACATACTTGCCGGCTATTACGCAAAGCGTATGGGGCTTCCCGTGAGGAGACTTCATTGTGCGTCCAACAGCAACAACGTCTTGACAGACTTTTTCAATACCGGAACGTACGATATGCGCAGGGAACTCGTGAGAACTACGGCGCCCTCTATGGATATATTGGTATCGTCCAATCTCGAAAGACTTGTGTATGAGGTTTCGGGCAGGGACTGTAAACTCACCGCAAGCCGTATGAAGGATTTGAAGGAGAACGGTGTTTATTCGGTAACCGAAAGCGAGCTGGATGAAATCAGGCTCACTTTCGACGGCGGGTACGCCGACGAGGAGACCTGCGTGGAAGCAATGTACGACGTGTTTATAGACGTTGGTTACACAATGGACACGCACACGGGTTGCGCAATGAAAGTTGCGGTGGATTGGTTTGAAAAGCATAAAAAAGACGAAACGAAAATGATCGTCGTATCTACGGCCAATCCGTATAAGTTCCCGCAGGACGTGTTGTACGCGGTTACGGGCAACGACGTAAAGGATTGTTTCAAGGGCATAAAGCGGCTGCACGCGGCAACGGCTATGGCCGTGCCCAAGTGTCTTTCCGCACTCAAAGACAAAACTTTGAGGTTTACAAAAACTTGCGACGGCAAAAAACTTTTTGCGGAAGTTATGGAATTTGCGGAAAAATAAATTATAAAAGAAAGACGGGCTCCCTTGATCGGGGAGCCATAATTTTATACTATTCGACATTTTTCTACAAACAAAGTGCTTTTTTTACAAAATAACTCCAAAGGCGCGGGCGCAGTTGAATTTACAAATAAACCTGTTATAGAGTATAATATACGTAAACATAAAAGAAAAACTATAAGAGGAAAACAGTATGACAAAATCAGCGGAAACACGGACGACGGCGGAGGCGGTAAACGAAAAACCCGTCAAAGCGGAAGATCTCATAACCGAAATAGCGTGCGCGCTTGAAGGACTTTTCGAGGGCGAAATGAAAGCGTGCGGGGATAAAATAACGTATTATATGCTCAACGGGCAGACGTTTGCCATTTCCGTCGCGGAAATTCATTGAAGTAAATTACAGGCAACTTAAATCCGCCGCGCTGCAATAACTATTGCGGCGCGGCGGATTTTGTTAAAAAATATGTAAAAAAAGTGATAAAAAAGGCTTTGTTTTGTGATTGAAGCTTGCAAAGCAGAAAATACTTTGCTTTTTTCAAAGTCGTGTGTTATGATAATTACGTAAAGATTTATTTCAATGCGGGAGATAGCTATGGAAGGCGCTAAAAAGATACTGTATTCGGCCGTTCAGCCTACTAATAATCTGACTATAGGCAATTATATCGGCACTCTCCGCGGTTGGCGGGAGCTTCAGGAAAATTACGACGCTCTCTTTGCCGTTGCAAATATGCACGCAATTACGGTCAGACAGGATCCCGCGGAACTCCGCGCGCGCACTCTGTCGCTTGCCGCGCTGTTTCTTGCCTGCGGAGTAGATCCCGATAAGAGCATCGTATACGTTCAGTCGCACGTAAAGGAACACGCGGAGCTATGTTGGGTTCTCAACACGTTCGCTTACGTGGGCGAAATGGAGAGAATGACTCAATTTAAGGATAAAAGCGCGAAACATACGGAAAATATAAATATGGGCCTTATGGATTATCCCGTGCTTATGGCGGCGGATATTCTGTTGTATCAGACCGATCTTGTGCCCGTCGGGCTGGATCAGCGTCAACATTTGGAAATCGCAAGGGACATAGCTCAGCGCTTCAACAATATTTATTCGCCGACTTTTAAAGTTCCCGAAGGACTTTTCCTCAAAGTCGGGGCAAAGATAAACGATCTTACCGATCCTTCCAAAAAGATGTCCAAATCGGCGGAAAATCCCAACGGCTCGGTGTTTTTGAGCGACGACAGGGATACGGTGATACGCAAATTCAAGCGTGCGGTTACGGACAGCGGTTCGGAGATCAAGTACGATCCGTCGGAAAAACCGGGAGTCAGCAATCTTCTTGAAATTTATTGCGCCTTTACGGGCAAAAATATTTCGGAAGCGGAGGCGGAGTTCTCGGGGCTGGGTTATGGCGAATTCAAGCTTGCCGTCGGCGAGATTGTTGCGGATAAACTTGCGCCCATACAGGGCGAGTGGAAGCGGTTGCTTGACGACAGGGCGTATCTTGACGGAGTACTTGCGGCCGGCAGAGACAAGGCGGCGGGATTAGCCCGCAGAACTCTTTCCAAGGTATACAGAAAAATCGGATTTTACGATATAAAAGGTTAATATGTTCGGATACATCAGCCCAGACGCACCCTATCTTTTCAAAAAGGACGAAATTCTATATAAATCGCTCTATTGCGGCCTATGTAAGAGCATTGGCAAGGGGTGCGGACAAAGGGCGCGTTCGGCGCTTACCTACGATATGGCTTTTGTTTCCGCGCTCGTTCATAATATAAAGGGCGCGGACGTAAAGATAGAGAGGGCGCGCTGTGCGCTTCATCTCATAAAAAAACGGCCGATTGCCCGTCCCGACGATTTGTCAGTGTCGGTGGGTTGCGTAAATACCGCGCTGGCATATTTCAAACTCTGCGACGACAAGGCGGACGGCGACGCCCGCGGCGTTTTAAGGCATATGTACAAGAAGGGCTATAAAAGGGCGTTGAAGAGTCATCCCGCCATTGCGGAAATGATCGGCGAGCAGACAAAAGCGCTTGCGGAACTTGAAAAGAATAACTGCGCGATTATAGACGAGGCGTGCGAGCCGACCGCCGTTATGATGAAACAGCTGTCGGACTATCTCTTGGGAGAATACGCCAACGAGTATACGGGGAAATTGTTTTACGCCCTCGGCAAATGGGTGTATCTGATCGACGCGTTGGACGATTACGACAAGGACGTAAAGAAAAAGCGGTTCAACGTGCTTTACAACGTTTACGGAGAAAAGACGCGGTGCGCCGCAGTCGAAAAGGGCAAAAACGAGTTGGAATTTATTTTCGACTGTATGTTTGCCGATATGCGGCAGAGTTTGGGCAATATAAAATTTCACTTTAACCACGATCTCACAGATAACATAATTTTGCGGGGAATACCGCTTAAAACCAGGGCGATTTTCTACGGGAATTGCAAACATTTAAAAGGAGCAGACGATGAACAAAAAAAATCTTGAAATTTTGGGATTGAGCGAAGGGGCGACGGCCGACGAAATCAAGTCCGCGTACGAAAGGCTTAGGGAAAGATATCTCGAAGAGCGCTTTCACGACGGCGAAGTCGGCAACAACGCCGCAATAATGCTCACCAAAATAGAATCGGCATACAACGATCTTCTCAACGAAATTAACGAGAAGTCGCTAAGCGGCGACGGGCAGGATGCTTTTGGAAGAGTTGAACAGTATCTTAAAGAGGGCAACGTTCAGGACGCACAACGTCTTTTGGATACCTTCAATGAGCGCGGTGGTCGCTGGCATTATCTGCAAAGCGTGGTATTTTACCGCAAGAACTGGATAAACGAGAGCAAGAAGCAGCTCGAAATCGCCATTCAACTCGAACCCGACAATGCAAAATATAAGGAAACTTACCGCAAGTTAAACGAAAAAATCACGTCGGACGCGGCCGGACAGGAACAGGCGCAACAGACGTATAGGGGGCAGACGATGAATTCGCAACCTTCCGAAGATCAGATGGGCGGCAGCTTTTGCGCAAGCTGTATAGAGTGCTGCTATATAAATATGTGCATAAACTGTCTTTGCAACAGTTGCTGCAGATAATAAGTTATGTCGGAGAAGAAACATTCCAAGGCGTATGAAGCGGCGCTTTGCGGTATTTCCTGTGCGGTTGCCGCAGGCGGGCTTGCGCTGGGACTTTTATCGGGGTATTTTGTGGCGACGGGCTATCTCATCGCCATAACCGCGCTTATGGTGCCCCTTTCCAAAAAAATGTACTTGGGGGATTTTTTGGCCTATATCGGCACTTGTATTCTGGCCGTCGTGCTTGGCGCCGCGGTGCAATTTTGGGATCTTGTGCCTTTTGCGATATTTTTCGGATTGCACCCGCTAGTGAACGCTTTGCAGCTTAAATTTAAGATAAACAAGTGGATTGCTCTTCCCGTAAAGGCTCTTTGGTTCGACGGAATGCTTATTGCTTCCTACTTTATAATTTTTAACGGCGTTTTCGGCGGCTCAGTCTTTCCCGAAGAGTTTTATAAAACAGTTAACGACTACGTTTATCTGTTTGTATTTACGTTGGGTACGGTAATATTCGTAGCGTATGATTTTTTGATTTTCAGGGTTCAGCAGACGTTGAATAAGATAATTTTCAGAGTAATAAAATAGTACGGAAGAGAATATGGAAAACGAAGAATTTACCCGTGTACTTGAACTTTTGGAAAGCTCAGGGGTGAAAGAGGCGCAAAAGGCACTCGGCGAATTGCCCGATTGTCCCCGTAAAAACTACGTTCAGGCAAAAATATTCGAAAAAAGGCGTTGGTTTAATGAAGCTCGCAAACAGCTTGAACTTGCTTTAAAGGCGGAACCGGAAAACGAGGAATACATAAACGCTTTGGACGAAATAAATCTTATCGCGGAAAAATCAAAGCTAAAAGACGGCAAAAAGTCCGGTGCGGATACCTCCCAGATGGGTGAATGCTGTTGCGAATGTACGGGCGAAATGTGTATTTTGGGGTTGTGCCATTCAATTTGCGACGGTTGCGGTTAAATCTATGAAAAAAAACGAGATATACGAAGGGATCGTATCGGGATACGGTACGGAAGGCGAGGGAATAATTTCTCTTAACGGCACAACGGCGTTTGTGCCTTTTTGTCTTATCGGGGAAAAGTTGTCTTTCAAGGTTTTGAAAACGGACGGCAAAATAGCTTACGGTAAGGCGGAAAAAATAATCGACGCTTCCGAAAAGCGCGTTGCTCCGCCCTGTCCCGTGTTCGGAAAGTGCGGCGGGTGCGCTCTTCAACATATGAAATATGAGGAGCAACTTGAGTTTAAAAGACAGACGGTACTAACCGCGCTTAAAAAGATCGGCGGCATAGATTTCCCGGTTTCAAAGACCGTTCCCTGTGATAGCGAATACAGGTACCGCAATAAACTGGCGTTGCCGATAGGCGTGGCGGACGGGCAAACCGTATGCGGTTTTTACGGCGCGCGCAGTCACCGCATAGTGCCCGTGAAGGATTGTCTGATACAGTCGGATTGGGTTGGCGCGGTAATTTCCGCCGTAACAAAGTTTTCAAAGGAGCGCGGTGTGCCGGCTTACGACGAAAGCACTGGAAAGGGTGTTTTAAGACGGATAGTGGTAAGGGAAATCCGCGGCAAATTTATAATTGCGCTGGTCGTTGCAAGGAATGTAGATACGGAATTTTTAATAAAGGAACTGGAAAAAAGTTTCGGCGATTTTACTTTTTTGCTGAATATAAACTCTTCACGAGGAAATACTTTGTTTTCGGATCGATGGCAATTGCGCCGAGGATCGGGATATTTCGATGCGGAGGAGTGCGGCATACGTTATAAAGCGGGAGCGAATACCTTTTTGCAGGTCAACGATGACGTCCGCGCAAAACTCTATGAAAGAGTGCTTGCCGAGGCTGACGAGGGCGCCGTCGTCGTAGATCTTTACAGCGGAGGCGGAATGCTCACCGCAATGCTTGCAAAAAAGTGCGGCTTTGCGTATGGGGTTGAAATTGTCGAAGAAGCTTCGCGCTGTGCCGACGAACTCAAAGAGGCCAACGGCTTACAGGGAAAAATGCTGAATATTTGCGGTAAGGTCGAGGAAAAGATCGACGAGGTTCTTCAATCTTCCGCAGGAAAAAAACGAATTATAGTTTGCGATCCGCCGAGAAAGGGAATGGAGCGGAGCGCGGTAAAGGCGGTTGCCGAAGCGGAGGCGGAAAAAATAGTTCTTGTCTCCTGCAACCCCGCAACGCTTGCGCGCGATCTCGGAATAATTGTAGGTACTTTGCGTGATGACGGCGGTTCGCTTGTGAAGGTGTCCGCGCCTCAAAGCAGGTGGAATATAGAATGCGTTATACCGTTCGATATGTTCCCTCAGACAAAGTGGTGCGAGACGTTAGTTGTTCTCTCCCGCAAATAATACGACAGGTAAAATTTTATAAAAAGCAAACGCCGCCCGTTAGGGCGGCGTTTTAATATTATTTTAAATCAACGTCTTACAACAACTCTCGGCTGTCGATATTCGCCAATTCGGCAACGATCTTGGAAATCAACGGATAAAACTTATCGTCGATTTTTTTAAGCTGCGAGTATATAAATTCCAGTTTATTCGATTTTTTGTCTTCGTTTAAACCGAGTAAATAATCGGTAGAAGTGGAAAGCGACGCGCTTATATTTTTAAGCGTCTGTAATGAAACTCCTACTTTTCCGGACTCGACTTCGGCGAGAAACCTCGTACTAACATCAATCAGTTCCGCCAATTTTTCGCGCGTAAGATTGTTGGCTTTGCGCCCAAGCTTTATTCGTTCTCCTAAAATTATGTTTACGTCTTTCATAGGTCAAATCCCTGTTTGTATCAGCTAATACACATTATATATGAATTGATAGTTCATAACAATGAAGCAGTAATTCACTTGACATATGAAGTATTATTTCATATAATGTAAAAAAATATTCTATCGAGGCAAATTAAATGAAAATAAGCAGATCTATAGCCGGCGTTTGTCTTTCGCTTGTTTTACTTTTTACGTTTATGCTTTCGGGTTGCGAGATGTTTGAAAACTGGTTTAAAGACGAGGAAGAACCGGTTTATACGGTCATGTATACGGACGGGGCGAAAACGTACACGATAGAGGTAAAAAGCGGCGACGTTTATTCAATAGAAAAGCCTCTTCCCTCAAAACAGGGATATGATTTTATAGGCCTTTACGATGCGGAAATAGGGGGAACTCAATACGTCTCTTCGGACGGGTTGTCGGTTTCCGCATTCGAGGATAACAGAAATATCGTTCTGTATCCGCAGTTTAAAGCTAAAACTTATAATATTATTCTCGATTACGGCGAGGCGACGGACGCGGGCGTAAACAACGTTCCCGTAAATTACGGCGCGACGATGCCTGCTTTGCCCGGCGGATTGACCGTTCGTGATAAACCGCATATGAATTTTACGGGTTGGTATACTCAAAGCGACAGCCAGGGTATTCAGGTAGCCAACAGTAACGGAATTTCGACTTTGACTTTTAATTCTCAGCTTGCGGATTTATGCGAGGACAACAATTTAAAACTGTATGCGGGAATATCCGCGCAGATCTATAACGTCACGTTTATGTCTTACGACGGTACACAAATTTTAAAAACCGCGCAGGTAACGCACGGCGGGGATATTGCGGACGTTGCCGCAGGATTAAAAGAAAACGGCGCGACGGTAACGACGTGGTCTACGATATGCAAGTCGCAGTCCGCTATATTCAAGGACAAAGTCACCCAAGACGTAACGCTCTTTGCGGTAAACTTTTCCAAAACAATGGAGTTTACAAGGATAAATTGCAAGGACAATAACGGATACAACCCCGGCGAACAGGCCGCCGAGCAGGACGATACCGAAAGGCATAACGGCTTTTCCGTTGTAAATTTGACTGTAAAGAACTGCGCGTTCGATTCCGAAGGAAAGTGCTTTAAAGTTAAAAACGATTTCTTGCCCGTTCTGAGTTTGAACGTCGTTGCCGATATAAACAAGCTGCCTATCAGCGGAGGCGGGGCAAATAGCAAGTCCATAGGTTCGGACTCCTACTCGGGGGCGGTATACGGGACAAATATCGACAAACAGCAAATTAAAAAGGGCGCCTACTACGTAAAGGCCACATTCGCGGACGGCAGTGAAAAGTACGAAAAGAACGAAGTGAATATTTTTGCCGGCAAAGGTAAAAATTCCGTAATCGATTTGAATTTGCAGATCGGCAATACCAAACCGATAGACAAAATCGAAATCGTAGTCGTTTACGAAATAAACACTTCCAAAACGGACGGCTTTTTGGGTGTGGGCAACTGGTCTGAAAATTCCAACTGGCGTAACTCTGTTACTTTGGAATTCGTAAAACAAAATTAAAAGGAGGTCATATTGAATATGAAAAAGAAAGTAGTTTTATTTATCTTATCTTTGCTCGCCGTGGTTTTATTGGCGGTCGGGCTTACGGCTTGCGACAAGGCGGAAGATTTTCTTTACAGCGCGCCCGAAAACATTGCTTACGACGGGCAGTACATAACCTGGAGCAAGACGGACGGGGCAAAGCATTACACCGTTGCGATAGACGGCGGAAATGCGACGCGTTCCAATTCCACCTCGTTCACCTATTCTTCGGATGATACCTTCGAAGTGACGGTAACGGCCGTTTTCGAGCATACCGAAAAATCTTCTTCGGTTACTTTCAAGCCGCTTGACGCGATCGAAAATATAACCGTAACCGAAAACGGAGAAATCGACTGGCCCGCCGTCAACGGAGCAAGCGCTTATTCGCTGAGCATAAACGGCGTGCTTAAAACCGTGACGGATACGCACTACGACGCGCTTCCCGAAGGCGACAACCGCGTTAAGGTCAAGCCTGTAGTTTCCGGGGATAATACCTTTTATTCGTATTTCAGTAAAGAGGTAAGCGTCTTTATTTACGGCGCGCCCTCCAATATAAAATACGACGGCGTTTCGGTCACCTGGACTGGCAACGCGCCCTCTTACCGAGTGACCGTCAACGGCGTTTCCAACGAGGTTAAGGGCAATTCGTATACCTACAATTCCCAGCAGGAAGATTTCACGGTAGAAATAAAGGCTCTCGGTAACCATACGGGAACTTACGACAGTAAAGTCTGCGCGGAAGAATTCCACTATCTTGCCTCCGTCAAGGAGTTGTTTGTAGAGGACGGTGTTTTGACGTGGAACGAGATAGACGGTGCGGAAGGTTACAAAATAAAAATTGGCGGCGTTGTTCAGAATGTCAAATTGACTACTACGAGTTACGACAAGATCCCTGCGGGCAGATCGTTGGATATATGCGTAATGCCTTACAACGAATCGGGTAATTATTTCTCCTCCTGGTCGGCGGAAAAGACCGTGTATATCCTTGATACTCCCGTTGTAAACTGGGATAGCAGTTTGCAGCCTGACGGTCAGGAAAATTATAACAATCTGATTTGGAACGGCGTAAACGCGGCAAGCGGCTATACGGTAAGACTTGTAAAGGACGGCGGCGCGCCCGAGATTACGAATTATACCGACATTCACAGGGCGTTTTCCTATGCGTATGCGTCGGTCGGCGTTTACACGATAGAGGTTAAGGCCAACGCGGCAAGCGGAAGATCGGATTATTACGACAGTAAGTATTCCGAACCCGTTACGGTCGAAAGACTTGCCTCGCCCAGAGCGGCCGACAGCGATTTTATCGTAAGCACAAGGGATAATCTTGCAAGAGGCTTTACTGTAAACTTCGTAAAGGTAAACGGAGCAAGCGGTTATCAGCTCTATAAGGACGGAACATTGCTCGAAGGTAAGTATACGTCAGGCTCTGCCTTGACGGACAACAACGTTGCGGACGAAAAGAATATCGGCGAGCAGACGTATAAATATTCGGTGCGCAGTATGGGCGGAGTAAAAACGGTAAATAACAGAAAATACGTTACGTTGCCCAGCCTTTTGGATAAAGACGCGTTATCTTTCGACATAACGGTGCAGGCTACGCCCCAGGATCTAAATATGAACGGCTTCATTCTCTCCTGGAATGCTGTTTCGGGAAACAACAATTACACCGTGGCATATGGCGGAGTTACCGTAACCGCAAATTCGGAAAACTACGACCTTTCCACCTTGGAGGCGGGCGAGTATTCCGTAACGGTAAGCGCAAGGGGCAACGGCGGCAACGTGCTGGCTTCAAATCCGTCCGCGCCCTTCGCCATAAAGCGTTTAGAAGCTCCTAAAAATATAAAGATAAGCGCGGACGGCGTGATACACTCCGAAAACGGCCAAGATATTCAAGTTGTTGGGACCGGCGTATTGCAGTGGGACGCGGTGTCCTACGCAACAAGCTACAATGTTTATCTCAACGGTTCCAAAGATTCGCTTGATCAGAATGCGTACGGCAATATGTATCAGTATATTGAAACAACGGGAACAACCTTGAGTATGGTTGCCGCAGCAAATTATTCTAATAGCCTCGGAACATTGTACTATATGTCCAGCGAAGCTTCGCCTACGCAGCAGTTCATACGTTTGGCTGCGCCTACCTTCCCGGATGGTGCGCTTGCAAACAGCGTGGAATTAGTGTGGAATGCGCCGTCGAATATCTCAACTTCGGAATATGTCCCTACCTATCAGGTTAAGTACGATGGCGAAGGGCATCCCGCTACAACCGGAACAAAATATAATATTGCCGGCTTGGTCAACAGACAGGGCGGATATGCCTTTACCGTCAAGGCATTCGGCAACGATACCAAATATCTCGACAGTGAGGAGTCTGTCGTAATAAATGCTTATAAGATAGCTACGCCCGAATTAAGAATAGAAAACAACAGTTACGTATGGGACAGCGTTCCACTCGCCAATTCCTATTATCTTCAAATCGACGGGACAAAAGTCAGCGATAACTTCGAGGGGCAGTCAAGCTACTCTTATACGCCGAGGTTTACCGAAGTTAAGGACCATGAGGTAATGCTCAAAGCCGTAGGCGACGGGCGCGGTAACCTTGACAGCGCGTTCTTTGTTTACAAGCAGAAGACGGCTAAGCTTTCCGCACCGGTTATCAAGTATGGTTATTCGCACGATCAATTTGTCGCCAACGGAAATATTACGGTTACAATCACTACTCCTTCGGTAAATTGCACAAGCTATCTTTATCAGATAGCGGGACAGACGATAAGTGATCTGACAAGCGAAGAGCTTTCATACAGCAGGGAAATTAAAACTCCCGGCAAGTACACGGTCGGCGTAAAGGCGTTGGGGGGCAAGATTGACGAAAACGGCGTTTATTACATAGATTCGGAGCTTGCCGGCGGAGACGATGCGGCAATAACGATTTTGGGCTCGCCCACCTCGTTTGAAATGCAGGCGGGAGGACAAATATCCTGGAAGGGCGTTTCCAACGCCAAAATGGGCTATTATTATCAGATATCGTATGACGGCGGCGAATACGGAGAAATAAAATCTACTCCCGGATCGTCCATCGACCTCGGCAGCGACTATAAAAATCATAAGACTGTAAAAATCAAAGTTTGGGCCAGAGGATCAAGCGACGGCACCTTAATAGCGGGCGCGGCGAACGAGTGGCTCTGGGAAAATCTTAATTATGTATGATAGTTAATATTCTTGTTGCTTTTCTGTTGCAAATAATTTTTACCGTGGGCTTGATAGTCTTATTCGGCTTTCTTATTGCTCAATGCAATAAGCGGTTTTATGCGAATTTCGGTAACTACGGCTTAACCGTCTGTTATATAACGGGCGCGTTGGGTACGCCGTTGCACGAATGCGCTCACGCGCTGTTCTGCGTGATATTCGGGCACAAGGTAGTGGAAATAAAATTATTTCAGATAAACTCCGACGACGGTGTGCTCGGCTACGTCAGGCATACCTATAACAAAAAAAATATCTATCACAGGGCGGGCAATTTCTTCATCGGAGTCGCTCCCATTGTAGTCATATCCGCGGTGCTTTATTTACTTGCGTATCTGCTGTTGCCAAACTTTGTCGCGGAGATTTCCACAAAATTTAAAATAAGCGCGACGGTGAGCAACCTGGGTAACGTATTCTTAGGCTTATTCGAAGTTTTGCAGTTGTTTTTCAAGTGTGCCGAGACCTGGCAGTGGTGGGTGTTCCTTGTTTTAGGTATGTTTCTCGCGCTGCATATGACGCTGAGCAAGGCGGATATAAAGGGCGCTATGAGTGGTATTGTGTTCTTTCTTGTCTTAGTATTGATTGCGGACGTGATACTCGGACTTATAAGCGGCGACTTGCTCAACACCTTTACGCAGGGAGTATTGAGCGTCGCGGGCTATCTGTTATGTATCCTTGTGCTTTCGCTCGTCATATCGGTTATAGCGGTTGCGGTATCATATGTGTTCCGTGCGTTAAAAAGGTAATTTAAAAGTTAAAAGGAAGTTCTTCAAAGAACTTCCTTTTTTAATATGTTTTTAATTTTTTGCGCCGCCTTAGCCTCTTGTTTCATAAGTTCAGAATATCGTCCGCCGAGCAATCCAAAAAGGCGCACAGCTTTGAAAGAGTCGCCAATGTCGGTTGCGCCCGTCCCGAACAGTATTGCGAAACGGTAGGATTGGAGACACCTATTGCGCGGGCAATTTCACTCTTTGTTTTGCCCGAGGTCTCTATTTCCCGCCGTATGTTTTCCGATATAATTTTTTCGAGAGGTTTTTCCATATATCTATATTATTAGTTATTGCCTAAATTTTACTTGACTTTTAGGCAATGCCTAAATATAATCTAATTGACTGTAACAGGTTTTCGGGGAAATGCTATAGATAAAAAAATCTCGGACGATTTAAGGAAAATTTTTACGTTGCGGGCGGGCCTTTTTGCGCTTGCGGCGGCGTTTGAAGATATTGACGTTGCAAGGCGTGAATACGATAAAGAGATAGAGAAAAAATATTGCGAGAACCGTCCGCATTTCTGTTATTTGGGACAAGCTTCCGATGAAATTATTATGAGCGGAGCGGCGAAGCGTTCGGCGGAAAACAACGTCAACCGAATGAACGAGCGCATTTCAAAGTTGAAAAACAGATTATTCAAAGTTTTGGCCTTTGCAGTCACAATGGCTCTTGCAATCGTCTGCGCTATAACTGTGTTGGGTTTTTCCGTAAACGAAGTTGTCGTATCAAACCACGCCCAATGGCATGTATATGTCGTGGTGATATTATCTGCGGTTGCAATTCCCGCATTGATTTTTGCCGTCGCGGCGGCATCAAAATATATTTGCGCAGTGCGGCGGGAAATTTCGGAGTATACGGAAATATTGTCGGAGAACAAAAGCTTTTTAAATGACTTGCCCGATTTGCGGAAACATATTGAAGCAGTGAGAAAACGCGAGGAGCTTAAAATATCCCAAAGGACGGACGACTGTGAAACGTTCTTTAAAGCGTTGTCAAAAAAGTATGCGCCCCTGCTTGATATGCAGTACTGGCGATACTGTGATCTCATTATTTACCGTTTTATAAAGGGGCTTTCAACTAGCCTTGAAGAAATCGTCGATCTGATTGCAAAATGCGGTGCACAGGCTTGCGAAGGCGAGGCTGCGGACGCATATTCGGAACTGGAAAAACTTGGAAACAGCGGCGAAATCTGCGCGGTAAAATTAAGCGAGGATTATCTTCCGACCGGGGACTATACGGCGACTTATGAACAAAGCTTCGGTAAGTCGGCGTTGGAGGAGGCGTTTCACGGAATGTTCGGCCAAAGCGCCGTATCTTTGAGCGACAGGGTGTTTGCCGAAATTGAAAAAACTAAAAAGCCTACGGTATAATCCGTCGGCTTTTTTTGATATTATCTTGAAATTTTGGGAGCGCTGCTGTATAATAGAAATATACGGTAAGGAGAAAATTTATGCTTACGGACAGGACGGCAAAAATAATCAAAAGAGAAAAGATCTACCCTGAAGGGAAACAAGTGTCAGGAGTGTCGCGTGTTCCCACAGTTCGCACGGAATACGAATGTCCTTGCGGCAAAGGTAAAATCGTGTCCGAACAAATTTCGGGATTCGGGGAGTACGACGCGTATATGGAGTGCGAAGAGTGCAATGAAAAATATTATGTTCTCACCGGTTGCGGCAATCTTTGGGAACTGAAAAACAGAGGCTGAATATGACTATTCATCACGACAAAATGGTATATGGCAAGCTCGTAAAGACCTCGCGCGAACTTACGGACGAAGAGGTTTTAAATATGCTTGCTGAACTCGACGAAATTGAAGAGGAAGAGAAGAAAACGGACGATACCGACAATAAATAATCCAATTAAAATACTGCGCGGCTAAACTTAGTCGCGCAGTATTATCTTTTAAAACTTATATAAATTTTTTCAGATATCCGAGGTCGAGTTTCCATTCGCTTACCCCGTTTCTTCTGCGGTGTGCTTCGTTTGCTTCGCCCAAGGCTTTACGGTATTCCGCATAGCCGCATTCGTTTACTTTCATAAAATGCTCCTCGGCTTCGCGCTCGTTGCCTTTGATCTGAGTGCGGCCGATGTGTATCACTTCGTGACAGCGTCGGCATACGGCGATAACGTCTGAAAGTTTCTGTATTGCGTTCTTCTCGTCGTACTCCCAACGTTCGTGCGCTTCTAAGCGAGAGCATTTTTCTTTGCATATCATACATCTGCCGTTCGCGCGGGAATATGCTTCCTTTCTTACTATATCCCATTGAGCGGGCGAAAGTATACTTCTTAAATTGGAGTACCAGCAGCTGTCGGGGACAAGCTCAAAGTAAAGTTTCATAAATTAAGTATAAAACAAAGCAAATATATTTTCAAGTATTTTTAGTCAAAAGGGCTTGACTGTCGGGGCGTTGCGGAGATAGAATATATCTATGATAAACGGAAAGCGGGTTGCCGGATGAAAAAGGCGCTTATACTTATAAACGCATATTCCGTTCTGCCCTCCTATCTCAATCAGGCGAACAGGCTTGCGCAAGAGTTTAAAAAGCTTGGCGTCGAGGCGGAAATAAGGCGGAACGATCTCGGACTGTATATAAAAGACGGCTCAATCGCGGGATATACGGGGGGGTACGACTTTTGCGTGTTCCTCGATAAGGATAAATATACCGCCGCAATGCTCGAAGCTGCGGGGCTCAGGCTCTTTAACCGCCGTTCGGCTGTGGAGATCTGCGACGATAAAATGTTGACGCACCTTGCTCTTGCAGGCAAGGGGATACCTATGCCGGACACCGTTGCGGGCGCGCTGTGCTATACTCAGGACGCTGCCCTTTCGGACGAAACGGTACGAAAGTTAGAAAACAGCCTGGGATATCCTATGATTATCAAGCAAAGTTACGGTTCGCTCGGCAAAGGGATATACAGGGTGGAAAACCGTAAAGAGCTTAAAAACGTCTACGACGGGATTAAGCTTGCCCCGCATCTATTTCAAAGGAGTATAGAGGAAAGTTACGGCCGCGACGTTCGCGTGATAGTCGTGGGCAGAAAGTGCGTTGCCGCTATGGAGAGACGGTCGGACGGGGATTTCAGATCCAACCTCGAACTCGGCGGAAAGGGCTTTCCGTACAAAACGGACATTAAACTCAATGATATATGCCGCCGAACGGCGGAAATTCTAAATCTGGACTACTGCGGAATAGACCTGCTCGTAGGCCGCGAAGGGTATCTCGTCTGTGAGGTTAACTCCAACGCGTTTTTCGGCGGGATAGAAAAAGTTACCGGCATAGACGTTGCAAAAATTTATGCCGAATATATTTACGGAGAAATTTATTAAATGAATGCTTTTATCGTAATACTCATTGTGATGTTCATACTTCTTATGATTGTGCCCTGTTACTGGACTTATAAGGTGGACGGTGAGCGATTCAGAAAAATAGGGGTAGGGAAGCTCGCCTTTATGTTCTGCGGCATAGGCAATTATACGGAAGTCAAAAAAGAGGGCGTAATGCTTCCTATGTTCGTACTGCGCGTTATGGATTTTGCGTTTGCATTTTTGTCCGCCGTAATGGCCGTAGTTCTGCCGCTTGCGGCGGGATTGGGAGTAATGGACGTGGCGTTTATCGTTATGTATATGGCGGTTGCGGACGTTGCGCTTAATGTTGTCGTCTGCCTCATATGTATGCTAGTAAGTAAAAAATCCAAGCAATAAAAAATCGGGGTTAGCCCCGATTTTTTTATACGCCGATCGAACGGTTTTCCGTTATTCCTCTTCGTTGTACAAATTGTGGAAGAGTTCGACTTCCTTTGGATCGAGATGCACGCGTTGGTAAAGTCCCGTACACTCGTTCGCGCTGGCGCATTCCTTGAAAACTTCCTCTATAATTTTGGGTTTTTTATCCTTTTCCATATTCGTAGTATTTGTCAAATACTTTTAAAAAATACTCTTGAAAACATATTTACGGAGTGTTATAATATTTTTATGAAATACGTTTTGGCTATCGATCAGGGAACAACCAGCACACGGGCGATTGTGTTCGATAAACGCGGTCAGGAAGTCGCAAGCGCGCAACAGGAATTCGGGCAGATTTATCCCCGTCCCGCCTGGGTGGAGCATTCCCCGCAGGATATTCTCGGTTCAGCGCTCGCGGTGACGATCGAGGCAATCGTGCGCGCCGGCGCGACAGCGAGGGACATTGCCGCAATAGGAATTACCAATCAGCGGGAGACTACTCTCGTATGGGATAAAGTAACGGGTAAACCCGTATACAACGCGATAGTCTGGCAGTGCAGGCGAACTGCGGATTTCTGTGAAAAACTTAAAAAAGACGGCTTTGCGGAAAAGATATACAATAAGACGGGACTGGTGCCCGACGCGTACTTTTCTGCTACAAAGATAAAGTGGATATTGGACAACGTGGGCGGCGCCCGCGAACGGGCGGAGAGGGGAGAGCTGGCTTTCGGTACGGTCGATACATTTCTTTTATGGCAGTTGTCCCGCGGAAAAATTTTTGCGACCGATTACACCAACGCAAGCCGTACTATGTTGTTCAACATCCATAAGCTTAAATGGGACGCGGAGCTTTTGCGGCTGTTCGATATTCCCTCGTCGATGCTCCCCGAAGTTTATCCTTCCTCGCATAATTACGGCTGTACGGACGCAGGACTGTTCGGGGCGGAGGTGCCCATATGCGGAGTTGTCGGCGATCAGCAGGCCGCGCTGTACGGTCAGCTTTGCGTTAGCGCGGGCGACGTCAAAAATACTTACGGCACGGGTTGCTTCCTTTTGATGAATACCGGCGACAAAGCCGTAAAGAGCTGCAACGGGCTTGTAACCACTCTCGGCGCGACTGCGGGTGGAAAACCCTGTTACGTACTGGAAGGTTCGGTATTCGTCGGCGGCGCGGCGGTGCAGTGGCTCAGGGATGAGCTTAAAATTATATCGTCCGCGGCGGAGAGCGAAAAAATCGCGCTGTCGGTAAAGGACAACGGAGGGGTGTATCTCGTGCCCGCGTTTACTGGGCTGGGCGCGCCGTACTGGGATTCTTCCGCGCGCGGAGTTATTACGGGCATTACCCGCGGGACTACCCGCGCGCATATCGTCAGGGCGACTTTGGAAGGGATTGCTTACGAGGTCTGCGATCTTGTGCGCGCAATGGAAAAGGACGCGGAAATAAAAATTTCCAAACTTGCAGTTGACGGCGGAGCAAGTAAAAATAAATTTCTTATGCAGTTTCAGTCGGATATTTTAAACTGCTCGGTTATCCGTCCCAAGGTCTCGGAAACGACCGCTCTCGGCGCGGCCTATCTTGCGGGGCTTAAAGCAGGGTACTGGCAGAACGAGGAGGAAATAAGACTTAACGTCAGAATAGACGGGGAATTTAATCCTACAATGCAGGACGACGAACGTCGGGAACTTTTGGACGGTTGGGCAAGCGCGGTCAACAAAACTTTGGCGTAGCCGAAGCGCGAACGGCAACCTATTTATAAAATTCCGTAAAAACGAATATATTTAATAAATATACAATATCTTGAAATGTTAATAAAATTTTCATACAAGATATTGTGCCCGATCACTTGACTTTACGGATTTCAAGTATTATACTTGTCCTTGCTGTCTCCTTTAAGGCAAACGGCAAAGATAAGTATTTTTTATAGATAAAACACAATATATTGTATGGGTGGGTGTTGACAAAACACAAAATGTGTGATAAGATTGTTATTACTCGCACCAAAGGAGAAAAAGTAATGAAAGTTATCAAGCGTGACGGTTCAACCTGCGATTTCGACAGAAAGAAAATTGCGGTAGCAATAGGCAAAGCAAACCTTGCGGTCGATATGGAAGACCGTATAACGGATGCTCAGATCGACGCAATAGTGGACGATATTGCTTCCCGTCATCGCAAGCGCGTGCTTGTAGAGGATATTCAGGATATGGTAGAGGAGAAGCTTATGGAGCTTCAGAAATATCAGCTTATGAAAGCTTATATTCTCTATCGTTACGAGCGTGCGCTCATCCGTAAGGCGAATACCACGGACGAGAGTATTCTCGCGCTCATTAAAAACTCCAACAAGGACGTAATGGAGGAAAATTCCAATAAGAACGCGCGCACGGCTTCTACCCAGCGCGATCTGATCGCGGGGGAGGTTTCCAAAGATCTTACAAAACGTCTCCTTTTACCCGAGTACATTTCAAAAGCTCACGAGGAGGGCGCGATTCATTTCCACGACGCCGACTATTTCCTTCAACCCATTTTCAACTGCTGCCTTATAAATATTAAGGATATGCTTGAAAACGGCACGGTAATGAACGGAAAGATGATCGAAAGTCCCAAGTCGTTCCAGACCGCCTGCACGATAACCACGCAGATAATAGCGTCGGTTGCAAGCTCGCAGTACGGCGGACAATCGGTCAATATAGCGCACCTCGGCAAATATCTCCGCCGCACAAAGAATAAGTATGTTGAGCAGTGCGAAACGGAATTCGGCAGCACCCTCGACGCGGACACAAAGAAACACTTTGTGGATATGCGGGTGAAGGAAGCTCTTAAAGCCGGCGTTCAGACCATACAGTATCAGATCAATACTTTAATGACAACAAACGGGCAGTCGCCTTTTGTCACGCTGTTCCTCTATCTCGACGAAAAGGACGAGTACATTCAGGAAAACGCTATGATAATAGAGGAAATCCTCAAACAGCGTTACGAGGGTATCAAGAACGAAAAGGGCGTTTACGTAACTCCCGCGTTCCCCAAACTCATTTACGTATTGGACGAGAACAACTGCTTCAAGGGCGGGAAGTACGACTATCTCACCCGCCTTGCCGTCAAGTGCTCGTCGAAACGTCTCTATCCCGATTATATCTCGGCCAAGAAGATGCGCGAGTACTACGAGGGCAACGTTTTCTCGCCTATGGGCTGCCGTTCTTTCCTGTCGCCCTGGAAGGACGAAAACGGAAACTACAAGTTCGAAGGCCGCTTCAATCAGGGCGTTGTTTCCCTCAATCTTCCCCAGTGCGGAATACTTGCAAAGGGCGATGAAAAGAAGTTCTGGGAAATTTTGGAAGAGAGGCTCAAACTTTGCTTTGACGCGCTTATGTGCCGTCATAACGCGCTTATGGGAGTAACCAGCGACGTTTCGCCCGTTCACTGGCAGTACGGCGCAATCGCCCGCCTGCAACCCGGCGAAGTTATAGACAAATATCTTTTGGACGGTTATTCCACAATATCTTTGGGATATATAGGGCTCTACGAGCTTACAAAGCTCATAAAGGGCGTTTCGCACACCGCTCCCGAAGGCCGCGAATTTGCGGTCAAGGTTATGAATTGTCTGCGCGAACACTGCGAAAAATGGAAGAAGGAGACGGGGCTCGGTTTCGGCCTTTACGGCACCCCTGCGGAATCTCTTTGTTACCGCTTTGCAAGGATAGATCAGGAGAGATTCGGAACTATCGAGGACGTAACTGACAAGGGCTATTACACCAACAGTTATCACGTGGACGTGCGCGAAAATATAGACGCGTTCTCCAAGTTTACGTTTGAAAGCCAGTTCCAGAAAATCTCGTCCGGCGGCGCAATATCCTACGTTGAAATACCCAATATGCGCCATAATCTTACGGCTATCGAGGACGTTGTTAAGTATATATACGACAACATACAGTACGCCGAATTCAACACCAAGTCCGACTATTGCCACGTATGCGGCTTCGACGGCGAAATAATTATAAACGACGATAACGAATGGGAGTGTCCCGTTTGTCATAATAAGGATCAGCGGAAGATGAACGTAACCCGCCGCACCTGCGGATATTTGGGCGAAAACTTCTGGAACGTGGGCAAAACCAAGGAAATTAAGTCAAGAGTACTGCATCTATGAATTACGCAACCGTAAAATGGTTCGACATTGCCGACGGTCCCGGAGTAAGGGTTTCCCTGTACGTCAGCGGATGCCGCAACAGGTGTAAAAATTGTTTCAACCCCGAAACCTGGGATTTCAATTACGGCAAACCTTTTACCGCGGAGATGGAAAAATCCATTATAGAGGCGCTTGCGCCCGCGCATATCAAGGGGTTAACGCTGTTGGGCGGCGATCCGTTCGAACCCGAAAACCAACTTGTTCTGCGTCCCTTTCTTGAAAAAGTAAAGGCGACTTATCCCGATAAAACCGTTTGGTGTTATACTGGCTACGACTTTGAAAAAGATTTGCTTACCGGCAAAAAGGGCGATCCCGAAGTGACTATGCATATGCTCGAATGTATCGACGTGCTTGTAGACGGTAGGTTCGTGGAGGAGTTGAAGGATTTAAACCTGCGTTTCCGCGGGTCGTCCAATCAGAGAATAATCAACGTGCCCGAATCATTGAAGCAGGACCAAATAGTGTTCTGGAACGGGGATAAAGAACTTTAAGGTGAACATATGAAAATCGCTATTAAGAAACTCAGGGACAACGCCGTGCTTCCCAAATACGGCAGCGAATATGCGGCGGGCGCCGATCTTTGCGCCTGCATCGACGGGGAGATAACGGTAAATCCTCACGAAACGGTCTTTGTACCCACAGGGCTTGCATTGGAATTGCCCTTGGGATATGCCGGACTTATCTATGCAAGGAGCGGGCTGGCATGTAAGCGCGGACTTGCGCCGGCAAACAAAGTCGGGGTGGTGGACTGCGATTATCGCGGCGAAGTAATGGTTGCGCTTGCAAATCATTCTTCCGTTGCTCAGACGGTCGTTCCGGGAGAGAGGATTGCCCAACTCATAATTACGCCCTATCTCACTGCGGAGTTCTACGAGACCGAGGAGCTTTCTCAAACCTGTCGCGGAGCGGGCGGATTCGGCTCTACCGGCAGAAAATAGATTTTAACTATTTTTAACGGCGCGCCTTTAAGCGGCGCGCCGTTCTTATATCTTTATTTGATATTTTTATATTGATATATTTTTTTTAATCCCTTGACGGAAGTTGGAAAGGGGTGTATAATAAGATAAATATAAAAAACATAATGGAGACACTATGGCACTATATATGGGGATAGATGTCGGCGGCACTACCGTCAAGGGCATCGTTATTGATCAAAAAGGTACTATAATCTGTGAAAACAACGTTCCTACGCAAATCGGCGAGCAGCTTGCGGACTGCATAATAACCCTTGCCGATCTGCTTGTCGGCGCAACGGGTAAAGTTTATTCTTCGCTTGTAGGCGTAGGCGTATGTTCGCCCGGAATTATAGACAGCGAAAACGGCGTTATCGTTTTTTCAGGCAATCTCAAGCTCAAAAATTATCCCCTAAAGGCGTTGCTCGAAGATAAGCTTGGTATCCCCGTAAAGGTGGGTAACGACGCGAACGGCGCGGCCCTCGGCGAAGCTAAATTCGGCGCGGGCAAGGGCTATAAGGACAGCATACTCGTAACCTTGGGTACGGGCGTCGGCGGCGGTATAATTATCGACGGCAAGATTTTCGAAGGCAACAAGGGTGCGGGCGCAGAAGTCGGACATATGGTCATAGAACGCGGCGGGCACCTCTGTACCTGCGGCAGGAGAGGCTGCTTTGAAGTTTATTGTTCTGCGCGCGCGCTTACGGCAAGAACCAAGTGGGCGATGGAAGAGGATACCGGTTCGGAAATGTGGAAGGCTTACGACTATAACACCGCGGACGGCAGAACGCCTTTCGAGTTTATGGTAAGCGACCGCTCGGCAAGACAGGTAGTGGAGTGGTACATAAAGCACCTCGCTTGTGGACTTGCCAATCTTGCGAATATATTCCGTCCTCAGATCATAATGATCGGCGGCGGAGTTGCCGCTCAGGGTTCGAGGCTTACAATTCCCCTTCAAAAGGAATTCGATAACGAACTTTTCGGCGGAACGGACTACGCGCCCGTTCCCATAGCGTGCGCAACGCTCGGCAACCGTGCGGGTGCTTACGGCGCGGCGGCGTTGTTGATGTAAAATACAAAAAGGAGGGGAAACGTTGAAAAGCGATATATCTATAGCTACGTTGCAAAGGCTTCCCGTCTATTTAAACTATCTCAAATCCATAAACGGCGACGACGGATACATCTCGTCGGGCGCTATTGCGCGTGCCCTTAAAATGGGCGAAGTACTGGTAAGAAAGGACCTTGCATATACTTCCGCGCAGGGCAGGACGCGCGTAGGATATAAGCGCAGCGAGCTTATTCGCGCGCTTGAAGAGTTTCTCGGATGTAAGGAAATAAAGAACGCCGTAATAATAGGCGCGGGCGGTTTGGGACGCGCGCTTCTTGCTTACGGCGGTTTTAAGAATTACGGAATAGAGATCGTAGCGGCTTTCGATAACGATCCCGAAAAGGTGGGAGGCAAAATATGCGGCAAACCCGTATACGATCTTGACGGACTTAAAGGCGGCGTCTTAAAATACGAAGTAAAGCTTGCCGTAATCTGCGTGCCCGCAAGTTGCGCGCAGTCCGTTGCGGATAAACTTGCCGAATGCGGCGTAACAAGAATACTCAATTTCGCTCCCGTGCTTTTACACGTTCCCGAAGGCTATATAGTCCGCGATATAGACGTTGCGGCAAACCTCGCGATACTGTTCAGTATGGAATAATTTATCGGTTTTAAAAAATTATAATAAAGCCTTTCCTCATAGGGGGAAAGGCTTTTATTTTACTGTAATATAAGTTAAAGCATATACTCGGGACGGGTTGAATATATATCTTGTGATGAAAGAAAAGTTTCAATCCAAAAGCGGATTTATTCTCGCCTGTATAGGCGCGGCGGTGGGGCTGGGTAACGCCCTGCGGTTCCCGGGGCTGTGCGCAATGTACGGCGGCGGGGCGTTTTTGTTGATTTATTTTATCGCGCTTGTCGTGCTCGGGTTGCCCCTTCTCAATGCCGAAATAGCTTTGGGCAGAAAATTTGCAAGCGGCGCGCCCAAGTGTCTTGCGGGCATTTCCGGCAAAAAATCAGCTTCGGCAGTCGGCTGGGCGGCCTGCATAAATTCAGTGTTTACCGCCGTAATATATGCGGGTTTAGCTGGTTGGATCATATCTACTGCGGCACATATTGCTCCGCTTTCTTACGGGGCTGCGGAGCTTGACCAAACGGAGATTTCAGGTTACTTTTTCGATAACGTGCTAAACGTCCGCAACGACGGTATAATTGACGGCATATCGCCTACGGTGCTTTGCTGTGTGTTTGCCGCCTGGGCAGTGATGTATTTTTGTCTGCGCGGCGGTGCGGGAACTATAGCCAAGGCCGCTAAATTTACCGTAATAATTCCTATGGTGTTGCTCGTCCTGCTTGCGGGGCGAGGGCTGATGTACGAGAGCGCTCCTATTGCTCTCCGCGCGCTGTTCGTCCCCGATTTTTCCTGCCTTAACCGCCCCGATCTTTGGCTTACGGCTCTCGGACAGGTGTTCTTTTCTCTGTCAATAGTAGTCGGTATAATGCCCGTATACGGCTCATATCTGCCGCCCAAAACAAATATTTTCGGCTGTTCGCTTGTAATAGCCGCGGCGGATTTCTTTGTTTCCGTACTCGCGTCTGTTGTGCTGTTTACTACTCTTTACGGCTGCGGTTTACAGGGCGCGATAGGCGCGAGCGGAATAATCACCGCTTTTGCCGTCTATCCCGTAGCAATAACAAGGTTATTCGGCGATAACGCGCTTTTAAACTCTATTGCAGGTATTTTATTCTATTCATCCCTTGCTATGATGGCCGTCCAATCGGCAGTGTCTATGCTGGAAGCGTTTATATCGCCCTTTTCGGACGGGCGTAAAAAAGACGGTAAAAAAATAATACTTATTATCTGTCTTGCGGGTTGCGCGGTGGGCACGGTGTTCGCTACGACTGCCGCGCCCGTTATAGTCGAAGTTGCCGATAAATTCGTAAACTTATATAACGTCATAGCGCTTGGTATTGCGGAGGGCGTAATACTTATGCTTTCGCCGCGAACCGCTTCTCTTGCGGAAGAGATCAATAAATATTCCAAAAAGTTAAAAATTCCAACGCGGCCTTTTGCGGTTTCCGTAAAATTTTTAGGCCCTGCGGTTCTCCTGGGACTTTGCGTTGCGGAGGGTATAAGACTCATAAGCGTCCCGCCCGAGTACCCGCTTTGGATAATACTCGCTTTCGGCGCGGGCATAAGTCTGACCGTCGTAATCTCCGCCGTAACTATTACTGGTCGGCGCGCCTATATGCGATAGTTTTCCTATAAAAAACCTTACTCCGCACTGAATAAGTGCGGAGGTTTTTTTGTTTTGCGCTTTAAAATTTTACAATAACGGTAATAATTTTTTCAGGTGGTTGAAATGGCGCATAACGTTATTGCCGAGGGCAAAAGATGCCTTAATTGTAAAAAGCCGCTGTGCAGACAGGGCTGTCCCATAAATACGCCCATACCGGAAATGATCTCTCTATTTCTGTCGGGAGACATTGAAAGGGCGGGGAAGATAGTTTTTGAAAACAATCCGCTTTCTCCCGTATGCGCATTGGTCTGTAATTACGGCGGACAGTGTCAGGGGAAGTGCATACGCGGGATCAATGGCGAGCCGGTGGAAATAAGTTCCATAGAGTACTTTGTTTCGACGTATTATTTCGACGGGTTGGAGCCCGTTAAAACCAAATCAAACGGTATTAAAATAGCGGTAGTGGGCGCAGGCCCCGCAGGCATAACCATAGCGATAAAAATGGCGGAGCTCGGTTACGACGTAACCGTTTTCGAGGCCAAGCCGAAAATAGGCGGCGTACTCCGCTACGGTATTCCCGATTTCCGTTTGCCGAGAACTCTAATCGACAAGTACGAAACACTCTTGCGTAAGCTCGGCGTAAAATTGAGATTCAATTTTACCGTTGGTAAGACCGTAGGAATAATGGAGCTTTTCCGCGACGGCTTCAAGGCCGTGTCTATCGGCACGGGTATAACCTGGCCCGTGACGCTCGGCATAAGGGGAGAAACCCTCGGGCACGTTCATTACGGCGTGCATTTTCTGCAAAATCCCGAGGTGTACGATCTGGGTGAAAAGCTGATCGTGATCGGCGCGGGAAACGTGGCCGCCGACGTTGCGCGTACCGCTCTGCGACGCGGGGTAAAGGACGTTAAAATCGTTGCCCGCAGCGACAGATACACCGCAGACGAGGAGCAAAAGGAGTATGCCGAAATAGAGGGCGCGCAGTTCATATTTAACAAGGCGCCCGTTGAAATTACCGATGAGGGAGTAATGTTCGCCGATACTATATGCGACAAAGAACATAAGGTAATTTCCGTATCCGATCACCCCAAGCTTATGACCGCCGATAGCGTTATGGTATGCGTTTCCCAGCGTCCAAGCGATCTAATCCTTACGGGAACGCCCGGGTTGGAGCGCGACGACAGAGGATTTGCAAAGGTAAACTTCGACGGTTCCACCACGCTTGAAGGCGTATTCGCGTCGGGCGACGTGGTGCGCGGGGCAAAGACTGTGGTCGAGGCCGCGGCAACTTCCAAGCGCGTTGCGTTTGCAATGGATAACTATTTAAAAGAAAAATATTTGAACAGAGCGTAAAAACACCCGCGACATTATTGCCGCGGGTGTTTATGTTTATTTACGCGATACTACGTTTTGCGGGTTGCCCTGTATATAAGCTTTCAGATTCCCCGCGACTATGCCGATCAGCCGTGCGCGTGTTTCGTGTGCCGTCCAGGCCACGTGAGGGGTTATTATACAGTTTTTTGCTTTGAATAGGGGGTTATCCGCCGACATCGGCTCTACGGCGACGGTGTCAAGTCCCGCGCCTGCAAGATCTCCGTTTTCAAGCGCCTTACTAAGCGCCTTTTCATCTATCAGTCCTCCGCGGGCGGTATTTATAAGCACTGCGGATTTTTTCATAAGCTTGATGGCCTTTTCGTCTATTATTCGCGCGGTACTCTCGTTTAACGGGCAGTGCAATGATATTATGTCGCAAGTCTTTAAAAGATCTTCAAACGATACGTATTTATAAGGGCAGTTTTCGGGTTTGGTGCGGGTGGAAATTATCACTTCCGCACCGAATGCTTCAGCGATCTTCGCTACGGCCTTTCCTATATTTCCGTAACCGAAAATGCCGAACTTTTTCCCGTAAAGCTCTTTGGTGGGGTAGGGGAAATAGCAAAAAGATTTGCTTCTTATCCAGTCGCCCGCGTTGACGGAAGCGGAGTATTCGTTTATTTTGCCGTAAAGGGATAAAAGAAGCGCGATCGTATGCTGGCTTACCGCGTGAGTGGAATAATCGGGAGCGTTGCATACGGTGACGCCAAGATCGTTGCAGGCCGCAATATCAACCACGTTATAGCCCGTTGCAAACGTGCCCACGTACTTTATCTTGGGGCAAGCTTCAAGCAGCTTTCTGTCAACTTCCAGTTTGTTGACAATAAGCGCGTCGACGTCGGCGCAGATGCCGGTAAGTTCTTCTCTCGACACGTCTCCGAAGAAGGTGCATTCGCCGAGATCATTGAACAGAGACAAATCCAGATCGTCGCCCAGCGCGCTGATATTTATGGCAATTTTCATTTATTTTTTCTCCTTTACGACTGATTCGTAGCTAAGTAAAATCAACTTTTTAACGTCTTCGGCGGGAACCGATGAACAAATAATAATCGAAATCCAGTGGGTTTTATTCATATGATAGGCCGGAAGTATTCCGCCTTGAAAGCTTTCCGTAAGAAAATCTTTTAAATCCGGCGGACATTTCAGGTTTAAAACCGTATTGTCTTGCGGTGTCTTTACGCCGTAACGCTTGAAATAACTTTCGGGCGCGGGCATAATAATTCCGAACCACTTTTTGTTGCTCTTGCGTCTGAATACCGTCGCGGAAAAATCTTCAAAGGGCATATCCGCAAAGGCGTCGGGCAAATCGGTAATAAAATTTTTTATCTCTTCTTCCGTGATCACAATGAAATGATACTACAATTTGCGGAAAAATGCAATTAATTTGCCATACGGGCATTTACTGCGCGAATGACAAGACGTTAAAATAAGCTTTAAGGTAAAAAAGCGTAAACTAAACCCGTCTGCGAAAGTTTGCAGACGGGTAATAAATTATTTGTCGATCCAAAGCGTGCTTTCGACTTCCTTTATCGAATATCTGAGTATGCCCTGTTTGAACGTTACGTGGTTGTCCATTCTCACTATTGTCGCGCGGCCGGTATTGTTGCGGGCGTTTTCTATAGCGGAAATCCAATAAGTTTGCAAAACTCCCGTAAGCTCTCCGTTGTAACTCACGCGCACGGCCACTGTGGAAAGTCCTTTTTCCTTTTCGTTACCGTCCTCGTCTTTGTAATATTTGGGCGTGTATAGTCCCTTTTTTTTGAGTACTTCCTGCGCGGCCGATTTCTCCTTATCGGACAGTGAGTCGACGCCACCGCGCAAAATAAAGTTCTGCAATCCCGAAGAAGGGGTTATAAGGCAAACGCCCTCGGCAAGGTCGGCGCTCAATCTGTTGGCGCGGACAGCCACGTCAAGGTACGAAACGTCGAAGAACGTACTCGGCGCCAAGTTAAGGTCAAAGTTCTTTTTATTTGAGAAATTGTCCTCCGGAATAGCTTCAACGCCGATGAGATGAGTCGTTGCCGACTTTCCGTCGTATGAATAATATGTCTTGTATTCGTACGAATTTTTACTGTAACACTCCTCAAGGCTTTTGGGGTTAAGCATGTTGGGCGAAACAGAGTTTATTTTCTGATAGGAGTAAAGGGGACGCAAGCGGTTTTCGACGGAAAGGAAGTAACTTTCCGTGATCACCTTGTCGCCTTCATCGAACACCTTTGATTCCGCGCCGTATTTAAATGTGACGGAAGGTATGGAAAGCTCGGTCTTATAGCAGTATACGACCTGTTTTTCGGGATAGCCGCTTCTGTATTCTTCCGCAACGTATTCCGAATTTTTGTCGAAGTTAACGGCGTAAAATTCGGTGGTGTACGTTCCGTCGGCATATTCTACGGAATAATTGTCGTTATCTGCGGAAGTCTTGTCGTGCTTGACGTCGTATATTATTTTTTCCGGTGAAAATTTCTCGTCCTTCTCGGTAAACGTGGGCTGTATTTTTTTATAGCCCGTATTTGCATACCAGTTGGAACTGAGGTAAACCACGTTTTGCGTATTGCCGGCGCAGCCCGTTGCAAGGATAGCGCAGCTTGCCGCAAGAATTGCCGCGGTTATACCGATACGTTTTTTCATAGATTAAATCCTTAAAAATGAATATATGTCATTATAGCATATAAATTTAAAATTGTAAAAACTTTTTACTATCAAAATCTTTAAATTGTGTCTAAATATGTGTTATAATGATGATATGATTTATGCTTATAATTGCGCGGCTCTTTCGGCCGCCCTGCAAAAACTTCAAAATATTGTCAGGGACAATGAGGAGCGCGGGCTTAAAACAATTATATTTTGCGAGGACAGGCTGTCCCTTGCGGCCGAGCGCACGGTGTGCGCGGCTGTGGGCGGAACTTTCGATACAGCCGTATACACGTTCGCGCGGTTTATTTCCTCCGAGTGCGGTAAGCCCGAAAAAGTTCTTTCGGGGCAGGGCTCCGCAATGGTCGTGAGGAAGCTCATAGAGGACAAAAAGGAAGAGCTTACTCTGTTCAGACAGCTCTCTTCACCCTCCGCCGCACAGACCGTTTACGACACTATCGCACTATTGTATTCCTCGCGTATCACCGCGGAAGAAACGGCGGAGGCGGCTTTGCGCGGGGGGCTTCTCGGCGGCAAGCTGCACGACCTTGCCGTAATCTATTCCGCTTACGAAAACTATCTCGAAGAGACGGGATATTCGGACAGAAACGGTTATCTCAGGAAGCTTCCTCAGATAATAGAAAACAGTCCAGCAGTGCGCGGCAACGCCGTCGTGTTTCTCGGATTTCAGGCTTTGACCTGTATGGCGAAGGAGTGTGTCCGCGCGGCATTTTCTGTCGCCGCAGAAGTTAACGGACTGTTTATAGGCGGCGCAAAGGAACTGTACGTGAACGAGGCTTTTGCAGCCTTTACGGGTATAGCGGAGGAATTCGGCGGCGCGGCAACTGGAACGGTCACGGGCAATTTGCCGCTGGAAGGCGAGATTTTATTAAGCGCTTTATTTAATCCCGAAAGCTATTTTTCTACTCCCGTGCCTACCGATAAGGTGACGGTTTTCGAGGCGGAGGACGAGGAAGAGGAACTGGAATATATTGCGGCTTCCGTAAAAAAACACGTCGCGGCGGGCGAGCGCTTTGGTAAAATTTCCGTTATGCTGCCCGATCTCGACAGGAGCGAACGCGTCCTTTCAAGGGTGTTTTCAAGGTTCCGTATTCCCTACTACGCAGACAGACAGCGTTCGCTTGCGGAACATTCCGTCTGTTCGTTCGTAACGGGATATCTCGGATGTTCGCTTTTCGGCTGCGCTTTTGCGGACGTGGACGGGGTTATAGCGTCACCGTATTTTCCTGCGACGAATAGAGAAAAGGACGCCTACCGCAACTATCTATTGCGGTTTGCAAATTACCGCGGAGGCGTAAGGCGGCCCGTCCCCGAAGGCGTTGAGGGGCGCGAGGTAATAGAAAAAGTAAGGGAAACTTTTTTGGACGGACTGTCGCTGATAAACCGCAAGGGCGGAAACGACGGCATATATGCGGGGCTTTGCGCTCTGTTGGAAAAATTCAAGGTGCGTGAAACGCTGGATTGCTTTGCGGAAAAGTATAAAAACGTCAAACCCACTGCGGCGCAGTTTTCCGCCCGCGCTTACGACGCTTTACTGTCCGTACTCAGGGAGGCGGCGGACGTGTCGCCCGTTGACGTGCCTTTAAAGGACTTTTTGAAGATATTCAAAAGCGGGCTCTCCGCTATGAAAATTTCGCTCATTCCTCCCAAGGCGGACGCGGTGTTCGTTGGCGATCTTTCGGCTACCGCAAATACAGGTTCAAACGTCGTATTTGCGGCAGGTCTCACAGGCGACGTTCCCGGTACAAGCGCGGATACCTCGCTTCTTACAGACAGGGAAATTTCCGCATTGGAGAGCGTTAACCTCAATATATCCCCCAAGATACGGCAGGTAAACGCCCGCAGACGTGAAATTTGCGGACTGAATATCTGCGCATTCCGTAAAAATCTTTATCTCAGTTATCCCGCGCGTTTGAACGGCGAGGAGTGTTCGGCAAGCGAAATTATCTCCTATGCGGGCGCGGCGTTTTTGTCGCCGTCTGGTTCGCCGCTGGCGCGATTGAACGGAGAAAGAATTCACCGTTCCGGCCGTGCGGTACCGTACTATTGCAGTGAAAAACTTCCCGCTTTAAAGTACCTGCGCAAGTACGCTTCTTCCTATGAGGCGTCTTCCGTATACGGAGTTTTGCGCGGGCACGGTTACGGCGACGAAGCTCTTTCGGCTCTTTCTGCTCCCGTTAAACGGGCAATATCCCGCGGCAAACAACTGTACACGGGTAAAAGCGGAAGTCTTTCTCCCTCGACGTTGGAAACATATTTCGCCTGTCCGTATCTCGGATTTATCCGTCAGGGCATACGGGCGGCCGAACGCGAGGAGGGTGCCGTCAGGGCGGTGGATACGGGAAACTTTATTCACTCCGTTTTACAGGATCTTGCCAAAGAGGTTAATTCTTTGGAGGACGTATCCGCGCTCAGATCCCGCGCGGAAGAGATAGCAAAGGATAAACTTTCCGTCCGTCCGTATTCCGCCCTTGCGGATAGCAAGAGCGGCGAATACGTCGCGGAAGAGCTTGCGGCCGAGGCGGTGAAAGTTTCCGAGGGAATGTACGAGCAGTTGAAAAATTCATCCTTTAAGGTTGTCCATACGGAGAGTTCCGCGGAGGTAATGCTTTCTGGCGGAATAAAGATATACGGCAGGATAGACAGAGTCGACGAGTGCGGCGACCTTGTCAGAGTCGTAGATTATAAGACGGGTAACATCGACTCATCGCCCGCAAAATATTATATGGGGGCCAAGTTACAGCTTCCGCTGTATCTCAAATCGGCGGCAGCAGGCAAGCGTCCCGCGGGCGCGTACTATTTTCCCGCGTCGCTGGAATACCGCGACAAGCAGGACGGGGTTTTCCGCTTGCAGGGATTTATGGACGGAAGCGACGACGTTGTTGCGGCATCGGACAGTACTGTAAAACCCAAGGAGAAAAGCGGTTACGTCGAGGCCTACTATCAGGGCAGAAAGGTTGACTGCGCAATGGCTTCGGAAGATTTTTCAAGCTTTATAGATTATTCGGTAATTGTGGCGGACGGGGGCGCGCGGGAAATGCTCGGCGGCAACATTAACCCTTCGCCCGCGGAGGGTACGTGTAAGTACTGCAAGGCCGGCGGAAGTTGCGGCTTAACTTTGGGACGGGACGGCGAGGAGAGAAAGTCTCGCTCGGTCAAGTGTTCGGAGATCACGGCGATAGTCCGAAAGGAGAAGGGCGAATGAAACTTACAAATGAACAGACGGAAGCGATAGCCGCCCGCGGTAAGGTGATAGTGTCGGCTTCGGCGGGCAGCGGTAAAACTTTCGTAATGATACAAAAGCTTGTGGACTTGATTGCGGCGGGCGGCGACCTCGACGAGGTGCTGGCCGTAACGTTTACAAAAAAAGCCGCGGCGCAGATGAAGGAGAAACTTCGTTCGGCGATGATCGCGCGGCTGGAAAACGCGGGCGACGAGCGGGAGAGATTGAAAGTACAGCTTTCAAAAATTTCATCCGCAGACATCTCCACGATACATTCGTTTTGCGCAAGGCTCATAAGAAAATACTTTTACGCTTTGGGAGTGAACTCCGACTTCGATATAATTTCCGCGGACGACGCAGTCGCGCAGGAGTTGAAGAAACGGGCGCTCGACGAAGTGTTCGAAAAGCGGTACGAGCGGAATGACGGGGAATTTTTGCACCTTTTAAAACGGTTTATGAAAAAGCGCAACGACAAATCATTGCGCAGATTGATTTGCGAGGCCCACTCTGAAGTGCGCTCCGCGGCAAGGTATGAAAGTCTGCTTGAAAGCGTTTCGTCGCTGTACTGCGGGGACGGGTTCGAAAGGGTGTGCGCAGATTACTCGGCATACCTTGCGCCCAAGTACGAAACCCTCATTGACGCGGTGCGCAAGTTTAAGGAAGGGTTTCCCGCAACGTCAAAAAAGAAGATCTACGACGCTATTTTCGACGAGATGATTACGGCGCTCACAATTGCCTCCGCAAGCCCGCTGTTTGCCGTAAAGCCGCCCCTTACTGTTACGAGAAAACCCGCCGACCGCGAAGAGGAAAAGCCGTTCGGCGAGGAGTTCAAAAAGTTTAAAGATTCGGTTGCAAAGCGCTATGCCGCGCTCTGCGGCGACTTCGCGGACGAGCGAACGGAACGGGAGCGTTTTATGGCTTCTGGGCAAACGGCTGTAGCTTTTTCCAATCTCTTATTGGAATTCGACCGAGAATATGCCGCGATCAAGGCGGAAGAGAACAAGCTTGACTATAACGACCTCGAACATCTTGCTCTCCGGCTGCTTTCCGACGAGGTCGTTCGCGCCGAGATAAACGACCATTACAGGCACGTTTTCGTAGACGAATATCAGGACGTGAATCCAGTTCAGGAGGAAATTATATCTTCGCTTTCGGGCGAGACTTTTTTGGTCGGCGACGTTAAACAGGCCATATACGGCTTCCGTGGAAGTAAGTCGGTATTCTTTTCCAAGAAGTTCAAGGGGTTTGAATCGGGCGGGGGAAAGGCGTTGAAGCTGTCAAGCAATTTCAGGAGCGCGGACGGCATTCTCGATTTCGTCAACAGATTGTTCTCGGATATAATGAGGACGGATACGTGCGGAATAGACTATAAAAATACCTCTGAAATGCAATTCGGCGGGCTATATCCCGCGGGCAACGGCTCTGCAAAGATTTGCGTATTCGGCAAAGATGAGCGGGAGCGCGGCGAGCTCGGAGTATATTCCGTTGCGGCAGACGGGCGCAAGAGCGGGCACACCCGCGAGGGCCTGGCCGTGCTTGCAATAGTAGAAAAGGAACTGCAAAGCAAACATTACGATCTGAAAACTGGAGAGCTTCGCGACACTTGCGCAGGGGATATATGCATACTAACGCGTAAAAACAGGGGCGGCTCGGCGGAAGGCATAGTGCGCGCGCTAACGGACGAGGGCTACTCCGTATCTGGCGCTCAGGAACCGAATATCTGCAATCTTCCCGAAGTCAGGCAAATGCTGGATATACTTTCGCTTATTGATAATTCGGAGCAGGATATCCCGCTGGTAACGGCGCTTTTGTCTCCGCTCGGCGGGCTTTCCGAGGACGAGCTTGCGGAAATAAGAATTGCCGTAAACTCCAAAAAATCTTCTGCGGGCAAGGGCGCAAGCCTGATAAAAACGTTCCGTGAATGCTGTGCGGAGTACTCGGTATTGCCGGGAACAATAGCGGGTAAGTTAAACATATTCTACGGTGTACTGGAAGAATTGCGCTCGCTTGCCGCAGTGCTGAACGCGGGCGAACTGATAAACGAGTTGTTGGAAAATTACGGACTGGAAACGGGCTACGGAATTGCGGGCGAACAAAAAGTCAAAAACGTTTTGCGCCTTGCGGACGAGGGGGCCGATCTTCCGCTTTGCGCATTTTTGGAAAAGCTCAAAGTAGGCGGCTACGAAGTTTCCGCGCCCGCCGCCGCGCGCGGAGGAAGTATTAAAATTATGTCGATGCACGCCTCCAAGGGGTTGGAATTTCCCGTCGTCATAATCGCCGATATTTGCAGAACTTTTAAAGGCGCCGATTATTCCGAGCTTCCTTTCGACGAGGATTTCGGCTTTGCGCCCAAGTGTTTCGATACGGAAAATCTGCTCGCGCACAAGACTGTTTTAAGGCGGCTTGCAAAACTCCGCTCAGATAACGAGGAGCTTAAAAACGAGTTCAATCTCTTCTACGTCGCTTGCACCCGCGCGATGTGCAGGCTCTATATACTTGCGGAAGAAGTTCGTCCTTTCGACGGCCTTTCGGTAGGGGACGCAAAGTGCTATGCGGACTTTTTCGATATGAGCAAATTCTCGCCATCCGAGATCTTACCGCATTCGGAGTTTTCTCCCGCGGCGGCGACGGAAGCTATGCTCTCCGAGCCCGATAACGAAATCTCGGCCGCGATTGAAAGATTTTTTGCCAAGCCTTACGGCTATGCGGACAGCGTGGATTTACCCGTCAAGAGTTCCGCTTCGGCGATTTTGAAAATGGGCGTGGACGAGCCTCGCTTCGTCGCGCGCGAACTCTTCGGGGGCGAAGGAGAGACTACCGCCGAGCGCGGAATTGCTTATCACAGATTTTTGGAACTGTGCGATTTTGCCGTTAAGGATAAAGACGGCATCTCCAAGGAGATTGCATATTTCGGGCTTTCGGGCAAGATGACGGCAGAGGCGATCGGACTTTTAAGGGTGGATGAACTTTCTCAAATTCTCAATATGCCGGCGTTCGACGGACTTGACGGGGCGGAGCTTTTCAGGGAGCGGGAATTTCTTTGCCGCATTCCCGCGAACGAGATTATGGATACCGGGGCCGAAGATTACGTGCTTGTGCAGGGCGCCATAGATCTTATGGCGACGGGCCCTAACGGCGTAAAGATAATCGATTACAAATATTCCTCCAAAACGGACGATGAGTTGAAAAGGGATTATTTTAAACAGTTGAACCTCTACAAAAAAGCTGTGGCGACAATTCTTAAAATAAATGAAAGCACGATAACGGCGGTAATAATAAATATCCGTTCAAGACGGCAGATAGATATTTTTTAAAAAAAGTTACTATTCGACCAAACCCGCGTTTGTTTTTAAAATTTTACGGCTATAATTAAACTGATGTTTTCAGAATTAACCGATAAAGTTTTCAAATTAATTTCAAAAGTCCCCTTCAACACTATGATAGCGGCCGTATGGATTTCCTACGCGTCCGTGTTTGTGCTCGCGCTCTTGCTCTGCCTTGTTTCAAGGCGCGCAAGGGCCAAGGGCAAGGGGCCCTATCTCGCATTTACAAACGCTTACGCGGGCGTGAACCTTGCGCTTTTTATGTTGGAAAAGCCCTTTGAAGAGGCCGTCGTCGTCGCTGTATTGTTTTGGCTGGTGGGATACCTTACCTACGGGCTGCTGTGCGCAATCACGGTAAAACCCGCGCCCGCGACGACTGTCGCGGTAAGAAGAGAGCCTTCTTCGGTAGTTCCCGCCGTGCTTCCCGTTGCGCCCGCGCCCCAGCAGAAGTCACCGAGGCCGGAACTCGCCGCAAACGGCGCGACTCCCGTCAAAAACAGCGTGCGTCTCGACCACGCCGCGGCGGTAACGGACAAACTTCTTGCCAAAAACTTGTCCAAGGCGGACAGGGCGGAGCTTGAAAAGCTGAAAAACACCCTTGCGGTTTTACAGATAAAGGGCACGCTCACTCCGACCGAGGCGGAAATTTTAAACGGTAATTTCAACGCGCTTTTAAAACTTATGGCAAAATACAACGTATAAACAAAATCCGCCGCGGCGCATTGCAATGCGCCGCGGCGGATTCTTTATCCGATCTGAGTTAAAGCGATTTCAGACTCGTCTGAATATATTCGCCCTGCTGTTCGGCCTTTAAAAGAAGTTCTTCCGTGACCTCGTCGCCCTTTTTGAAAATGATTTTCCCGTCTTTAAGAACGTTGTCGGACAGTCTCTTTTTCTTACTGATAATAACCACGTCTCCGCAGATCAGTTCGTCTGCGGGGTAATTTTTTTTGCCGATCTTCGCGGACAAAAGTTTATTGCCCTTAAAGGCGTAGTCCTCGACTTCGCCCAGATAATTGCCCCTGTCGTCGAAGCACGATCTTCCTATGAGCAGGGGGCGGGCGTTTTTAAACGCGTCCGTTCTGTCTTGATAGATTATCTTTTCCCCGAACATTACGACGTCTTTCATATCCACGATAAATTCATTTTCGTCCTCGTCGGCGCACACAAGGCATTCCACTTTGCCGTTGCCGCCGTTGACCGAAATCACGTAGCCTTTTTTCCCCGAAGTGCTCTCTGTCTTTTTTCCGAATAATTTAGAAACGTTCATACTCGATCTCCTTACGCTCTATTTTATTTTTTTAAAGCCACTGTTAACACATACAAAAATAAGTAATATTGTCGAAAATTTTTCATATCATAATAAAAAACGTTTACATATGACTTGACAGGTGTAAAGTTATCGTGTAAAGTAAAATCTATACTATATGAACAGTTTCTTTTTAAAACAAAAATACGACGTATTGATTGTCGGCGCGGGCGTTGCGGGCTTGAACTGCGCGCTCCATTTGCCGACCGATAAAAGCGTGCTTATAATCTGTAAAGGCAGCCCCGAGGAGAGCGACAGCTATCTTGCGCAGGGCGGCATTTGCTGTATGCAGGGCGAAGAGGATTTTCAAAATTACTTCGACGATACAATGCGCGCGGGACACTTTGAAAACGATCCCTCCGCGGTCGGATGTATGGTCCGTTCCTCGCCTTCAGTCATTGGCGAACTCTTGGACATCGGCGTGGATTTTGCCCGCAACGAGGACGGCTCGCTTGCCGTAACGCGCGAAGGCGGTCATTCCAAAAACCGCATATGCTTCCATAAGGATTGCACGGGACGCGAGATAACTTCCCGCCTTATGGGAAGCGTTTCCGCGCTTAAAAACGTTGATATATTGCCGTATACGACCATGCTCGATCTGATCGTCTGCGAAGGCGAGTGCGCGGGCGTCGCGGCCCTTGACAACGCTTCCGGAAAGGTGTTTGAGATCTTCGCGGATTATACCGTGCTTGCCTGCGGCGGCGTAGGCGGGGTGTTTGATTTCTCCACCAATTTCCGCCTGCTTACGGGCGACGGCGTGGCAATATGCCTTAAACACGGCGTTGCGGTAGATCATGTGGAGTACATACAAATTCATCCCACGACGCTTTACACGGGCAGAAGCGACGAACGTTGTTTTCTTATTTCCGAGTCCGTCCGCGGCGAGGGCGCGCGTCTGTTGGATAAAAATTTCAACAGGTTTACCGATGAACTTCGTCCCCGAGACGTGGTTACCGCGGCCATACTTCGCAAGATGAAAGAGGACAATACCCCGCACGTATGGCTCGATATGCGCGGCATATCCGCGGATGAAATTAAAAATCACTTCCCCACGATAGTAAAAAAATGCCGCGAAGAGGGCTACGACGTATTCAAAGAATGCATACCCGTTGTGCCCGCGCAGCACTATTTTATGGGTGGCGTCCGCAGCGATCTTGACGGAAGGACGACTATGCAAAGGCTGTACGCCGTGGGCGAAACCTGTTGCAACGGCATACACGGCGCCAACAGGCTGGCGTCCAATTCACTGTTGGAAAGCTTGCTGTTTGCAAAGCGCGCCGCGCTGAATATTGCCCGAAATTACAGGGCAATGAAGCCGTTACCCGCAGGATATGCGCAAGTCAATGAAAAATACGCCGATCCCAAGGCGATTTTAAAAAGTTATAAAAAACTGCTTTTGCAGGCGATAAAGGAGGCAAAAAAATGACCGATCCCGTTACCTTGGCGCTCAACGCCGACGAACTTATCAGATCCGCTTTAAGAGAAGATATTTCCACGGAGGACGTATCCACCAACGCGGTTATGCGCGAATACAGGGAGGGCAGCGTTCAGCTTATTTGCAAGCAGGACGGCGTTATATGCGGATTGGGCGTGTTTGCCCGCACCTTTGAAATTCTCGATAAAAACACCGCGATCAAGTTCTACGCAAAGGACGGCGACAAAGTGCGTAAGTCACAGGTTATAGCCGATATAACGGGGGATATACGCGTTTTATTGCAGGGCGAAAGGACTGCGCTCAACTTTTTGCAGAGGATGAGCGGCATTGCGACTTACACCTCTCAGGTTGCCGAACTTTTAAAGGGAAGCGGTACAAAGCTTTTGGATACGCGCAAGACCACGCCCAATATGCGGGTGTTTGAAAAATACGCGGTGCGTTGCGGCGGCGGGTATAACCACAGGTACAACCTTTCCGACGGAGTGCTTTTAAAGGACAACCATATAGGCGCGGCGGGCGGCGTTGCGGCAGCCGTAAAAGCGGCCAAGGAGTACTCCTCGTTCGTCAGAAAAATAGAGGTTGAGGTGGAAACTTTGGAACAGTGCCGCGAGGCCGTAGAAGCCGGCGCGGATATAATTATGCTCGACAATATGTCGCCGGAAGATATGAAAAAGGCCGTTGCGATGATCGGCGGCAGAGCGCTTACCGAGTGCAGTGGCAACGTGACCAAGGAAAATATAAAGTTAATTATTTCAACGGGAGTGGACTATGTTTCCAGCGGCGCGCTCACACATTCCGCGCCCATACTGGATCTGTCGCTTAAAAATCTGCGCCCGACGGAGGAGAGATGAAAGCCGCTCAACGCAGAGAGGAAATTTTCGGCATAATCAAAGGCTCGGAAAGTCCCGTATCCGCAAATACTCTTGCGGAAAAGTTCGGGGTGTCCAGGCAGGTTATAGTGCAGGATATAGCCATTTTAAGGGCCAACGGCAATACGGTAACGGCGACCAACCGCGGGTACATGGCGGACGCCGGATCCTGCGCGTCCAGAATAATCAAGTGCCGCCATTCCCTTGAAGAACTGGTGGACGAGGGAATGCTTATAATCGACGCAGGCGGGCGTATAACGGACGTATCCGTAAACCACAGACTTTACGGTAAGATAAGCGCAAAGCTGGATTTGGAAACGCGCACGCACGTAGAGGAATTGTACCGCTCGCTAATGGCGGGCGCGTCAAAACCGCTTATGAGCGTAACGGACGGATACCACTATCATCTGATAACGGCGGAGGACGAGGAAACGCTTGACAGGATAGAACAGCTTTTGAAGTCCCGCGGATATCTTATCGAGACGTAAATTAAATAAATTAGCTATAAATTTGGGTAAATCGTTGACAAAGCTGTTGTTTTTATGTTTACATAAAAACGCGTCCTGACATTCGTCAAGACGCGTTAAAATCATTTATTTGTTTCCTGTCGCTTTTTTCTCTTGGTCCAACAGATAAATGTATAAGTGTCGTTTAAAAGAAAAATCGAAAAGCAAACAACCAGCGACAGATAATTCAACTGCTGTGCAAGCGCCATAGACCAAAGCACTATAAGCACAATATCGTTCAATATAAACGCCAGCGCGTAAGCGGGCACTCTGAGTATCATAAGGTACAGCGCGGTAAGGCTTGTCGCAACCGAAATTGTGCTTGTTATAAGGTTTGCGGTGTTGAAAGCTCTCAATATAAAGTAAAACGCGCACGTCACGCCCGCAACCAGCGGCACTAAAATGTATACGTGCTTTAACGAAAATTTGCCTATCTTAACTTCCGCCGCGCCCTTTTCCGAAGGATGCCGTATCCAGCTTATCAGCGAAGTTACAGCGCAGGGCAACTGCATACAAAGATATATTATCATCTCCCCGTAGTACCTTGCAAAAAACGATACGGTTGAATAAATAATGCTGAAGCAGATCATAAGTATTATGCCGAACGCGTCCCCGCGCGCGGCGAATATCAGCGACGTCACCCCCAAAAGCGAAGTCGCAAGCGAGGCGTAGTCGGTATTCTTTACGGCAAAGAAGGACGCTATTATCGCGGTAAGGGAAAATATCCATAATACCCATTCGAATTTAGTCAGGTTTTTAAAGGGGTTTCTAAGTTTCAATTTTAGCCTCACAATAAAAAATCACCTTGACGGGCGTCTTCAAAGACCTAACGACGCTGTCCGGTGAGTATAGTAATTACCCGGTGGCAATTACTTTATAAATATAAAATATAATTAAAAAATTGTCAAGCGTTTTGCTTTTGTTCTATTGTCGGCGGTATTAAAATATCTGTACCGAATTTTAATTCGGGATTGGCTGATATTAAAGTTTTATATACCTGAATTAAAATTTGGATATACTCAAATTATAATATTAATTTGAGGTATATAATGGATGGGCTTAACGAAAAACTCAGAGAGTTAATTAAAGCAAGCGGCTTGACTATTTACAAACTGACGGTTTTGGCCGGTTTGTCCGAAAACACCATTTACAATTGGTTCAATAAGGGCGCCGAACCTTCCGTCCACGCGTTGAAAGCAATTTGTCCGTATTTGAACATCACTTTGTCGGAATTATTTGCCGACGATAAATGCGGAGAGCTTACTTTCAGCGAAAACGAATTGATTTCTTATTTCAGGGAGTTGTCAAACGAAAATAAATCGGTTATTATTAAATTGGCGAGAGACTTAAAAGAGAAATAAATTCAGAATTTACAAAAGAGAGCGGCAAATGTCAAAATTTCGTAACGAAATAAACTCAATATTGCGCAAGCTGCAAAACGGCGATACTTCACAGCAAAAAGTTTTGTACGACGGCACGATAAACTATCTTAAAATGATAGCGTTAAGGTATGCCGTCGATAAAAACGACTGCGAAGATATTTTAAACGACGCATATTTCCGTATGTTCCGTTACATAAAATCGGCGGATACCGAGCGCGACGGCTATAACTGGATGTGCAAAATCGTGCAGAACGCCGCATACGATTTTAATAAAAAAGTTATGCCCTCGGTCCCGTTGGAAGATATTTCTTTGAAAGTCATCGTCGGCGACTATGAAGGCGACCTCATAGACAAAGACGAATTGGTGCGTCATATGTTGGAGCTGTCGGAAGACGAACAAAAGCTTATATATTACAGATTTTACGAGGATATGTCGTATGATGAAATAGCCGAGAAAATCGGCACTAAAAAATCTACGGCGCATAAACGTATTGTCGCCGTGATTAAAAAGTTGCGTAAAATGTACTGACGGGTGGACGAAAAGTTTTATTTGGTAGTATATATAATAAAATTTACACCAAGGAGAAAATATGGAAACATCAGTTTCAAGAAAAAGGGCGGGTATTGCAAGCCTTATACTTTCCGTTGCAATGGCCGCAAGCGCTCTGTTTTGTACAACGGGCGCGGTAAGTGCGTCGGCGGAAAGTAACCGGTATTCGGAGAATTACGACAACGCAGTGGCAACAAGGGTTGCATATGATACGGAAGAAATTTATTATACCAGAAGAGAAGATACTCATATTAAAACCATAAAAGAAGTTCCTTTATATAGCCAATTTAACGAATATCCTAATTCTTGCGGGCCCACCGCTGGGGCGATAATAGTTGGTTTCTACGATGCGCAATATGAAAATCTTATTCCCAATTTTGATCCGTTATTACCTACTGGAGGTTTTAAAAGATTAGATAAAGAAACCATTCCCAAGGTAGTAGGCGAATTATACACACTTATGAGAACCAACGTGGACGACGTTGGCGTAAGCCAACCCGATTGTATTAACGGGCTTAAAACTTACGTAAGAAATCACGGACAAAACCTCACCTACAACGATATTAAAAGCGGCTCAACCGTGAGCCAGCAAAAGGCGATAAACGCAGTAAACAACAATCACCCTTCAATAATCTTTTGCAGTAAAATGGATATATGCCAGTTCGGTGTATATAGCGGCAAAGATATGGTCGTTACTTCCCACTATGTAGGCGGGCACGTAGTTGTCGCGTTTGGCGTGTATACGGTAAAATATTACAACGGCACAAATAATTTCCGCACGGACGTGTATTTGGAAGTAGGCACCGGTATTTCGGAGTACATACGCGGGTTTATGAAATTAAGTCAAACAGGGTGGTGCAACGGAGCTTACGAGGTAATCGTAAATTAAAGGAGAAATTATGTCAAGAGAACAGGAGTTCCGCAATTTAATAAAAGGTCAAAAGTCCGAAGCTAACGATCAGCTGTGGCAGCGCATCGAAGAGCAGCAGGGCGAACGCACCGTGGAACTCGGCTCCGTTCTGGCAAAACGCCGTTTGACCAAGTGGCAATTAGCTTTGGCTGTGTGCGTGCCCTTTGTCGTTATAGTTGCAATAATTCTTTCCGTCTGGTATTTTGGCTTCAACAGTCATAAAATAAGATATTGCGTTGACGGCGAGTACTATTCTACTGTAACGGACGTTTCCGTAGAGCAATACGGCAAAGATAATAATATAGATATTTTATATTTCGATTGGTATAAGTCGGCTTATGAATATGAATCAAAGCAACTGCGTTTAATTGATACTGAAGAAGTAATTTGTTTAAATGAAGTCTTGCTTGATAAAAATGGTAATTATATCTATTATTACGTTAATGAAACAAATACAGTAATAGATTTTATAGAATCAGATAAAATTATATGTACTGAATCAGTAATGATAAATAACGTAAAAGTAATGGTGCATTATAGTTTTTCAAATGCAAGAGCTTATTTTATTTATAAAGATATTCACTATTATCTCGATATTGAACTTGCTTCGCAACCGGAGTACGTACTTGAATTGGTTGAAAACCTATTAAAACCGGCAAAAAAATAATATAAATGTCGATAAAAAAACAAAGAGCGAGATCCAAATAAAGGATTTCGCTCTTTTATTGTTAAAAAAATTAATATTTTGGTAGACGAAACATAATTTTTAACAGTATATAAAAATGTAAAAACAAAACAAAATAAAAAAATATATGCCGGTTGTCGTGTAAAACGTTTTGGTCGAAACAACTCGATTTTTGCCAGAACTTGGCAGGACACAAGGTAAAAAATAAGATAAGATTTAATTATGGAAATTTTAATCCCTTTTATTGGTCATTTGTTTAATTACCTTACTGAACTTAATGAAGAAAAACCGAATGAATTCATTCACGGTCAAAAATGCGCTCTTGTAGAATGTCTGGAATTTTTAAAGTTCAACGGATGTCAGGATTTGTTGGATTTCGATATCGAACAGCTTTTCCCTGTATAATTGCTTTCTGCCAAATTATGGCAGGAAAGAACCTTTCTTGAGTTCTATAATTTTATTGATTATTGCTTAAGAGGGACGAAATGCAAAAGCTGAAAAAGGAAGAAGCGTATATCTTTGCGATGCTCGATGATTCCGATCAGGCCGCCCTCGCCGCTTTTGACAAATTATACGAACGCCTGTCAGACGATGATGAAATGCAAGGCACCGCAAAGCTGCCGATATTCGTAACAATTTATATTGATAGGTACGACGACTGTTATTTGTGGAAGTCTGCCGTCAATAATAACGTTTCCGAAAGAACTTTTTATCGTTACAGACACGAGTTTATCGACTGGTTTCATTTCTACTATAAAAAGGCGTTTAAGCAAAGTTCTCCTGCCGCATAAAATCAACATTCAATTTGCCCGTCGGTGCCCCGTCGGGTTTTTATAATTTTAAGGCATTAAAGTGCTAAATTTAACGGCCCGCGAATAAAAATATTTGATTATATTTTTATTCGCGGAAGGGCTATGGATAATTTTATTTTAAACGGTATCAAGTCTATACCATATGCGGGCAGCGTGCTTTTGCTCGTTATCGAGGTGTTGCTTTCCATAGTCTTTTCCTCCGCGATAGGTTACCAGCGGGAAAAGCGCGGGCACGGCGCGGGGTTAAGGACGCATATTATGGTTGCCTTGGGCGCCTGCCTGATTATGCAGGTTTCCGTCGGCGCGCCCGATTTTTTGTCCTCGCCCAACCGCGATCCCGCAAGGCTTGCGGCGCAGGTGGTTTCAGGAATAGGCTTCCTCGGCGCGGGAACAATTATTCAGAACGGGACGAACATAAGGGGGCTGACCACCGCGGCCACTATTTGGCTGTGCGGGGGTATCGGGCTTGCCTGCGGCGCGGGTTATTTTTCCGCCGCGCTCATATCGGCCGCGGCCGCTTTCGCCGCGCTTATCGCGCTGTCGAGATTTGAGAAATATATCACCCGTAAATCGCCAAAAATAATTATGGTGCTGGACTTCGAGCCGCGCAATTTCAGGGAAATTCTCGACGTTGCGGATCATAACGGAATTATAGTAAAGGATATTCATTCGGACAGGTTAAAAGGGCATTCGCCTAAATTCCGCGTCTCCGTTATGATTATGCCCGCTTCGTCCAAGGAGGTGGAGGGGTTCACCCGCGATTTGCAGTCCGCCCTCAATCCGGAAGATTTCAGTTTGATTAGAAAATAGTCGCGCGGGTTAATTCGCATATATTGTTTTTAAAATCGCTTTCGTAATTTGCCGTAATCGATTGACTTTTTCAGCGCGCATATGATAATATAATTGACGGATAAACTTTATTGCGCGGCGCACGGGAATACGTGATCTGCGCAAAACGGATTATTTATCCGTACAATGTATTTTCGGGGATATAGCACAGTTGGTAGCGCGATACGTTCGCAACGTATAGGTCAGGGGTTCGAATCCCCTTATCTCCACCAATAGCGACCTAAATCGAACCACTATTAGTTTAGTGAAAAACGATTTAGGTTTTTTATTACAAAAAATTTAGGAGTAACCTATTATGGTGCTTACCAAAATGCTTTCGCTTATAAACGAAGCAATAATTACTTGCGTTAGTTTGACGGTAAATGTTATTATTGTGTTATCATACTGATGGTAAAAATTATGAAGATAGAAAAATTGATTTATAATGACGTTCAAATAGTCCACGTTATTTCCGAGGAGGTTCTTATAACCGACACGCAGTCGGCAACCGATCTGATGATGACGGTCGCATATGAAACGGGCATAAAAAATATAGTTATGGCTAAGGAACTTTTTGCGGAGAAGTTCTTTGTTTTAAGCAGCGGGCTTGCGGAAGAAGTCTTGCAAAAGTTTGTAAATTACCGTTTCCGCCTTGCGGTTTACGGCGACTATTCCAAGTATACGAGTAAGCCACTTAAAGATTTTATTTACGAGAGTAACAACGGCCTTCGACGTCTTTTTTATGTCGGGGCTTAAAGAGGCGGTAGAAAAAATCGGTTCGCTCTGATAATTAATTTTTGCGGACGTTTGTAGTTTTATTTCCCCATTGACATAGCGGCGGTATTGTGTTAAAATTTAAAAAAACCGACTATCGAGGTCAGAGATGAAAAACATTGCAGTTGTAGAAGACGAAGACGAAGCGGCCGCATTGCTTATTTCTTATATTGATAAATATTCGTCCGTTACCGGTCAGGAATTCAACGTTGTCAGGTTTAAGACGGCGTTCGATTTTTTGGAGGATTATAAGTCGGTTTACGCCGTGGTGTTTACCGATATTCAGATGCCTAAGCTAAACGGAATGGACGCCGCCGTGGAGTTGCGCAAGCGCGATAAAACCGTTTCCATTATCTTTATCACAAACCTTGTGCAGTACGCTCAGCGCGGGTACGAAGTGGACGCGGTTAGCTTTCTTGTCAAGCCGGTAAGCTATTACGATTTTTCGATGAAATTCAAAAAAGCCCTCGACATATACGTTATGAACGAGGACAGGAGTATCACGGTAAATCTTCCAGGCGGACTTTGCAGGATCTCCACAGATAAGCTTATGTTTGTGGAAATTATGAACCACAGGCTTTACTATCATTTGATCGACGACGTCATAGAAATGACGGGCGTGTTGTCCGCAGTCGAAAAGGAATTGTCCGATTACGGTTTTCTCCGCTGTAATAACTGCTATCTAGTCAATCCCAAATTCGTCGTTAACGTAAAGGGATCGAGCTTGCAGGTCGGCAATCAGACCTTGCAGATAAGCCGCCTGCGCCGTTCGGAATTTCTTGCGGGGCTTGCCAACTGGTTTGCGGGCTCGGGGACGAATTGATATGACGGAAGTTTTTTCTGCCTACGTAAGAATACTGCTTGAATTTCTTGTCGAGCTGTACATATATTGCTTTTTGGTAACTCTCAAACTAAACCGCGGCAGACGTTTCGGGCTCAGGGTTGCGGGCGGCGTTGCGGTTATCGTAGCGGCGGCTTTCGGGCTGTCGTTTTTCTACGTGTTAGCGGGCAGCACGGTTTGGGGCAGGATTATAATATATTTTGCTCTTTTCAGTCTTACCTGCCTGCACGTAATATTCTGTTACAAGGAAGATTATAAGACCGTGCTGCTCTGCTGCAGTATGGCTTACGCTATGCAGAACCTTACCTATAAACTGTTTCTCTTCTTTTGGACGTTTTTGGTTGCGCTCGGCGTTTCGGACGGCTGGGGAGACAATTTCGAAATTTTTTATAGGCTGATTTACTACTCGTTCTATGCACTGGTCATAGTTGTTATGTTTTTTGTGTATATCCGCAGGACGGTAAATCTTCTTTCGGACAGAAAACTCAACTACCGCACGCTTATAATTTCCATTTTGGTTTTAGGCGTCACTATAATCATTTGCTCGTTTGAGGACGTGTTTTTTGCCAGACTAAGCTCGGGGGGAGGTGAGAACAGTTTCGACCGTACCGAGTACCTTATACTGCGTCAGACGGGCAATGCGCTGTCCGCTGTTTGCTGCGCTGTGGTTTTATATTTGATGTATATAACTATGGAGGAGCGCGATCTTAAAAGGGAGGTGGAGTATCTCCAATACGCCATCAGTCAAAGCGAACAGCAGTATGAAATCTCCAAATCCACGATAGATCTTATAAATATCAAGTGTCACGACATCAAGTATAAGATTAATTCCATTCTGAACGGCGCGGAGCTGTCGCCCGAAGTGATAGACGATCTTAAATCGGGCATTTCCATTTACGATACTAAAGCGGAAACGGGCAATAAGCTTTTAAACGTACTCATTACCGAAAAGAGTCTTTTCTGCGAACAGAACGGAATAAATTTTTCCTGTATGGCGGACGGCGCAAAGCTGTCCTTCCTTTCGGACGGCGATCTCTATTGCCTTTTCGGCAACATCATAGACAACGCCCTTGAAGCGGTCAAGTCGGTTTCGGAAAAGGAGCGCAGGGTTATAAACCTTGTGGTAAAGGTCAAAAACGGACTTCTTATAGTCCAGCAGGACAATTTCTTCGACGGCGAACTGGAATTCGAGGACGGCCTGCCCGTAACTACCAAAGCGGACAAAAATTACCACGGCTTCGGAATGAGAAGCATCCGAATGATCGTGCATAAATACGACGGTGAACTCACAACCTATGTGAAAGACGATATATTTCATCTGAACATAATTTTCGGGCTCAACGGCTAAAACTTTGAAAGAAATTTGCAGAATAAGAAAAAATATTGCAGTTAAGGGAACGCCTATTGACATCAGGCGTTTTTTTATTATATTGGAGTAGTATGAAATTTGCTTATCTTATAAAAAAAGCGGCTTTGGCGATTACGACGTCTGTTGCGGCGTTCGGCGTACTTTTAATAAGTTCGTGCGGGCTGTTCAACCCCGGTGAAAACGGCGATAATCCCGCAGGACCTACGGTGAGACCGGGCGGGCCTCATTCTTCGGCGGAGGGCATTCCCGACAGAACGGCCAAAAACGAAGAAAAGATACTCAATTTTTCCACGGGGCTCAATAACGGGTTCTGGGCGGCGGACGGCTGGAAAAATAACGGAATGTTTAACTGCACGTGGAGCGCGGGCAACGCCGTGGTTAAGGATGGAATAATGAATATGTCCGTTACCGCGGGCGGAGACGGATATTACGGCGCGGAATACCGCACCACACAAAAATATTCTTACGGGTATTACTCCGTTTGTATGAAGGCGGCAAAGTGTCCCGGGCTCGTGTCCTCTTTCTTCACTTATACAAACAGCCCCGTTTGGGACGAGATAGACATAGAGTTTCTCGGCAAGGACACTACCAAGGTACAGTTCAACTACTATACCAACGGCGTCGGCGGACATGAATTTTTGTTCGATCTCGGATTCGACGCGTCGGAAGGGTTTCACGAATACGGTTTCGACTGGCGCGAGGGCAGTATAGTTTGGTATGTTGACGGCAAGGCCGTATACAAGGCTACGGAAAATATTCCCTCTCACCCCCAACAGATAATGATGAACGTCTGGAACGGAATAGGCGTGGACGACTGGCTCGGCGCTTTCGATCCCTCGAAGCTTCCCGCTACGGCCCAGTATCTTTGGTCGGGTTACGGCGCGGATTAAATAAAAAGTAATTATATAAACATAATAAAAAGGAGAAAAAGATGAGAAAAAAATTATTTACATTATCGGCAACGGCCGTTGCGGTAGTAATGACTGCGGGCGCGCTTACGGCTTGCACTCCCGAAGTTGAAAAGCCCAAGCTTACGGATTCGCCCCTTACGGGCGTTACCCTTGCGGATTTCTCCGAGGGCTCTGCCGAAACGTTCTTCGAGTCGGACGGCTGGACTAACGAATCGGTATTCAACACCTGGTGGAAAAAGTCAAACGTTACTTATACCGACGGCGCGATGCACCTTGGCATGACCGAAAATCCCGACGGCTCCGTTGAAACTTTCGATGAATATTATGGCGGCGAAGCTCGTTCCCATCAGTACTTCGGTTACGGCGACTTCAAAGTAAAGATGAAGCCAGCAAAGGCGAAAGGCACGGCAAGTACTTTCTTCACCTGTACGGGACCTTACGACGAGAACGAGGACGGCGAGCCCAATCCCCACGATGAAATCGATATCGAGTTCCTCGGAACGGACACGACTCACGTACAGTTCAATTACTTCGTCAATGGCGTGGGCGGACACGAATATATGCACGACCTCGGTTTCGACGCTTCCGCAGAGTATCACGAGTACGGCTACCGTTGGACTAAGGATTATATCGTATGGTTCGTCGACGACGAGCCCGTTTACAAGGTAACCGCGTCCGAGGATAATCCCCTGCCTTCCACACCCGGAAGAATTTTGATGAACCACTGGTGTGGCACTCCCGAAGCCGAGGGCTGGATGGGCGAGTACGAACTCGACACGACCGTAACTTGCGACTACAAGTCCGTTTCCACTTCCGCAACTCCCATCGGCACTCTTCCCGAAAAGGTTGAAGTAGAGGAGTTCGAAGGGGATTGGGGCGCTATCGAGGCGATCGATCCCGGATTTACTTCCAGCGACGGCACTCATACAATTACCGTGGACGGCACTTCCTCCCACGTAGTTTACGAGGGAGTCGACGGCGGCAGCTACAACAATATCACAGGCAACATCAATGAAGCGGCAACCGATAAAAACTGGGTGCATGCGGTTCTTGAAAACAACGGCGAAAAAGCCGTAACCTTCCGCCTTAACGTAGTGAGCGGAGGAGAAAATATTCATGCTCTCAATTCGTATGCTTTTGTAAACGGCGAGGTTATTACAAATACGCCGTTCGAAGGTACGATTGTGACGGTTGAACCCGGTGAAAGCGCAGAAATGGAAATTGCGTACAAAGGCGTTGCAAACACTCTTGAATTTATGCTCGACTCCATACGCGGAAGCGGCACTTGGGCGGGAGACGTAAATATCAGCGAAATTAAGTTTGCCAAGCAGGGCGAAATAGTTCTTCCCGAAGAACCTTCGGGCGAAAACAACGGAGTCACAATAGACGAGACCAACGTTAAATTCAGCGGCAGCATTCCCTCGTATATCATCAACACCGACGAAGAGTCCAACAGTATGAAAGTAACGTATGCGGACGTTGCCGGCGGATCTTACGCGAATATTTCCGCCGCGGCTGCACAGCTTGCTCAGGGCAAGACGACGTTCACCGTAAAGGTTAAAAACAATGCGGCAGCGCCCGTTAAAGTCCGCGTAGATATAACGGGAGAAAGCGGTACGGCGACAAACCTTTCCGCAACGGCAACCAACGACGTTGCGATCAATACCGATACTGTTTACGGCGGTTCTATGTTCACGCTTGCGGAAGAGGGAGAAACGCTCGTAACGATAACTTACACCAGCAACGGCAAAAACGGCAAGGCGTCGAAGATTATGTTCTTCCTCGATACCTGGCAGTGGGACGATAAAGAAACGCATGCGGGCGACGTAACGTTTTCGGAAATGGCCTTCGGCGGCGAAGAAGAGTTAAAGGAACCCGAGCCTCCCAAGGAACCCGAGGGCGATAACGTAGATCTTACCTTTACTTCCGCCACTTACACGGTTGATAATGCGGAAGACGGCGTAAACGTGACTTATACAGACTTTAAAGGCAACAGTTACAGCACTTCTACCGCGGAGGCGGCTACTCATGCGGCAGGCAAGAATACCTTCAGCCTCAAAATCAAAAATAACGGCACGGAAGCCGTGCAGGCGCGCGTTGACGTGCTTGCGACCGAGCAGATAGGAAATACCGCGGCTTGCAACGTATCGGCAACCGCCATCGGCGGAACGGAAGTTCGTACAGATACTGAATGGGGCGGCTCGTTCGTAACGGTTGCGGCCGGCGAAGAGGTAACGCTTATCATAACTTACGACGGCGAGACAGACCGCGGCGCGGTAACCGTGATCAACGTGTTCCTTGACAGCGCGAGAGGTACGGAAGATTTGTTCAGCGGCAACGTCACTTTGAGCGAATTTAAATTCGCGTCGGTTACGGCGGAATAATGTAGATAAAGGCCGCTGTTTTCGCTTGAAAACGGCGGCCTTTTAAAGTGTAAACAGGAGTAATATATGAAAAAAATCAAATCGATCAGCCTGATAATCATACCTGTTGCGATGGCTTTGATCATAATTGCGAGCGTACTTGCAAACGTACTCACGCTCGGAAAATACGACAATATTCTGGAGCAGTTTTTCGGAAGCACGCCTTCCTATCTTAAAGGAGATACCAAGGGCGCGGATACCCAATATGTAAAAAGCAGTTTCGACAGCCCCAAATCCTTGTACGAGTACGAGGAAGAGCTCTGCGCGGAAATAGCGCAGGAGGGCGTGACGCTTCTCAAAAACGACGGACTTCTTCCTCTTGCAAAGGGCTCCCAACTCAGCCTTTTCAGTCATTCTTCCGTTGATCTCGTCAGCGGCGGTTCGGGCTCGGGTTCGGGCAGTTTCGAACTGACGGCCGATCTTAAAACGGGACTCGAAGCGGCGGGGCTTTCCGTAAATTCCGCCCTTTGGAACTTTTATAAGAGCGGCAAAGGTTCTTCCTATAAGCGCGGCCCCGGAGTTATTAATTACGGCGCGGCTCTCGATTGGAGTATAAACGAATGCCCTTTGAGCGTAATTCGCTCCGATAGCGGCGTGGTATCTTCCTTTGCGGGCACTACCGCAATGTTCGTGCTTTCCCGCACGGGCGGCGAAGGCGGCGACGAGGCAAGGGATATGGCCGCTTACGGCGGCAAGGCGGGTTCGCACTATCTCGAACCCGACGAGACCGAGCTTGAAATCATAAAATATCTTGACGAAAATTTCGAAAATATAATTTTACTCGTCAACTGCAACAACGCGCCCGAACTCGGCTGGGTAAAGGATTACCCCAACATCAAGGCCGTTCTCAACTTCCCCGGCGCGGGTAGAACGGGCGTCTACGGCCTCGGCCGCGTTCTTACGGGTTTGGATAAGGACGGCAAGGAGATCTCTCCTTCCGGTCACCTTGTGGACACGTTTGCTTACGATTCTTTCTCTTCGCCCGCTATGCAGAATATGGGCGATTACAGATATGAAAATTCCGACTACTATTACGTAAACTATGCCGAGGGCATTTATGTAGGCTATAAGTATTACGAAACCCGTTACGAAGACGTGGTTACGGGCAGGGCTAACACGGGAGTTTACGATTATAATTCCGTAGTCCAGTACCCCTTCGGTTACGGTATGTCATATACCGATTTCACCTGGGATAATTTCGAAGTTTCACAGCCGGATGAAAACGGAGATATTACCGTGACTGTCACTGTACGCAATACGGGACTCGACGGAGTTAAAAGGCGCGGCAAGGACGTTGTGCAGATTTACGTTCAATCGCCCTATACAGAGTATGACGAGGAGTATGGCGTTGAAAAAGCCGCAGTTTCGCTCGTAGGTTTTGCAAAGACCGATTATATCGAGCCGGACGGCGAATACGAAGCATCCGTAAAAATAAACCTCAAAGATTTCGTATCATATGATGCGAATAACGAAAAGACCTATATTCTCGAAAGCGGCAGGTACTATATTACCGCTGCACCCGACGCTCATACGGCGGTAAATAACGTGCTCGCCGCAAGAAGCGAACAGGGAGACGCTAAGGTAGATCTTTCCAAACTTTCAGGTACGGGCAACAGTTCGCTCGTCGGCTCTTACGTCTGCAATTCTACCGATAAAACGACCTATTCGACCTACAACAACGGAGACGAACAGGTCAAAATAACAAATCAATTCGACGGTTGCACGGCGGAAGGCGCAAAGTATCTTTCCCGCTCAAACTGGTCGGTTATGGAAAACAACGGGCTCAGATACGGCTACGCTTCACAGGCGGACAGCGGCGCGGAAATAGGCGGCAAGCAGTGGGCGCACGCTATTTCAAGCGAACTTAAAGCCAAACTCGATTCCCGTTCCTCTCTCAATCCCGCCGAGGGCACTGCTCCTACTAAGTATCAATTCGGCGAGAAAAACGGCGTCGATCTCATCGATCTTCGCGGCGCGGATTTCGACGATCCTCTTTGGGATGAACTTTTAAGCGAGCTGACGATTCCCGAGCTCAATAAGCTTATAGACGAATGCGGCTATTGTTCGCCTGCGGCTAAATCTATAAATAAACCCAAGGTTTCCGACCTTGACGGCCCTGCGGGACTCAACAAGGTCGTAGGTCACGGATCGTTGCCCATTGGCGACAACTATTACGCGATGACCTGGCCCACCGAGTATATGCTTGCAAGCACCTGGAACGAAGATCTCGCCGTTAAAATGGGCGAGGGCGTAGGCGAGGACGGACTTTTCGGCGGAGTCGTCGGCTGGTACGGCCCCGGTATGAATATCCACAGAACGCCTTTTGCGGGCAGAAACTTCGAGTACTATTCCGAGGACAGCTTTATAAGCGGCGTGCTCGGCGCGGCGGAAGTTCAGGGCGCGGCGAGAAAGGGTATGTATTCCTTCATCAAGCACTTTGCGCTCAACGATCAGGAAACTCATCGCGACCACCTCGGTCTCGTTACCTGGTCTGGAGAACAGGCAATTCGTGAAATTTATCTCAAACCGTTTGAAATGTGCATTAAGGACAACACGGTCGAGATGAAGTACAACGAACCTGTAAAGGACGAGAACGGCGAAATTGTTTCTTACACTATGAAGACGCGCGAAATGCCTGCGGCAACCGCGGTTATGTCCTCGTTTAACCGTATAGGCGCGACTTGGGCGGGCGGAAACTACAATCTCATTACGGGCGTCCTCAGAAAAGAGTGGGGCTTTAACGGATTTGTTTTGACCGATTACGAGGTCCCCTCATATATGGATACCAGACAGACTATTGCGGCCGGCGGCGACGCAAAGCTCAAAACGGTGGATATGACCAACCTGTTCGCGACGACTTTCACGCTTGCGGGAGATACCGAGTATCAGGGTTACGCCCGTGAAGCGGCGCACAGACTGCTCTATACGGTAGTTAATTCCGCGGGTATGAACGGCTTCGTTCACGGAGTAAGCTTTGTAAACGGTTTTGCTTACTATAAGATAATGGTTATAGTTTGGGACGTACTTGCGGCAGGCGGACTTGCGGCGCTCGGATTTCTGTTATATAAGAAGATCAAAAAGGTTAGAGCGGAAAAAACCGAATAAGCGAATAATTAAATAAATAATATATAAAGGCAGATTATTTTGACATAATTTGCCTTTTTACTTGATAAATGTAATTTTGTTTGTTATACTCATAAATGTTATGGGTTACTATGAAATAGTTTTGTTGGTATTTTTTGCGCTATGGTGCGCGTTAGGGCTTATGCTCATCCAGTACGCATTATTTACCATAATAGGTATATTTGCAAAAAAGAAATACCCTTCCACAGATAAAAAACTTAAATACGGGGTAATTATCGGCGCCCGTAACGAGGAATTCGTCATAGGCGGACTGCTTGACAGTATAAATAATTCCGATTACCCCCGCGATAAAATTCAGGTTTTCGTAGTCGCTCATAACTGTACGGACAAGACGGCCGAAATAGCCCGTTCGAAGGGCGCCACCGTTTACGAGTACAATAACCCTGCGGAGAGAACGGTGGGCTATGCCTACAAGCATCTCGTGCAGAAGATAAACGAAGATTACGGTACGGAAAATTACGACGGATTTTTTATAATCAACGCGGACAATACCGTAAGTAAAAATTATTTCACAAAGATGAACGACGCGTTCGTCGCAACGGAAAAGAAGCATATAATCACTTCCTACCGCAATTCCAAAAACTTTGCAGACAACTATATGTCCTGCCTTTACGGACTGTACTTCATTACGGCGTGCAGGTTCGAGGCGCGCGGCAGAACGGTATGCAACTGCTCCACGCGCGTTTCGGGAACGGGTTACGTAATTAATTCCGCGCTGTTGAAAGACGGTTGGGATTACGTCACTTTGACTGAGGACTGGGAGTTTTCCGCCGACAACATCGCCTGCGGCAGCAAGATCTTTTATTGCGACGAGGCAGAGTTTTTCGACGAACAGCCTACTACGGTCAAAGTTATGCTCCGCCAGCGTATGAGATGGGCACGCGGGCATATGATAGTGTTCTTTACCCGCTTTAAGGCCCTTATGAAGAGCCTGTTTACCCCCAAAAAGAAGGGCGGTAAAAACAAGTATTCCGTTTACGATTTTTCAACGTCGATATTGCCGTTGGGCGTAATGAGCATATTGACGCTCATAATTCAGCTTATCCTTACGGCATTCTGTCCGTACTTCGGTTACGACCCCGTAAAGGTTTGGACATTTTACGGCATCGTCTCGGGAATAGGCTTCGGAATTTCTTATGCAATATGTATATTGCAGGCCGTGCTTTTGTTAATTCTCGAACACAAGCGCATTCCGAGAGTAGGCTTTTTCACAATGCTTGGCGCACTTTTGGTTTGGCCGTTCTTCCTTATGCTCAACGTTGTTCTGGACGTTGTTGCGCTCTTTAAAAAGAACCTCGAATGGAAGGAGATACCCCATTGCGGAGGAAAAAAGAAAAAGAGTAAAAAGAAAGCGCGCGCTACGGAACAAACTCAACAATCTCAAATCTGACGATCGGGCGCACAATGCGCCCGATTTTAAAATATTTAAAGATAAAGGAGAAAATCTATGGCCACTACCGAGGAATTTATTCTCTTCGTCTGCGGACAAATTCAGGGAGATTACGATATAAGGTACAGGAAAATGTTCGGGGAATATATGGTTTACGCAAACGATAAGCCTATATTGCTCGTATGCGACAACAGGGTGTTCGTTAAACAGCTTCCGCAGGTTGCCGAGCTTATGAAGGATGCCGTGCGCGGCGTTCCGTACGCGGGCGCAAAGGAGCACTATGTGCTGGATACGGCCGATAAAAAGCTCACCTCCGAAGTGGTGGTGCTATTGGAAAGGATAACGCCGCTACCTAAAAAGCGCAAATAATTTTAAGTTGAATATTGACATAAATCGACATCTGTGATAATATAATAAAAAAATAAATATGGAGAGTTTATGAATACAAAGTGGACGGATTTTTTTGCCGGCTACGGCGTTTCGGTTGACGGAAATAAGGCGTACGGCGAAATCGACGGCTATGAAATCAACGCGAACGTAAACGGTTTCGATACCGTTGCGCCGTTCAGGCTTCACATTACGTGTTATGCTACGGAGGAGCAGAAGCGCGTTATCGGCGACATTTTAAGCAGCCGTAAGGACAGGTATTTCAATTACGCGTTTACTCGTTACGGGTTGAGCGTAGGACTTGGCGATTTTACTATGGGAAAGCTGTTGAAGCGACTTCCGGAAGTCTTTGGGTTTTTGTTTTCCACGCTCAAAGAGCAGGGCGCGTCAGGCACTGGCATTTGCCCGATATGCGGTAAGCCCATTGAAGAAGAGCAAATAAAGAAATGCGATTTGGACGGATTTACGATAACGATGGATCTCGGTTGCGCAACCGATTTATCCGCAGCTATCGCTGCGGATAAAAAAGAATTTGACAGCGCTCCTAACAATTATTTAAAAGGTTTTCTCGGGGCTGTAATAGGCGGGTTGGCCGGCGCGGTCTGCGTAATAATTCTCTACCTCATAGGCTTCGTGTCCTCGCTGTCGGCGGTCGTTTCGGTCACCCTTGGTTGTTTCCTTTATAAAAAATTCAAGGGCAAACCAAATAAAATGATGCTTTTGATCGTAGGCGCAACCACGGTTGCGTTTATGGTGATTTCTGTTTTGGCGGTTTATATCGTCGCGGCGGGGATTGCGGCGGACGGAATGTATACGCCCATAGAAGCTTTCAACATTTTGATGACTGACAGCGAGTTTGCGCTTTGGTTCTACGCCGATCTCGCAATGGTGCTCTTGTTCTCTGCTATCGGCCTCGGCGCGGAAATTTACGCGCAGTATAAGAGGATCAAAAGAAAGGATAATTTCAATTATTAATAGCAAAATGTTTATAAAAAGCAAGGAAAGATTGAAAACTTTCCTTGCTTTTTTGTTTTTACATTGATAATAGTGTATTAATTTCGTTTATCGCAGACGGTTGCGGGTTATTATAAAATTAAGTATTGTAATTTACTTAAAATTATGTTATAATTTATCCGTAGATCACTTACCAAGGAGAAAGCAATGAAAAACGTAGTAGTCGTAACCTCGTCACCCCGCAAAGGCGGCAACTCCGATACTTTGGCTATGAGCTTTGCGGAGGGCGCAAAGGCGGCAGGGCACAACGTAAAGATCATCGCCCTGCGCGATTTGAATTTAAAATTCTGTATGGGGTGTCTGTTCTGTCAGGTTCACGACAGGTGCGTTTTAAGCGACGAAATGAACGGGCTGTATCCCGACTTCGAAGAGGCCGACGTGCTTGTATTTGCAACGCCCGTTTATTACTATTCGATAAGCGGCCAGCTTAAAACTTTTTTGGACAGGCTCAATCCGCTCTATTCCAAAAAGGTCAAGTTCCGCGACGTTTATTTGCTGGCGTCCTCTGCGGATAACGAAGAAAAGGCTATGGACGTTTCGGTCTCGGTCATACAGGGCTGGGTTGATTGCTTCGAAGGCGTTAAAATCGCAGGCGTACTGCGCGGCACGGGCGTAGGCGCAAAGGGCGAAATAGAAAAGACCGAGTTCCCTGCGGCCGCTTACACTATGGGAGAAAATATAGAAAATGAAGATAATCAGGAATAAAAATTTTCCTTCCGAGCGCGCTTTGTACGCCGCGGAGAACGTTCACCTAATAAACTGTTCGTTCGACGGTGAGGAGGACGGCGAATCGGCTTTGAAGGAGGCGACCGACGTAAAACTGGAAAACTGTTTTATGAATTTGCGCTATCCGCTGTGGCACGATAACGGAGTGGAACTTAAATCCGTGACAATGACGGATAAGTGCCGCGCCGTGCTGTGGTACACGAGCGGCGTAAAGATAAACGACAGTAAATTACTCGGCATAAAGGCGCTGCGGGAGTGCGCGGACGTTTCGATTGAAAATTGCGAGACGGTTTCGCCCGAATTCGGTTGGAAAAGCCGTGGTGTAAAGGTCAAAGATTCTTCGATAACAAGCGAATATCTCTTTTTAATGGCTGCGGATATTCATTTGGAAGGCGTGAACTTCAAGGGGAAATATTCCTTCCAGTATGTGGAAAACGCCGTTATAGAAAATTGCAATCTCGACACTAAGGACGCGTTCTGGCACGCAAAAAACGTAACGGTAAAAAATTCTGTCGTCAAGGGAGAATACCTCGGCTGGTATGCGGAAAATCTCACCTTTATAAATTGCAAGATTATAGGCACGCAACCTCTGTGTTACTGTAAAAATCTTAAACTTATAGATTGTGAAACGGAGGGGTGCGACTTTTCTTTCGAGTATTCCCAGGTGGAAGCAAAGATCAAGGGCGGCATAGTGTCTGTAAAAAATCCGCTCTCGGGGAGCATTGTCGCCGACAGTATAGGTGAAATAATTTATACCGAGGACAGCAAGGTCAAGTGTGACTGCCATATAAAGGTAACCGAGGCGGCATAGCGTTATATGGACTATTGCGCGGACTTTAAAAAATGACTAAATTTCCGAAAATGTGGAATAATGTTTTGACAAACGAATAAAAATATGCTATATTGATTTAGCTTTAAATATAGCTGTTCCGACGACGAGCCTGTCGGAACCGAGTGCGGAAGTACCCAAGTGGCTCAAGGGGCTCCCCTGCTAAGGGAGTAGTGCGGGAAACTGCAGCGCGAGTTCAAATCTCGCCTTCCGCGCCAAACGAATATAATCCGAACTCTAAACCGATATTGATCGGGAAAGCGTTCG
>CAJUOY010000011.1 GCA_910588645.1 uncultured Christensenellaceae bacterium
TAAGCCGTCTTAAAATTTTTTTATAACTTTTTTGCATTATTTACTTGACAATTCATTCTTTACCAAATAAAAAAGGACGATTGCGCCAACCGTCCTTTTAACCGTCTATCCCCTTGACTTTTACGTTTACTCCGAAAAACGAGGGAATATCGAAATGAAAAAATTTATAAAAAGCCGTAATTCCTTTTTTATGTTCGACAGACCAGTCGGTTACCACGCCGTATAACCTATCATAACCGAAATCCCCCAACTCGCGGCTGTCTATACTTACGTCCCTGTTATCGCCCAACAGAAACATACAGCCCTCTTTTACAAGATGACCTTCCTCTATTACCTTGCCGTTATCCCTGGGGAAATTATTGCGCTGGGGATTTTGCCTGTTGTTTGGATCTACGTAATCCTCTTCGACAGCAACAAACTCCTCGCTGTCGGCATACTGTATCCACAGCTTGCCGTTGATTATCTTCACTCTGTCGCCGCCCTTTGCAATTACGCGTTTTATATAGAGCGTTTGCTCGTCCTTGTAGACAACCGCAATATCGCCGTAGTCGGGTACTGCGTTAAGCTTTACGTACACGTAATCGCCGCCGTACTTATCCTCTTCTGTCGCTCCTATAAGCGTATTGCACATAGAACTTTGAACTACGTAAATGCCTTTGAACATAATTCCGAAGATAATTTCAAAAACAATGATAATCAAAATGAGAGCAATTATCACGCTTAACAATATATTAAGTTTTGATTTTTTATTACCTTCTTTAATCATATGACAAATACATTATATTCAACGCGCGAAAAAATGTCAACAACGCGTTGAAATGTCTGTGCTCAGCTCGCCCGAGCTTCATTTTCTCCTTCTCAATATATCGCCGGCGGAAAAGCTATACGGACAGTTGATCCTGTACTTTTCCTGAACGAGCTTACAGTCCGTCACCTCTTCGCCGCGGCTGTCGTACGCTCTTTCCACACGGAAAGCTTTGCCGAAGTCACGGCCGGGCGATAGCGCTTCGAGAGTGTCGCCTACGGCGAATCTTCCGCGCATTTCCACTGTTATAAATCCGTCCGAACAGTCTAAAACGTTTGCTATATAATCGCAGTCGCCCTTTGCCTGACTGTCGCCGTAATTTACCGTTTGAGTATTCTCGCCAAGCGCGTACGCCGTAGTATAATCGCGGTGAGCGGCGGTTTTCAATTCGCGAGCGATCTCGTCGGTAAACCCGCCGTCCATACAGCGGCGGTAAGCGTTTATTACCGTCGCAAGATAGTACTCCGACTTCATACGACCTTCTATCTTAAACGACGATACTCCCGCGATTTGCAGTTCCTTTAAATGCTCGCTCATATTGAGATCCTTAGAATTGAGCACGTATGAACCGCGACTGTCCTCTTCGAGATCGAGCCATCCGCTATCGGAAAGGCTGTCGCTCTTACGCAACCGGTACTTCCACCTGCACGCCTGTACGCATTCGCCGCTGTTGCTCCTGCGCCCCGCAAGATAATCCGACAAAAGACATCTGCCCGAATAAGAAATACACATCGCGCCGTGAACGAACGCTTCCAGTTCCATTTCCGGAATGTAATCGTGAATTTCGGAAATTTCCTTTAAAGAGAGTTCGCGCGCAAGCACCGCCCTTGTGGCGCCCTGTTCGTACCAGAACTTTACAGCGTACTTATTAGTTAAATTTGCCTGAGTGGAAATATGAATATCGAGCGCGGGCGCGGACTTTCTTGCCGCGGCAAAAACTCCGCTGTCGGAAATAATCGCGGCATCAGCCTCTACCGACTGTAAAAATGCGAAATAGTCCTCCAAAAGCGACATATCCGCATTTTTTGCGAATACGTTTGCCGTAACGTATACCTTTTTACCACGCGCGTGAGCGTATTTTATACCCTCGCTCAATTCCTCACGGGTGAAGTTGTCAGCAAACGAACGCAGGGAAAAATCTTTGCCGCCTACGTACACGGCGTCTGCGCCGAAGTACAGCGCTGTTTTAAGTTTTGCAATGTTGCCCGCAGGGGCAAGTAATTCCGTAACCATATTCTTAATTCAATTATTTTTTTACCGACATAGCGATTCCGTTGCCTACGTCCAATATAGTTGTATACAACTCGTCGTCATTTGTAACAGCCGAAATATATTCCTTTATGTGTTCCACAAGCATTTTGCGTTTTTTTGGAACTTCCTCCTCTCCCGTAACGTACCCGAACAATAGGACGTCGTCCGCTATGAGTACGCCGCCCGTATTCATAAGCTCTTTCAGGCGGGGAAGATATTTGATATACTGAACCTTGGCGCAGTCCATAAATATGAAGTCGTAACGACCGTCAAGCTTGTTTAAAACCTCGCCGACGTCGCCTAAGATAGGATTTACCCGATCGGAAAGCCCCGCATTCTCAAAATTTTGTTTGGCGCGATTGTAAAAATCAAGGTCGCGTTCTATAGTGGTCAAGTGAGCATCTGGACATATTTTTAGCATTACGGAGCCCGAAACGCCTATTGCGGCACCGAGCTCCAATATTTTGCGGGGTTTAACCGCGCTTAAAACCGTCTGTAAAAAGTTTAAAGATTCGTCGTCGGAAACGGGTATTTCCTTAGCAAAAGCGTATTCTCTCAACGCCGTTAAAGATCTGTCCAAAGAGGGTTTATTGAAAGCCGCCGTCCTTGTCCGTCGTTCGCCTTTTTCGGTATTTTTATGAGCGTAGGTATAGTTATCCATAAATACTTAATTTCAGATCTCAACCACTACGGGCACAACCATAGGGGATTGTTTGGTCTTTTTCATAAGATAGTTGCGAAGAGAACGCTTTACCGCGCGTTTAAGTTCGTCCGTTCCGTTGCGCGCTATATCCACTCCGTCAATGGCGCGGTATATTACTTCTCGCATTTCCCTGTTGTAGTCCCTGTGGAAGTCGAACACGAAGCCCCTTGAATTTATCGCGGGCTCGCCCACCACCTCGCCGTTAGAAACGGCTATGGAGACGATAAACAACCCCTCTTCCGATAACTGGCGTCTGTCGTCTATGATCACGCTCGCCTTTTCGTCCTCGATACCCTCGCCGTCGATGAGACGGGAACCCGAGGGCACGCTTGCGATCTTTTTCATTTCACGGGAAGTGAGTTCGACGCAGTCGCCTATATCGGGAATAAATACTCTGCCGCTCGGCGTGCCGAGTTCTTCTGCAAGCTGACCGTGCTTTTTAAGATGACGATATTCGCCGTGTACGGGAATAAAAAATTTGGGCTTTAACAGCGTATGCATGATTTTATGCTCTTCTCGGCAGGCGTGACCTGAAACGTGAATATTTTGCAAGCTCTCGTAAACGACGTCCGCGCCCTTGCGGTAGAGGTTGTTTATTACCCTGTAAACGAGTTTTTCATTGCCGGGTATAGGGGACGCGGATATAATTACTGTATCGTTGTTGCCAACGGTAACCGAAGGATTATCGCCGTTTGCCATACGTGTAAGGGCGCTCATAGGCTCCCCCTGACTGCCTGTCGAAACTACAACAATTTCGCTGTCCCTCATATTCTTTATTTTCGAAACGTCAACAAGGACGTTTTCTGGAATTTTGATTTCGCCTATTTTTTCCGCCGCTTCCACGACGTTAAGCATACTTCTTCCCGACAGCGCAACTTTACGCCTGTACTTTACTGCAAGATCTATTATCTGCTGTAACCTGTGCACGTTCGAAGCGAACGTGGCTATAATAAGTCTCCTGCGAACGTTCTCGTTGAACAGCCTGTCCAGCGTACTGCCTACTGTAGCTTCGCTCATAGTATAGCCCGGACGCTCTATATTGGTGCTTTCGCCCATATAGAGCAGCACGCCCTCCGCACCGAGTTTGCTTATGCTTTCAAGATCAATGGGCGCGCCCGCAACGGGAGTAAGATCTATCTTATAGTCGCCGCTGTGGAAAATTACGCCCTGGGGCGTCTTTATGGCGAACGCAAGCGAACCGGCTATAGAGTGATTGACGTTTATAGCGCGGACGGAAAAACATCCAAGCTGTATCGTCTGATCGGGAGTGACAGTGATCTCTTTAACGTCGTTGAGCCTGTGTTCCCTGAGCTTATTGTCTACGAGCGCAAGCGTAAGCTTGGTACCTATCACGGGAACTTTGAGTTCTTTTAAAAGATAGGGCACTCCGCCGATATGATCTTCGTGTCCGTGAGTTAAAATAAGTCCGCGGATTTTTTTTGCGTTCTCCAAAAGATAGGTAATATCGGGAACAATAAGGTCGAACCCGGGAGTTTCATCCGTGGGGAATATCGCGCCCGCATCTATAATTATTATGTCGTCGCCGCATTCCAGCGCGGTCATATTTTTGCCTATTTCTCCCACGCCGCCCAAAAATACGATCTTTACGGATTTGTTCTTGCTGCCCTTGCGGTTGGGTTTTACGGGATATTCGGGCTTAACCTTATCGTTTTCCTGCTTGCGGCGGGATTTCTTTACCGCAACGGAAACTTCGGGCGAAGGCGTGCGTACGTTCTTTTCGCGACGAGGCCCTTCGCCTTTGCCACCGCGCTTTTTAGGGTTATTCTTCAAAGTTTTTTCTTCCGTAATAACTTTGCCTTCCGCACGGTTATCCGTGCGGCGACGCCTTGACGGCAACTTTGCCGAAGGCGTGACTTTTTGTTTTTCGTTCTCCAAAATCTGTCTCCGATAATTTATTAAACTATATACTTAAATTAAAAGGGGTTGACAAAATCAACCCCCGCTGTTTTTATTTATTCTTGCGGACGTCTTTTACAAGTCCGTCTTCAATAAGCTCTTCCATACTTTCGTAAGGATACATTGCCGCATAATCGCGCTCGGGTACGTTTCTCTTTATGCCTTCGCGCGCCGCAAGCATTTCGTCAATGAGCCTTATAGCCTTTTTAACGCCGCGAGGGCTCTTTATTTTGATCATCATAGGAGTTCCGGCAACCGACTTGTTATCCGATACGTCCTTGTGATGATATACGGAAATTTCGTGCGTTTGCGGATCGAGAGCAAGATACAATACAAGCGTCTTGCCGCGGATCTTGAAACGAGCGATTGTTTCCCTGCCCTTGTGGAAACGTTCCGCACCCCAAGCGATATTGGAATTGACCTTTCTGTAACTCAAAAGAGCGTTTCTTACTTCGCCGTAATACTTTTTCTGATCGTCGGTACTCTGAATAATCCTTGCAATAAAACTGCGGTTAAAACGCATCATATTGGCAAAGTCTACTCCGCCGGGAAGTTCTTCCGTTTCTTCGTCACTTTCGCTTTCTTCCTCGGTTTCGTCATCCTCGTCATCGTCGTCTATAATCAACGCGGCCGAACCATAAGCCGCCGCAATTTCATCTTTTGCGGTCTGCTCTGTAATAACTTCGGGTTCTTCGGTTATTTCTTCCTCGACAATCTCCTCGGGCTCTTCGGTTATTTCTTCCTCGACGATCTCCTCGGGTTCTTCGGTTATTTCTTCCTCGACGATCTCCTCGGGTTCTTCGATTACTTCTTCCTCGACAATCTCCTCGGGCTCTTCGGTTATTTCTTCCTCGACGATCTCTTCGGGCTCTTCGGTTACTTCTTCCTCAACGATCTCCTCGGGCTCTTCGACTACTTCTTCCTCGACGATCTCCTCGGGCTCTTCGACTACTTCTTCCTCGACGATCTCTTCGGGCTCTTCGACTACTTCTTCCTCGACGATCTCCTCGGGCTCTTCGACTACTTCTTCTTCGACGATCTCTTCGGGTTCTTCGACTACTTTTTCTTCGACGATCTCTTCGGGTTCTTCTTCATCGTAGTCCTGAGTTACGTCAATAAGATCGGAGACGGTTACAAGATCGTCGTACGTATTGTAATCTTCGTACGCGGAATAAGTGTCGTTAACCGTTTCGGTAACGGTTTCCTGAGGTTGCTCGCTTCTAACTATCAAAGCACCGCTCAAAAGGAGTTCTTTGATTTCCTCGATCTCTTTATTGAGTTTAGTAATCTGTTCGTCAATAGCGTTTACTTCTTCATCCAGCGTGCCGACGTCATTATTCAATACGCCGATTTTACCGTCCAACACCTCGAACGCTTCATCGGTAGTTTTACATATTTTCTCAGAAACACTGTCAGAAACGCGGTCGAGTCCTTCATCGTCAAGAACGACTTCATAGTCGTTGTCTTCCTGCGACGCTATAATCCTATCGGAAATCGACTGGGTAAGCGCGTCGTGATCGATTGCGGGAAGGGCGCTGATAACCTGTTCTGCAACTTTATCCGCAATATCGTCCGTATCAAACTCGGGAAGATAATTGGAAAGAACGGCCGCGGCCTTTTCTGCAATGGTCTCTTCGTTGATTGCGGCAACGTTGATTTTCTCGGAAATTTTTGCCGCCATATCGTCGTAATCGGGCTCTTCCTCGCTCACTTCCGCAATTATGTCGTGGAGTTTTTCAGCAACGGTATCCGCAATTTTTTCATAATCGAATTTACCGCAGATCTCCTTAGCAAGAGAAGCGCAGCCCTCGTCGTCGACGAGAATTTCGAAATCTTCGGCTTTAAGAGAACCTACTCTGAGCGCTATCGCGTCGGCAAGCTCGGCCTCGTTGACGTCGTATTCAAACGGTACGTTAGATTCGGCGTACGACGTTTGGCTGACCTCGGGAACGGAAATTTTCTCCGCAACCTTCTCCGCCAAAAGATCGTAGTCGAAGTTTACAACGTACTGCTCGGGAATAACAAGTTTTTCCGCTAAGCGGGACGCTACAAATTCGCTGTCTATGACGCCTAAACCGATGGAACTTGCAACTCTCTGCGCAAGGTATTCGTAATCGACGTTGGCTGTCGTGATCTTTTCGGAAATTTTTCCGACGATATAGTCGTTGTCAAGAGCAACGGTCATATCGGGCACGGCGATTTTATCGGCAACTCTGCCCGAAAGATACTCATAATCGAAATCCATTTCCGCCTGCATAGGAGGAATTATAATCTGCTCGGCTATGCGGGATGCGATATAGTCGGGAGAGTATACTTCCTGCGCCGGCATACGCGAAACAACCTTATCGGCAATCTCGTCGCTGTTGATTTCGGGAAGTTTATCTATCGTGATAAGGACTGCTATCTTCTGCGCTATCGTATCGTAATCGATAGCGGGCGCGCCATAAGGCTGTGCGGACATTGCCGTCTGAGTCTGAGGCATACGCAATGCAAGCTTATCGGCCAAGAGATCGTAATCGATAACAGGCTGTACCGCGGCGGGATAAACCTGCTGCGCGGGCATACGCGCAGCCAGCTTTTCCGCAAGAAGATCGTAATCGACGGGCGCTTGCGCGGGGGCGTAAGCAGTTCCCTGATACGGTCTTGCCTGAACGGAGTTTTCCGCCATACGTTTTGCGAGCTTGTCCGCAAGACGATCGTAGTCTATTTCCGCAACCGACGGCTGCGAAGCTTCCGAAGCGGCTTTGCCGTAAGACTTTTCGCCTTCCTCGATAAGTTCTTTAAGCTCGTTGAATTTTTCCGAAATATTATCGAAAATACTCGCGCTCTGAACTGCAAGATAATTGAGTTCGCGCCTCAAAGATTCGCATTCGTCGCCCAGCGCGGTATGAATGGCCTCGCTCTGAACGCAAATACGCTCCAACTCCTGCTTGCCCGAAGCAATGCCGTTAAGCACGCTGCGAATGTCGGCGCCGGCGGCAGCCGCCATATCCAACATTTCGTCGGCTTTGGCGGATATTATTTTTTCGCTTTCGAGAATAGCTTCAACCCCGTTGGAGGGTTGAGCGGGTTTAGGCGAGTTATCTCTTTTATTTTCGGCCATTTTCCACCTCGTAAGAGTAATTTCGTAAAATAGTACCGTTTTATAAAAACGGGTTCTGTCTTAGTTTACACCATTTTTTATAAAAAGTAAATGATTATCCGCAAGTTTTTTGTGTTTATTTTCCGAAATTTTTGCGTAAACCCCAATATATGTTGGGACTAACGGGCTTTTACCGCCATTTTTCGACTCTTTATAAATACCTTTAAAAACTATCCTTAAAAGCCGTATAAAAGACCGTTTTACTGCTCATAATACATAAAAAAAGGAGCCGAATTTTTATGGGCAAGAAGAAAAACAAAGTACCTAAAATTACCGAAGAGGAATATTACGCTTACGTTTCCGGACTTAAAAACGAAGCCTCGCTGTTCTCTGCCGACGGTAAAATAACTGTTCCTTCACCGCTTTTGATCGACAAAGAGCGCAAACCCAAACATAAAGATTTATAAAATTGTTAAAGGCGGGAATACCTTTCCCGCCTTTATATTTTGCAAATCATCACCCGCGCCGCTTTATCGGAAAACCTTTTTTCCCGACGCGGATAACGTCCCTTGCTTACTATATTTATTCACTTGCCCTGCGATTTATGACAATTATTTATAAACTACAGGGTGAATTTTAAAGAATTATGCAGATCACTCCGCCCTTGCCCTCGTTTACTATACGGGTTATGGCCTTGCGCATCTTGGTCTTTGTTTCGTCGTGCATAGCGCCGACCTTTGTAGACAGTCCCTCTTTTACCATTCCGCGGAGAGATTTTCCGAATACGTTGGTGTCCCACATATCGTCGGGATTGTTTTCAAATCCCGCCATCATTCCCTGAACTATGCCCTCGCTCTGTCCTGCGCTGCCCATAATGGGATTAACTTCGCCCGTGACGTCTATTTTAACTATATGATAGCAAGGCGCCGTCGCGCGGAGTTTTATACCTACGCTTCCGCCCTGTCTGACTACCTTGGGAGCTTCCAGACTCATATCTCCGTCGTCAGGACTGACTATGCCGTAGCCGTTTACCTTGGCGCATTCAAGCGCGTCCTTGACCTTATCGTATCCCCGCTTGGCTTCCGACGAAGACCTGACAAAGCGCATTAAACTGTACTCGTCCTTAATTTCATCCCCGGCAATTTCCGAAAGCATATCGAAGAATACTCCGTCGCGCACGTAGGCCGTAACCGTGGCCTTACCGTCGGCAAGGTTGAGATTTACGCCCGTGTTCGCCTTCCAGTACTTACAGTCCGCAAGCATACCGTCGAATACCGAACAGTCCTTCATTCTGTTAACAGAAGATGCGGCAGTCTTTACCCTTTCCAAAAGTTCGCCGACAGCAGAGCCGTCTCCAGGCAGGAAGCGCATCCATTCGGGAATATTGACGTCAAAAGACGAAACGGGAAATTCGAAGAGAACGGCTTTGAGAATATTTAAAAGTCCGCCTTCGTCCAGTTTTTCGCAGTTGGTCGAAATTACGGTTACCCCGTACTTTCCCTCCAACTCCTCTTTGAGTTTGCGCGCCGCGGGCTTGTCGGGTTCAACACAGTTTAACACTATTACAAACGGCTTGCCCATAGCCTTCAAGCGGGAAACGGTCTTTTCTTCCGCCTTTAAATATCCCTCGCGGGGAATATCGGAAATACTTCCGTCCGTCGTAACCAAAATGCCGATGGTCGAATGCTCGGTTATTACCCTGTCGGTACCGAGTTCCGCCGCCTCCGCAAAGGGCAGAGGTTTATCGCTCCAAGGAGTGTTTACAAGACGGGGTTTACCGTCCTCCTCAAAACCGTGCGCACCCTCCGTTATAAATCCGACGCAATCGGCAAACCTTACGTTCGCCTCCGCGTTATCCAGTTTTACCGCCGCTGCTTTCGCAGGAACGAACTTGGGCTCGGTAGTCATCACGCTCCTGCCCGAAGCCGACTGTGGAAGTTCGTCGGTCATAACCGTCTTTAAATTGCCGTCCTCTACGTGCGGAATAACGAGTTCTGTCATAAACTTTTTGATCAGAGTAGATTTGCCCGTCCGTACGGGACCTACCACTCCCACGTAAATATCCCCGTTGCTCCGCCTTGCTATATCCTCGTAAACGTTGTAATCAAGCATAATCGCCTCCGCAAAATCTATGTGTATAATAGCATATTTACGGTTTTTTGATTTTAGAACGGTTTGTCTTGAAATATTTACGTCCTCATTATAACCCTCTATAATGAAAGAAATAAAACGTCAGGGTGAAAAAAAGGAAAAATCCGCGTAAAATAACGTCCCGCAATCTGCGGGACGCAATTATTTATTTACTCCTTGACAACAAAGTCGAAAAATTCAAGCATTTCTTTTTCGGTATCGAAGTTTGCTATATAGCAGACGTCCGCCATAGCTCCCGAAAGGGCTTTGGGAATATTGATAACCGATTTAAGCTTATCGCCGTATCTTTCGCGTATCTCTCCGTCGGTATATCTGTAACTCCTGTAATCTCTTCTCCCCGCATATCCGCAAAAATATCCTAAGCCCTTGCTTACGAGCGTGCTGTCGTAGGCTATCATATCCGCCCAGATTTTGTACACGTCCGTACTGTTCGCATAATTCATCATATCGGGCGAGCAACCGCCTGCGGGGCGCATATTGACTTCGAGGGCAACGATTTCTCCCTTTTTGCCTATGCGCTGATCAGACGAAAGTCTGAAAAATTCAAAATGGACGAAACGACTTTTGACCGCGAACGCTTTCAAAACGGCGCGGCCCGCCTCGCGTACGTCAGACGCAATTTCGGGCGGGTAAAAATAGAGGCTGTTTTCGCCGTTATTCACTGTATCCATAAGGGACAGCATTTCCCTAAGCCCCGTTTCGAATACGGGATTGCCTTTACTATCCACGACGGCATCGTAAGAACACACCAAAGCGTCGATATATTCTTCCATTATGTAACGCTGCGGAGAAGTTTTTAAAAACTCTTTCAACTCCTCCTCGTTATTGATTTTGTAAGTATTGTTTGCCCCTACGCCGTTGTCGGGCTTGACTATCACGGGATAGCCGACTTCTCCGATAAACTTTTTACAGCCGTTTAATGACTTTACAAGACAATGCTTCGCGGTCCTGATACCGGCCTTTGCGTATGCCTTTTTCATTTGGGACTTGAACTTAACGCCCTTCATCTGCCTTAGACGGTATCCCGAAAGAATATTGAAATCCGTCCTGAGCGCGGCGTCGTGCTCCAGCCAATACTCGTTATTGCTCTCCAAAAAGTCAATCTTACCGTACTTATGTATAAAGAAAGCAACCGCGCGATAGACCTCGTCATAGTTTTCAAGATTATTTACGCGGTAATACTCGGTAAGCGAATTTCTGAGTTCTTCCCTGAGTTCAAAGTAAGGGCAATCGCCTATGCCGAGAACGTTGAGACCGTTGTTTGCAAGTTCGCAACAAAATTTCCAGTAATTATCGGGAAAATTTGGAGAAATAAAGATAAAGTTTTTCATGTAAACTCCTTTTATAATTCGGGAAAAACCGATTCGAAAAGATACGGAAGGCTCTTTTCCCAAGACGCTTCCGAATGCGTGCCGCCGGGCACGATGCGCGAAGTTATAATAACGCCCTTTTTTATAAGCGCGGAACAGGTATCGGCAAATATGGTTTTCATATTCGCGTGATTGGTAAATTCCTTGCTGCCGTAATCGGTATAAAGCAAAGTGCGCCGTCTAAACCCCGCCCTTTCAATAAAATCGGGAACGCCGCCGTAAACCCAAAGACTTGGCGAAAGCGCGGCCCCGCGGGAAAAATAACCGTTATATTTAGACAGAGCGTACATAGCCATAAGTCCGCCCATAGAGCTGCCGACTATCGCCGTATGCGCCCTTCCCCGCAACGTAGGATAATTTTCATCGATAAAGGGCTTAAACTCGCGTACAAGCCAGTTCATATACTTAGCGCCATTCGAGCGGATGATCTTACCGTCGTACGAAAAGGTTTTAGGAGTATACTCCTCGAGCCGTCTTTCTCCTTCGTGATTGCATTCCACCGCAGCTATTATTATCTGCTTGCCGGTATCGTCCAAATAGTCTTCAAGCCCCCAGCTTTTGCCGTAAGTCGCCTCGCCGTCGTCAAAGAGATTGTGTCCGTCGAACATATACATCACGGGATAGCGCTTATTTTCGTCAAAATCCACCGGCAGATACACGAACGCCCTGCGGGGCTTGTCGCCCGTCAGAGCGGGAATTGTGACGTCAAACCTCTCTACCATCGAGAATGCCCGTATAGAAATCCAAAATATCCCTTTGAACGGTATCCTTGCAGTCGTCGTTAAGGATCTCGTGACGGCAATCGTCGTAAAGAGTCAGCGACACGTCCTTAATACCGGCCTTATGGAACTTATTTACCGCTTTTATTACACCCTTGCCGTAATCGCCTACGGGATCTTTTTCACCAGCGACGAAGTATACGGGAAGATCCTTGGGAACGGCGTTTATTACCTTTTGGGAACACGCCCTCTTAATTACGGAAAACAGCACGTAATAACCGTTATTTGTAAAATCAAAACCGCACAGCGAATCCGCGATGTAGTTATCCACGTTTTCGGTATTTTTGGAAAGCCAGTCGCCGTCCGTACGCGCGGGCTTGAACTTATTGTTGTAAGATCCGAATGCAAGCGATTTTACAAGCTTGCTTCTGTTGCGCCAGCCGCAGAACAGCGCGTTCATTTTTACCATTGCAAGTGCTGTATTCAACGTGGCTTTGCTCTTGAACCCGCTGCCCATAATTACCGCGCCGCGAAATTCCTTGCCGTATTTTGCTATATAATTGCGGCAGAAGAACGAACCCATACTGTGTCCCATTACAAACCAGGGAAGATCCCCCGTCTGCTGCTGTACGGTCAATTTAAGCTCGTGAATGTCCTCCAACACAATAGAATAATCGTGCGCATCGTTAAAATAGCCGAAATCCGCATCGGATTTGACCGTTTTGCCGTGGCCGAGATGATCTTCGGCACAGACTATAAAACCGTTTTTAACGAGAAATTCCGCAAACGGCGCGTATCTTTCGGCATATTCACTCATACCGTGAATTATCTGAACTACGCCCTTAGCTTCGCCTGCGGGAGTCCATAAACAGGCGTGAACGGTATTTTTACCATCCTTGGACGTATAAAACAAATCTGTCATAAAAGCTCCTTAACCACCGACAATAATTTTAAAGGCCGTTTCGGCCATTTTTTTATATGCTTCCTCGCTGGGGTGCAGATGATCTCCGCTGTCGTAACCGTCGGCAAAGGCATACTTGTTGCGCTTATCTCTTAACGCCTTGTCGAAGTCCACAACCCCGCAATCGCTTTGATTCCTTATCCATTCGTTGAATTCGTTACGCATATCTTCGCGGAACTGCGCATACGTGCGCCAGCCGTATATCGGAAGCAGAGTGCCGAGGTATACCTTTAAACCGCGTTTTTGGGCTATATCGATATAGTACTTAATCCCGTCTATCAGCTCGCCCACGGTGGGAAGATCGGACATAGGTCGGAAAGGATTTACTTCCGTCCCAACAGGGTGAATTATATCGTTTATTCCCTGCTGAATTAGCACGGTATCCGCGCCGCAAACAGCCGAGATCTCGCGCTCGAAGCGGTGCTTGCCGCTAAGCCCGTAGCTCTCGTAAGTGAGGCAATCGTACTCCCTTAAAACGCGCGTTCCGCTCGCCGCGCGGCGCACGACGGACGTCACGTTGTAGGGATCATTCATACACGCCAAAGAAAAATAATCCGCCCAACTCTGCGCGGTTATCGAATCTCCGTAGCAGATCACCGCGCGCCTGTCGTCGTCGGTCAAGACGTCCAATCCCGTTAAGAAATAAAAAGTATCGGTCGAGCGCGTCTTTTCGAGAGGAAGCACCGAGCTTAACGCACAGTTGCCGACCGAATAAAAACCCTTTGTAAGAGGCCCTTTAATGACCACAGCCGAACGCATAAGCGTAAAATCTTCAAGATATATGCTTACGGAAACTTTGCCGCGGGGCTTAACCCTGAACGGGATTTCGTCCGAAAAAATTTCTTCCTCGGCGCCTATTGTCACACTCTCTTTACCGCCGAAGGTCACGAGAGCCGCGTCCTTTAAATTTATCTCCCTGTCCGAAAGGGCGGGCGCGATAGTGACCTGCGTCAACGTAACAGGCTCCGTGCCGCAAAAGTTTGAAAAATGCAACCTTGCCGAGTTGCCGCCGAACGCGCAAGTGACAGGATACCTTAACGTAATATTTTTAGCGTAATTTTCAGGCCTGCGCTCCGCAACGGAGGTTGCGTTACCCCAGACCGTCACCCATTTACTCATTTAACACGACTCCCGTTCACCGCTGAATATCCGTTCCGTTAAATTTCTCTTTTGAAAAGCTCTTACGCTTTTCGTCGTTTTCAACGGCCTCCAACGCCGCCTGTTCCGCTCTGTCTATATCTTCGCGGGTTATCTCGCCGCGGGCGAGCAATGCTTCGCCGTAAGTATTTACGGTTTCGCCGAGAAAGCTTTTCCCCTCGCCGCGCAATGCGAAAACTCCGCGCTTTACAACTGCAAATATATCCTTAAACAAATCACAGCGGCGGGCATAACGGCTATCGAGCCTGAAAGCCTGCTCGTAAGTCAAATTTTCGTTGCCCGAAAGTATTAAATGACATATTAATCCCGGGCGGGCGGCAAACCGCCCCATATCTTCATCGGAGAGCAGAGCGCCGTCCGATAAGGCAAGCGGTCTGACGCCGACAAAACTCAATCTGCCGCAAAATACGTCGAATATACGCGCAAGTCGCCCCGCACGGCCGTTTATTCCCGAAAAAGCGCTTAAAAATATTATTTTTCCGCGCTTACCGAGTACAGAAGTCTTTTCCAATACCGTACCGTTTCTGTATCCAGAGACTATTGCAAATGCAATAAGTACCGGAGACATAACAATAATTGCTATCAGCGCAAACAGCGCGTCGAACGCCCGTTTGAAAAACCAACGATAGTTTAATTCTATTATGAGCACCGCCAATAGCGCGATGACTATGCCTATTACCGCGCGTCCCGCGGGGGATTGTAAAAATTCACTCATCGGCTTCGATACTCCCTATTATCTGTTCAAGGCGTTCCAAAAGCATTTCATAGCCCTGCCTTGTCTCCGAGGACGTGGCTATAACGTTGCCTTCGCCGCACTTGAACGAAGCCGCTATATTCGATACGCCCTTTTTTGCGGCGGCCCGCGAAAGCTTATCCGCCTTTGTCGCAACAATCGTAAAAGGTATAAGATGAAAATACAGATACTCTATCATCTGCCTGTCGTCCGCAGTGGGATCGTGGCGGATGTCCGCAAGCGCAAACACGTGCGCGGCGTTTGTTCTGTCCGCGAAAAAATCGTCTAAAAGTTTAGCCCACTTGATTTTTTCGTCTTTGGATACTCTCGCATAGCCGTATCCGGGCAGATCGGCAAGAATAAAACTGCCGAAATCAAAGTAGTTCACAAGCCTTGTACGCCCGGGCTCCTTTGAAACCTTAGCCAGCTTTTTACGGTTTGCAAGCATATTTATAAAACTCGATTTACCTACGTTTGATTTGCCGCACACGGCTATAATAGGTTTATCGGATTTAATAAACTGCGACTTCCCCGCAGCGCTGAGCATAAATACGGCGTTTGTTATCTTTAACATCTGTATTCCTTAAATTACGCGTTAAATCACAGGTTGATTATCGCGTTTCTGAAAACGGTATCCACGTTGGATACGGGTATGAAATTCAACTTCTCGCGTATGTTGACGGGTATATCTTCAAGATCGCGCTTATTGTCTTCAGGTATGATAATATCGGTCACGCCTATACGATAGGCCGCAAGCGCTTTTTCTTTCAGTCCGCCTATCGGCAATACGTTGCCGCGGAGAGTTATCTCTCCCGTCATCGCAACCGATTTTCTCACGGGTTTTTTGGTGAACGCGGACAATATGGCGGTAGCCATTGTTATTCCCGCGCTGGGGCCGTCCTTGGGCGTTGCGCCCTCGGGTACGTGGATATGAATATCGGTAGTTTCGAAAGTTTTGCTTTCAAGACCGTAATGGCCGCTGTTGGAGCGTATATAGCTTATTGCCGCCCTTGCGCTCTCCTTCATAACGTCGCCAAGTTTGCCGGTAAGCAGAATTTCTCCCTTACCGTGCATTGCGGACACCTCAATCGTAAGCGTAGTCCCGCCCACGGACGTCCACGCAAGCCCCGTTGCCGCGCCGACTTCATCCCTGTCAAGACTCTTGTCCCTTTCGAAGCGGCGGGCACCTAACAGATTTACAACACCCGACTTGGTTATGCGCGTCTTTAATTTACGACCTTCCGCAATCTTAACCGCGACTTTGCGACACACTGTGTCTATCGCTCTTTCCAGATTTCTCACGCCCGCTTCGAGAGTATAGCCTGAAATTATTTCGTCTACTGCATCGTCGTCGAATGCAAGCTTATCCTCTTCTATACCGTTGGCCTTACGCTTTTTGGGAATGAGATACCTTTTTGCGATTTCCCTCTTCTCTTCCTGAGTATAACCGTTGAGTTCGATTACTTCCATTCTGTCCAAAAGCGGACGGGGAATTGTATCGAGTCCGTTTGCCGTGGTTATGAACAGAACCTTGCTCAAATCATACGGAACTTCGAGATACCTGTCGCGGAAGGTTGTGTTCTGCGCAGGATCCAAAACTTCCAAAAGAGCGCTGGCGGGATCGCCGCGCATATCGGAGGACAACTTGTCTATTTCGTCAAGCAAGCAAACGGGATTTATAGAACCCGCCTGTTTCATTCCGTTTATGATTCTTCCCGGCATTGCGCCGATATAAGTTTTTCTGTGACCGCGGATTTCGCTCTCGTCCTTTACTCCGCCAAGACTCATTCTTACGAATTTTCTGCCGAGAGCGCGGGCTATGGATATGGCTATCGAGGTTTTGCCCACTCCCGGAGGGCCAACAAAACACAAAATGGGCGCGGTCATTCCCTTTGTGAGCTTCAATACCGCGAGGTATTCCGTTATGCGCTCCTTTATCTTTTCAAGGCCGTAATGATCGTCGTTTAAAATCTTTACGGCGTCTTCGAGCAGTTCGATATCATCGGTCGTCTCGTGCCAGGGGATGTCCAAAAGCCACTCGATATACATTCTCAATACGTTTGTTTCGGGCGAGGACGATTGCATTTTGCTCATTCTGCCAAGCTCTTTAAGCGCCTTTTCCTCAACTTCCTTGGGCATACCCTTTTCCTTGATCTTGCGCTCCAATTCGTCGCGCTCTTCCTCGTCGTCGCCGAGTTCGGAATGGATTGCCTTTAACTGTTCCCTTAAAAAGTATTCCTTTTGGTTTTTATCGATATTCTGACGGACTTTCGCGCTGATCTTGCGCTCGAGACGGGAAATCTCCATTTCGTCGTTCAGTATTCTGTCCAGATGTTCGAGGCGCTCGATTACCCTTACCGTTTCGAGAATCTTCTGTCTCATTTCGGGTTTCATCTGCAAGCTATGAGCGGCAATATTTATAAATTCGTCCGGATCGCTGCAACGGTCGAGCGAAGCAAGAACTTCTTTTGTAATTTTAGAATCGGACTGGGCTATTTCCTGAAGGATATTTTTTGCAGTACGGAAATAGGCCTCTTCGAGTTCGGGAGAGCCGTGAACGGGCTCCAGTTCCTCTACGGAAGCATAAAATACGGAACCGTCGTACTCGTAAGCGTTTACGGAAGCGCGGTAAAGTCCCTGTACGGTTATCCTGAGATTTCCTCCCGGAAGGCGGGTGACCTGTTTAAGTTTTACTACCGTTCCCACAAAGTGCAGTTCTTCGGGTAGAATTTCCGCGCTTTCGGAATTCCTCTGCGCAACTGCAAACAGATAAGTATCGGCTTCGCCGGCGTTCTTTACGGCCGCAAGCGATTCCGTCCTGCCTACGTCCAAACAAACCGTAGTGTCCGGAAATATGACTCGTCCCCTGAGCGCCAGTACGGGGAAATGTTCAGTCCTTATCCTTGACATATGTGTCTCCTTATAACAAAGCGCAACCTCCTGAACGGAAATTGCGCGGATTAGTTTATTTTCAGGCGGTTTCCGAATAAACCAGTTTCGGTTCAGCCTTGTCGGTCACGCATTCCTTTGTAACAATAACTTCTCTTATGTTCTTTTCCGAAGGCAGTTTATACATTACGGAAGTCATAAACCCTTCTATAATGGTTCTCAAACCCCTTGCGCCTGTCTTCAAGCGTATGGCGGTATTGGCTATTTCACGCACCGCCGATTCCTCGACCGTGAGTTTTACCCCGTCCATTGCAACGAGTTTCTGATACTGCTTTATTATTGCGTTTTTGGGCTGTGTGAGAATGTTTACGAGCGCGTCCTCGTTTAAAGGATGCAAGCTGACAACTATGGGGATACGTCCTACAAATTCGGGAATAAGTCCGAATTTGGTGAGATCCTGCGGCTTTACATCCGCAAGCATTTCGTACGTGTTCTCCTCGTTATCCTTGACCGTGCCGCCGAATCCGAGAGAAGTGTTGTCGCGGCGTTTGCGGACTATTTTGTCAAGTCCAACGAACGCGCCGCCGCATATGAACAGAATATTAGTAGTATCTATGCGCAAGCACTCCTGCTGGGGATGTTTTCTTCCGCCCTGAGGGGGAACATTGGCGACGGTGCTCTCTATTATCTTCAACAGCGCCTGTTGAACGCCTTCACCCGATACGTCGCGGGTTATGGAGACGTTCTCGCTCTTTCTTGCGATCTTATCTATTTCGTCGATATAGATAATTCCGCGCTGTGCCTTTTGAATATCGTAATCGGCGTTCTGAATAAGTTTTAAAAGAATGTTCTCAACATCTTCGCCCACGTAACCCGCCTCGGTAAGCGTAGTCGCGTCCGATGTTGCAAAAGGCACGTTGAGTATCTTTGCAAGAGTACGCGCAAGCAACGTCTTTCCGCTGCCGGTGGGACCGAGCAACAAAACGTTACTCTTTTCTATTTCCACGTCGCCGTCCTTGTCCTTTTCGCCGACGGGCAGATTGTTTATACGCTTGTAATGATTATATACCGCGACTGATAGAACTTTTTTGGCTTCGTTTTGACCGACGATGTATTTATCCAGCTCTTCCTTGATCTCGGCAGGTGTCTTTAAAGGCACGAGGGAATTATCCGTATCCTCCGTCTCCTTCAACATATCTCCGCAAATGAGAACGCACTCGTCGCAGATGCACGAGCCGTCCCTGCCCGTTATAAGCTTTTTAACCAATTCTTCCGTTTTGCCGCAAAATGAACAACGCCTTTGCTCTTTCAATTATATACAACTCCTTAGAAACATTTGTCTATGTATTTTACAAATTAATAATTTACGGCGCAAAAATGCCGAGCGTGCGCCGTAAACTGTTTCCGAAATTACCTTATTATCTCTTATAGAAAACCTTATCTATAAGGCCGTATTCCAAAGCCTCCTGCGCGGACATAAAGTTGTCCCTGTCGGTATCTTTTTCTATCTGGGAAATCTGCTTGCCGGAGTTCTGAGCCAAAATAGTGTTTAACTTCTGCTTGGTCTTTAAAATATGTTCCGCGGCTATTTTGATATCGCTTGCCTGTCCCTGAGCTCCGCCGAGAGGCTGATGGATCATTATTTCGCTGTTGGGAAGCGCGTATCTCTTACCTTTCTGTCCGCTGGACAATAGGAACGCACCCATAGACGCCGCCATACCGATACAAATCGTGGAAACGTCGCACTTGACGTAATTCATCGTATCATAAATAGCAAGGCCTGCGGAAACAGAGCCTCCGGGACTGTTGATATAGATAGAAATATCCTTGGAAGGATCTTTCGCTTCGAGATAAATCAACTGCGCAACCACGGTATTTGCCACCGCATCGTCGATTTCACCGCTTAAAAATATAATTCTGTCCTCTAAAAGTCTGCTGTAAATATCGTACGAACGCTCCCCGCGGGAAGTCTGTTCAACGACCAAAGGCACCAATGCGTTTTTTTCGTTGACCATAATTACCTCCGTTTTTAATTATTTTATGCTTGATTATTCAGCTTTTTTCGTCGTCTTTTTTGCGGCGGGTTTCTTTGCCGCGGGCTTTTCGCCGTCCTCTGTAAACATCTCGTTTTCGGACTGCAACAGATCGAAGAGCTTAGTCACGATAATATCGTTTCTGATATAATCGAGCTGTCTGGGATCCATTGATTTTTTGTAATCTGCCGCGCTCTTTTCAACGGAAGCCGCCTGTTCCGCAATCTTGGCTTCAACTTCCGCGTCCTCCGCCGTGATTTTTTCCTCTCTAACAATCTTATCGATTATGAGCTGGGACAAAACGCGAGGTCTTGCCTGTTCTACGTACTGAGAGCGGAATTCCTGCATAGACTGTCCCATATATTTGAGATACTCTTCCAGCTTTATTCCCTGATACATAAGACGGTAGGAGAATTCCTGAACAATTCTATCAATCTCGCTCTCTATCATCGCGTCGGGAATTTCTGCCGTAGCGTGCTTTTGTATCTCTTCTATAATACTGTTTTCGGTCTCGTTGCGGGAACGGTCGGCGGCCTGCTTTTCAAGCCTTGCGCGAGCCTTGTCCTTAAATTCCGCAACGGTCTCCGCTCCGCCGTTAGCCTTTACGTACTCGTCGGTCAGCTCGGGAAGCTTTTTACCAGTGATTTTGTTGAGTTTGATTGCAAAGACAGCATCTTTGCCTCTAAGATTTTCAGCCTGATAATCTTCGGGGAACTTGACGGTTATGTCCCTGTTCTCGCCGATCTTCATACCGACTACCTGATTCTCGAATCCGGGAATGAAACTGCCGCTTCCGAGTACAAGGTCGTAAGCTTCCGCTGTGCCGCCCGTAAACTTTTCACCGTCTACGGAACCGGAAAAGTCGATGTTTACGGTATCGCCGTTTTCGCAGGCTCTGTCGGTGATTTCAATGCTCTCCGCCTTGCGTTCGAGAAGCTTCTTGACTTCGCCGTCAACGTCGGCTTCCGTAACATTATAATCATACTTTTTGATTTTTAAACCTTTGTACGCGTCGATCTTAACGTCGGGTTTAACGGGAACGATCGCGCCGAGCGTAACGCCCTTGCCCTCTTCCATTTTTTCAACAGAAAGCTCGGGTTCGCCGACTACGGTAAAATTTTCCCTTTCTTTTTCGATTATCGAATAATAATGTGTTCCGTAAAGGTAATTGAAAGCCTCTTCGTAGAACACCGCCTTGCCGTAGTAGTTTTCAAGCACGGGCTTGGGAGCTTTGCCCTTTCTGAACCCGGGCACTGCGTACTTGCCGCGCGTTTTAAGATACGCCTTGGATATAGCGTCGTTCCATTCCTCTTCGGAAAAGTCGATAGTGAGTTTTACCGTGCTTTTTTCTCCGGCCTGATGCGTGTATTTCATTGTTTACTCCTGATAATATAGTAAATTGTTTTTATCGTAAAATCTATTTTACCACAACGTATTTATTTTGAAAAGCGTTTTAATTTACTTTTTAAATTTTTTGCGGTATAATATTTTAAATTGCTAAAATCCGGCGCATGCCGCGCTTTTACGGGAGGAAATAATTATGCCGCAGGACGCTTTTACAATCAGATACGTTGCAGACGAACTGAAAAACTTGCTTTGCGGCGGAAAAATTTCCAAAATAGCCCAACCCGAAAGAGAACTTCTGACTTTTATTATATACACCGAAAAAGGCTCGGTTAAACTTGAAATATGCCTTTCGGCAAAATACTGCCGCATAAATATAGCAACCGGCGAAATACGCGCGCCTAAAATCGCGCCCGGGTTTTGTATGCTGTTAAGAAAACACCTGCAAAACGCCAAAATTACCGACGTACAACAGGTCGACGGCGAGCGTATAATCTGTATAGACCTTGAATGCACGTCCGAATTCGAACTTGCGAATATGCGGTTATACTGCGAAATTATGGGTAAATATTCAAACTGCGTGCTTGTGAAAGACGGCATTATAGTTGGCGCGCTGAAATCTACCGCAATAGGAGAAAGCACTAAGCGTGTACTCTTTACGGGAGTAAAGTATACCCTTCCCGAAGCGCAGGATAAACTGCCGCCCGACGACAGAGACGGGGTTATAGAGGCGTTTAAACACGCCGGCGGAGACAGAGCTAAATTTATTTCCGAAAAGATACGCGGAGTCAGCTATGCGACCGCACTGGATATAGTGGGCGAATACGGAGAAAACGTTACGGGAGAACAGACTGCCGACTACCTTGCCGGAAAGGTATACTCACCCTGCGTAACATACGAAAGCGGCAAAGAAAAAGATTTCAAAGTCCGCTCGTACGAAAAGGATATTAAAAAGTATTCATCCGTTCTGGAAGCCCAAACGGCATACTATGCCGCCGTGACTTCGAGACAGTCCTTCCTCGAAATCAGCCGCAGACTTTCCTCCGTCATAGGAGCGGCAATAAAAAAGTCGGAAAAGAGACTGGCAACGCAGGAGCAAAAACTGTTCGAGTGCCGCGATATGGAAACGGTAAGACTTAAAGGCGAATTGATCACCGCCAACATCTACGCGATAGAGCGCGGAATGACGAGCTTCGAAGCCGTAAATTACTACGACGAAAATTGCGGAAAAATCAAAATAGATCTCGACAGATCCCTTTCCCCCGCGGACAACGCCCAAAAATACTATAAAAAATATGCAAAATTGAAGAGAACGGCAATAAGCGTTACCGAACAGCGCGAAGAGACCAAGACGGCGCTCGACTATCTTTACAGCATAGCTTCGCACCTCAATTCCGCCGAGAACGAAACCGATCTTAAAGAAATTTCGGAAGAACTAAAGGTCTGCGGACTTATCAAAGAGACCGAGAAAAAGAGAAAACAGAGCGAACCCGCGCCTTTCCGCTCCTTTGAAAAGGACGGCTTTAAGATACTTGCGGGAAGGAACAACGTTCAGAACGACAGGCTTTTAAAGAGCGTTTCCGCACGGGACACCTGGCTTCATACACAAACCTATCACTCCTCTCACGTAGTAATAATTTCCGAGGGAAAACTTATTCCAGACGAAGTTTTACTGACCGCCGCCGAAATATGCGCTTACTATTCGGACGGCAGACAGGGCACCAAAATACCCGTGGCCTACACTATGCGCTCAAACGTAAAAAAGCCGCCAAAATCGAACGCGGGATTTGTAATTTACAGCGACTTTAAGACCGTTTTGGCCGAACCTGACGGGCACTTTGAATTGAGGAAAGACTGATGGATGAACAACCCAAAGAAACTTCTAAAATTTACTTCTATATATCAATAGCCTTGTGCGCCGCGAGCGCCGTTGCTTTCGGTCTGACGTTTACTCCGCTTGCGATTTACTCGCTTTTATCCTCCATTGTTTTAAGCATAGCGGCGCTGTCCATGGCCGTAACTCAGAAAAAAAAGAACAATTTCCATGCGGTGAAATATCTGATAATTATTATCTACTGCGTCCTCGCCGCGGAAACCGCCTTTTTTATCGGCGGCCTTATTTACTCCGCATTAGTATAAAAACGCGAGAAAAGTCCATTATTATTTATGATGGACAGGATATGCAGCGCAGTGCTTGATAAAATTTATTCTCTCGCTTCTACGGGAAGATACGTTGTATTTTCAGAGGATGAGCTGGCCGAAGCTTTCCCCGAAGGCGAAAACTTCTCGGACGCCGAACTTCGAAAAAAGTTAAAGGAACTTTCGGCGGAAGGATACATCGATATTAAGTATTCCAGCGGGGATCTATACTGCATTGCGCCCCTTAAAAAATACGCTCAACCTCCCGAAATCGAGCCGCAAATTGAAAAAAAGCAGATAAAGACGGAAAAAAGTCTTTACGTTTTTACGGCGGCAATGGCCGGCGGAGCGTTGGGTAGTTTCATTGTATCCATTATTTTCGCTTTGATCTGATATGCTTGACAGAAACGAAAATATGGTTATGGCGGCCATTTACAGCCTGTGCGACGGCACTGAGGGCTGTTTGGTTTCGCCTATAGATATACTGTCCATTCTCCCTTCGAGGCACAAACTAAACCCGCAAACGCTCGAAAACATTTTAAACGCTTTGGTTTTGGACGGATACTTCGATCTGATTCATTCCGAACGCAAGGGCGAAAAAATGTACGTAATCAATCTTAAAGAAAGCGGTTTTGCATACAAGCGCACGGCAAAACAACGCCAACGCGACATTTCTTTTAAGATATTTCTCGCATTCATAGGCGCGCTTGCAACATTTATATTCGGTCTTATATTAAAACAACTATTCTGAAAATAATTTAATGCGGCGAGGATAAATCCTCGCCGCATATATATTTTTATTCGGGATTGTATTCGTCAACTTTTATACCCCAGCAACGTCTGCGCTTTATAATCTCGCGGTCGAAGCTTTTCCACAAATTCTGAATATGAGTATTGTGTTCGAGCATTGGACCGGTTTCAAGATATTTTACGCCCAGTTTCAAAAGGCCTTTGAGACTTTCGTTTATGATTATGGCAGCCGCGCCCCTGTTAGCGTGTTCCTTAGTAACGCCTATACTCATCATATCCGCAACGCGGACGTGAGTCATGGCGTAAATGTAAGGAATGATCCCGCGGGGGAATACGCTACCCTTACCCTTTCTTAAAACTTCGTTTATAGAGGGCATCATAAAGCCGTAAGCAACAACTTTATCATCCTTTAAAACCACTACCGCAAGCTCGGGAATGAGTATCTGGAAAATAGTTCTCATTTCACGGCTCTTCTGTTTTTCGTTGAGAGGGCTTGTACCGTAGAGCGGCGCGTAAGCCTCGTCCAGAACGTCGAGACACTGCATAATATAACCGGCAAGTTTCTTCTTGTGCCTGTACATCAGTTTTTTGACGTTTAATATTTCGTAGCCGTTTTTCTTTATAATTGCGTTTGCAATGCGCTCGAAACGGGGATCGTGAGTTTCGGGAACGGTAATTCTCATACAGTTCCAGTCGACTACTTTATACGCGCCCAAACGCTTCATATGCTCGACGTAATAGGGATGATTGTAAATCTCTATATAAGTACTGTCCTTATCGAACCCCTCGATAAGCATTCCCTCTTCGTTGAGGTCGGAAAAGCTCATAGGCCCGATTATTTCTTCCATACCTATCTCTTTCGCCCACTTGATCAGCTCGGCGAACAGAGCCTTCGTAACCTCAAAGTCGTCGATGACGTCGAAACGGGTAAATCTGAGCTGTTTATATCCGAATTTTTCATTTGCGCCCTTATGCCATATACCCGCAATTCTGCCTGCAAGCTTGCCGTCCTTGTAAGCAAGGAACATCTTGCACTCGCAGAAGCGGAAAGCGTCGTTTATCGCAGGATCGAATTCGGCAAATTCATCCGTATAGAGGTTTGGAACTATGTAAGGATTGCCCTTATAAAGATCGATTAAAAATTTAAAGAACTTCTTTTTGTCTTTTTTAGACCAAATCTGTTTGACTTCAATCATTGTTTACTTTTAACCCCCAACATCTATGGCGTTTAACAAGCTCGGGATTATAATTCTTCCAAAGATTCTGAACTTCGTGATTAGTTTCAAGCTCCGGACCGGTCTCGAGATACTTCACGCCGTGTTTAATAAGTCCTTTTAAGCAGTTGTTCATTATTATGGCTACGGCACCTTGATTGGCCTGATCCTTTGCAACGCCTATACTCATCATATCCGCCACTTCCACGTGGGACATAGCGTTGATATAGGTAAACAGCGCGCGCGGAATGATATGACCGCGTCCCTTTTGCAGAACCTTGGTCATAGAGGGCATCATAAAGCCGTAAGCTATAATTTTATCATCCTTCAATACGAGACCGGCAAATTCGGGAACTATAACCATATTTATGGAGTCCATTTCCCGCTTTTTCTGTTTCTCGCTCAAAGGGCTGACGCCGTACAGGTCTTCGAACGCCTCGTCGAGGACGTCGAGACACTGCATAATATATTTATTCAAAGTTTTTCTGTCGTGCTTGTACAGATAGGCTACGTCCAAAAGCTTATAGCCGTTGCGGGCCATTATCTTTTCCGAAAGCCTTTCCAGCCGTTCGTCGTGTTTTTCGGGAACGGGTATTCTATAACAGTTCCAATCGACCACTTTATAAGCGCCGAGCTTTTGCATATGCTCAATGTAATAGGGGTGATTGTAGAGTTCGATATACATACTCGGCCGGTCGAAGCCTTCGATCAGCATACCCTCTTCGTTGAGGTCGGAGAAACTCATAGGCCCGATTATCTCTTCCATACCGATTTCTTTCGCCCACTTGTACAGCTCCGCGAACAGAGCTTTCGTGACCTCGAAATCGTCAATGACGTCGAAACGGGTAAATCTGAGCTGTTTATATCCGAACTTTTCGTTTACTCCCTTGTGCCATATACCGGCTATCCTGCCGGCTATCTTACCGTCTTTGTACGCAAGAAACATCTTGCACTCGCAGAAGCGGAAAGCGTCGTTTATCGCAGGATCGAATTCGGCGAATTCATCCATATACAGGTTGGGAGCCGCGTAGGGGTTGCCCTTGTAAAGATCTATAAGAAATTTGAAAAACTTCTTTTTATCTCTCTTCGAAGAAATCTGTCTGACCTTGATCATAATTATTTCTCCAAAGCAATGGGGCGCTTATCGGCTACAAATATTACGCCTAAGGTTCCGGGACCGCAGTGCGAACCTATAACGGGACCTACGATCTGTCTTACGATTTTTGCGTCGGGACGGCGTTTTTTGATCAGTTCCGCAAGTTCGTCGCCCTCTTCCTTGCAATCCGCATCCACAATGTAGACGCTGTATTCGGGATCGCTAAGATCTTGCGCCACCTTTTCCGCAAGGCGTTTTATCGCCTTTTTTCGGCCTATTATTTTCTCGATTACCGAAAGGCCGCCTTTGGCGTCGAAAGTAAGCACGGGTTTTAAGTTTAATAAAGTTCCAGCTACCGCCGACGTTGCGGAAAGTCTGCCGCCGCGCTTTAAATGCATTAAGTCGTCCACAACGAAGTAGAGACCTATTTTATTTGTAAAATCATTTAAAAAAGCAATTATCTCTTCATCGGACGCGCCCTTGTTTTTCAGTTCCGCTGCAGCTTCGACCTGAATGCCGGCGCCAAGCGAAATCGAATTTGTATTGAACACCGTACACTTGCGCTCGGGGAACTCCGTTTTAAGTTCCTCCAACGCTTTATCAAGCTGCGAAAAAGTTCCGCTCATAGCGTGTGAAAAACTTATATAAAGCACGTCCTCGCCGGCTTTGAAATATGGTGTAAGTATTTCCTTATAATTTTCGGGATTAAGAGCCATTGTTTTGGGTATGACTCCCTTCCTCACAGCCGAGTAGAATTTTTTAAAATCCGTGTTTTCCCCAAGATCGTAATTGTATTCCTCGTCGTTATAAAGATACGGCATTGAAATATAATCTATATTCAGCTCTCTGAGCCTGGTAAACCAAAGCTCGCAGTTAGAATCGCATAATAATATACTCATAAAATTTTCTCTCCGTAGTTTAAGTATTTATTAAACCGTTTGTTATTTTATCACATTCCGCGACAAATGTCAAATATCGTAAAGAGTTTTTCTCGGGCGCGGATAATTCATGTCGTTTAAAGAGCAATTTGCGCCGTTAAAGGCAAAAAAACAGACTGTTATCGTTTGCTTTTTTTTCATATTTCTGTTAATATCATTATATAAGAGGCATTTATGAAACATAAGAGATTGTTTATAACTTTAACCGTAATAATTTCAGTACTGCTCGCGTTGAGCATTTTCATTACTATATGGTTCTGGGGCGATAAATATAACGGCGGTCCCGATTTCGACGGATTCAACGATTTCCGCAAGGACGTGGAAATACCCGGACTTGCCGACGGAGCCTGCCCGCAGGGAATTGCGAACTTCACGGGCACATACGTTGTTAAAGACGAAAGCGGCAAACCTTTGACGGACGAAAACGGAAAGGAAGTTACTTCCACTCAGGAATACTTCTTTATAAGCGCATACTTTGACAACGCCCCCTCCCGTTTGTACGTAACGGGCGACAAGACCGGATACGTCGGTTACGTCACTCTTAAAAATACTGACGGTACGGATTACAAGGGACACTGCGGCGGAGTTGCTACAAACGGGTTTACTATCTGGGTGGTTTCCGAAGGCACCGTTTACGTTGCAAGGGGCGGCAACACGGCAAAGGACAATATCGCTTACGATGTAATAAAAGCCGCCGAAAGCAACGGCGAATTAAAGTTTACCGCCACTTTTGCGGCTAATAACAACGCTTCTTTTTGTTACTTCTACAACGACGACGGCGACGCAACCAACACGAGCTATTACAGCGACAGATTATATATAGGCGAATTTTACAGGGACGGAAATTATCCCACGGCGGAAAGACACCACGTCACCACCAAAAACGGACAGAAGAACACTGCTTTCGTGAACGAGTACAGAATTGCCGTGACAAGTTCCAACCCCTACGGGCTTGAATTGCTCGGCGAGGACGAGACTTCCAAGGACACCCGCGTACCCCGCATTCAGGCCATCTATTCCGTTACGGACGAAATTCAGGGCTTTGCCCGCACGAAGTCGGGACTCGTACTGTCTCAGAGCTACGGACTTAAAAACTCCAACTTATACTACCACGACTGGACGAAAGTCACGCAGAGCGCAAACAGAACCCGTTACAGCGATCTCAAATACATTAACGAGGACGGCGACGAAAAGAGTTACGGCGGTTTCGAATACGCCGACGCAAAATTCCCCAGCGGCGCGCCCTATAAGGACGCAAGCGTATACGTTTACTTCGTGGACAACGAATCCAAGTTGAACCGTTACTCCATTCCCTCTATGTCGGAAGGACTGTGCGTCAAGAACGAGCGCGTTTACGTACTGTTCGAGTCGGGCGCAAAAAAATACCGCGCTTTCGTAAGACAGAAGCTTGAAAACGTTTACAGCTTTATTCCCAGAAACAAGAGATAAAATCGAATTTAAAATGGCGTCTCCATTACGGAGACGCCATTTTTTAATTGTTCGTTATTTGCAAAATGCAAGGCAGGCTTTATACAGGGAATACACATCCGCCTTGGAAACGAGTTCGTAAGGCGCGTGCATGGAAAGTACGGGAACGCCCACGTCCACCGTGTCTATTCCGAGATTTGCTATAAACTTTGCGACCGTGCCGCCGCCGCCCGCGTCAACCGCACCGAGCTCGCCCGTCTGCCAGTATACGCCGTTGTCGTCGAATATGTCTCTTATCCAACCCATATACTCCGCGTCCGCGTCGTTAGTAGAACTCTTGCCGCGCGCGCCCGTATACTTTGAAACGGCCGCTCCGCAGTTTATAAAGGTCGTATTTCTCTTTTCGAACACCGACGAGAATGCGGGATCGTAAGCCGCCGTTACGTCGGCAGAAATGCACTTGGAATTGTATCTTACTTCTATGGGGTTTGCGCCGAAAGACGCCGCTATGGTCTCTATAACATCCGAAATTACTTTGGACTGCATACCCGTTGTACCGTCGCTGCCCACTTCCTCTTTATCTGCAAATACCGCCACGAGCGTGTGGGGCGAATTGCTGTCGAAAATAGCGCACATTTCGGGATAAGCGCAGACTTTATCGTCGTGACCGTAAGAGGAAATCAAAGCGCCGTCGAAGCCTACGTCGCGCGCCTTGCCCGCGGGCACAAAGCACAGTTCCGAACATTGAAGATCAACTTCCGTAAGGCCGTATTTTTTATTGAGCAAATTCAAAACCGCAGTCTTGACCGCCTCCTTATCCTCCTCGTCGTCCACTGCGGGCAGACCGCCCACTACCGCGTTAAGGCTCTCGCCCTCGATAGCTTTTGCAAGGGGTTTCGCGCTCTGTTCCGCGCCGAGATGAGGAAGTATGTCGGTGATATAGAAAATGGGATCGTTTTCGTCCTCGCCCACGCAAATTTCCTTTCTCTCGCCGCCGCGGAGCATTACCACGCCGTGCAAAGCAAGGGGCGTCGCCGTCCACTGATACTTTTTAATTCCGCCGTAGTAGTGGGTTTTAAGATAGCACAGTCCTGCTTCCTCGTACATAGGATTGGGTTTGAGGTCGAGGCGGGGCGAATCTACGTGAGCCACCATAATTCTCACGCCATCCTTAGCAACGTCCTCGGTACCGACGCTGATTAAAAACACGTTCTTGTGTCTGTTTATGAAATAGCGCTTGTCTCCCGCTTTGAGTTTTTCGGAAAAAAAGAACGGTTTAAAGCCCTTTTCCTCCGCCAATTTTTTTGCGGTAAGCGCGGCGTCGCGCTCGGTTTTGGAGCTGTCGAGAAACGCTTTATAACCTTCGGCAAAGCCGTAGATCTTCTCAAGCTCGTTTCCGTCGGCTTCCTTATAGACGTTTTTACGCGTATATTTAAGATCCATAAAATTCTCCTTTAATGTCGTTTGATTACACAATACATTATAAACGGACCTGTCCAAGTTGTCAAGTGATATTAAATCGGCTTTAAAACGGCTATGTGACGTTTTGTTGAAAAATATTAGAAATTATTTGACATTTAAGCGAAATATCATTTTACTAATTATATAATTTGGTGTATAATCTTTATTATATGAAAACGGCGAAAAAGACGGCTGTGCTCGCTATGTTTACCGGGCTGAGCCTAATTATGTTTTTGATAGAAAGCCTGTTTCCCCCGCTCGTTTTACCGGGGGCGAAAATGGGGCTTGCGAACATATTCTCTTTTGCCGCGCTGATAATGTATTCCCCGTTGGAAGCCTTTTTGGTAGTAATAGTCCGCACTGGACTGGGCGCGATATTTTCGGGCAACGTTTCAGTACTGCTGTTTTCGTTTTCGGGCGGAATGGTTTCTATGGCGGTATCCTCCCTTTTGATGTATACCGCATATCCCAAAATTTCCGTTATGGCCGTTTCGATAACCGCAGCCGTCGCGCACAACGTAACGCAGAACGCAGTATTCGCGCTTATGTCCGGTTCGTTGCTGATGTTCGGGTATATGCCCTACCTCATACTCCTCGGCATCCTTGCCGGCGCGATCGTGGGCGGGGCGACTATGCTCATTTTCAAAGGCATACCGCAAAACGTGTTTTTAAAGGCTATCGACGAAAAAAAGAAGAAATTCAAAGAAAACGGTTAAAACCTTTACAAAGGATTTAATATAACTCAAAAAACAAAAAATGGAGGTTCAATTTGAAAGCAGTAAAAGGAAAATACTACTTCGGCGGCGTTCATCCGAAAGACGGGAAAGATCTGGCTAAGTCTTCCCCTCTCGAAGTTATGCCCGCGCCGCAGACGGTGTACATTTCCGTTTCACAGTCGCTGGGCAAACCTGCGGTTCCCTGCGTTACTGCAGGACAAGCTGTGAAAGAGGGCGAAATTATCGCCAAGGCCGACGGGGCGATTTCCTCGGACGTATTCGCAAGCATAGCGGGCACGGTCGAGAAAATCGAGGAGATTTCCGACGGCGGAAAGACGGAGACGTATATCGTTATAAAGGCGGCTGAAAACGGCGGAGAAAAATTCCGCTTACCCGCGCTTGAAAATCCTTCTCCCGAAGAGATCAAGGAAAGAATACGCGAATGCGGCATTGTAGGCTTAGGCGGTGCTGGTTTCCCCACGGCGGTAAAGGTCGCCCCCAGAACTCCCGTTGACACGCTTATTGTAAACGGCGCGGAATGCGAACCCTATCTCACCTGCGATCACCGTCTTATGGTCGAAAAAACCGACGAGATTGTACGCGGCGCGAGGCTCATCGCAAAGGCTTTGGGCGTAACGCAGATCGTAATAGGCATCGAAGCTAACAAGCCCGACGCTATCGCCTGTTTCGAACCTTACGAGGACGTGAAAGTAGTTATATTGCGCAAGCAGTACCCTATGGGCGGCGAGAAACAACTCATCTACGTAACTACGGGACGCAAGGTCGGACTCGGCAAACTGCCCGCAGATTGCGGCGTAGTCGTACAGAACGTCGCCACCTGCTACGCGGTGTGTGAAGCCGTAGAACAGGGCAAACCCCTTTACGAGAGAGTTCTCACCGTATCAGGAAAGGCCGTGGCTCAACCCAAAAATCTTTGGGTAAGAGTCGGCGTTTCAATAAAGGACATTATAGATTACTGCGGCGGCGAACAATCCCTGCCCAAGAAAGCAGTTCTCGGCGGACCTATGACGGGCGCGGCCATTGCAAATTACGACAACTACACGCACAAGACGACTTCCGGCGTGTTGCTGCTCGACGGAAAAGAAGCCGATTGCAAGGAGCCCACTCCCTGCCTCAACTGCGGAAAGTGCGCCGACGTATGCCCTATGCATCTTATGCCTATGAACACGGCGTTCTACTCGGCGGCGGGCGATTACGATACTGCGGCTAAGCTCGGAAACGTGGCTTACTGCATCGAATGCGGAGCTTGCGAATACATCTGCCCCGCAAAACGCCCCTTAATTCAGGCGATAAGAAAAACCAAGGCCGAAATTCGCGCCAAAGGAGGCAAATAATGGATAACTCTATAGTAATCTCCACCCCTCCCCACGTTAAATCCAAGAGAACTACGCGCGGAATTATGCTTGACGTCATAATCGCACTTATTCCCGCCGCGTTAGCAGGAATAGTATTCTTCGGTTGGCTTGCACTTATGATCGAGCTTGTCGCGGTATTCTCCTGCGTGGCAACGGAATTCGTTTATTTCTTCATTGCGAATAAAGGATTTTCCAACAAATGCAAAGACGCAAAAAAGGTTTGCATACGCTGGTGGAAACAGTTTGACTTCACTTCTGTAGTGACAGGACTTATCCTTGCGCTTATACTCCCCACCACTACCGAATGGTATATGGTGATCATAGGCAGCATTTTCTCGATAGCAGTCGCTAAGATGCTTTTCGGCGGCACGGGTAAAAACCTTGTAAACCCCGCCGCAATCGGCAGAGTGTTTATGTTCCTCAGCTTTGCGGCAGTAACTTCCTGCGCGGTAACCAGCCAGTTCGGCCCTATCGTTGACAGCTCAAACGTAATTACGGGAGCTACAAACCTCGGCGGACTTTTACCCGGCGAAGGCAAAGGCGATCCCGTGAGCAATATTGCGCTGTTGGATCTTTTCCTCGGCACGGGCGTTTCCGGATGTATCGGCGAAACCTGCAAACTTGCCATTTTGGTGGGTTATGTGTACCTTGCGGTTAGAAACGTAATCAAATGGTGGCAGCCTCTCCTCTTTGTTGCGGTATTCGGACTTGCAGCTTGGCTTATGGGCGGATTCTTCTACGAGAACTACACGCTCGACATCAATCTGTTCCTGCCCAACATCCTTTCTGGCGGCGTGCTGTTCGGCGCGGTGTTTATGTTCACCGATTACGTTACTTCCCCCAAGGGCGTTTACGGACAGCTCGTTTACTATATCGCGGGCGCTGTTTTACTTGCGATATTGAGATATCTGACCAAGATCGAAGTCGCTTCTTTCGTAATAGTACTCATGAACCTCTTCGTTCCCCTCATCGACAGATATATAATCCAAAGACCTTTCGGCTATAAGAAAGTAAAAACTCAGAAGGAGGGCAAATAAATGACGGCGAAAGAATTTTTTAAATCCACGACGTTCAGATGCCTTGTCACTCTCTTGTGCGTACTTCTCGTTTGCGGAGTGTTCCTTACGATTATGAACGGACTGCTCGCAATTTCCGAAGAGGAAAAATTCCAGAGAGTTCTGAGCAGTATATACGGCAAAAACGTAACTACGGAAAAACAGAATATATCCGATAAAAACACCGATCTTGCAACTGCGAAGATTAACGACGTATACCTTGTCACCGACGACGGAAATTACATCGTTAACGTTTCCGGCAAAAACGGTTACGGCGGCAACGTGCTTTGCTGGGTAGTTATCAAACCCGCCGCTGACAAAAAATCCGTCGGAGGCGTGGGCAACGTTCAGGTTCCCGCAACGGGCAACGAGGGCGAATCATTCCTGAACAAGATAAACTCGTCCGTTTTCAAACGCTTCGAGCAGGATTACAAGAACGGCATAGTTTACGAATACGGCTACGACGAGAACGACGCAGAAGGCGATATGTACATCAAGACGGGCGCTTCCTGCACTATGCGCGGAGTGAGTAACGCGGTAAACGGCACGATTCAGTTTATGAACGCTTACCTGAGCGGCGGCAGTATCGAGGAAGATGATCCCTACGAAGATTACGCTTACCATAAGCTCATCAATATGGAATCGACAAGCTGGACTAAGGACGGCGACAAAATCACCTATACGGTAGTCACCAAGAAAAACGGCCCGGCTAATCCCTTCACTTTCACGATCGTAATAAACGGCGAAAAGAAAGTGGAAGAATTTACCGTCAAAACTTACGGCTCGACCGACAGCACCGGCTACGACCTCACTATTGAGGAGTACAATGCGATAGTAGACGCTAACGTCGCCAAATTCATAGGCAAGGACGCGGCTTACTTTGCAAGCATTCTCGGCGAGGACGAGACGAAGGCGAAAAACGACAAATACGAAGAAAACGAATTGCAGACGGGCGCGACAAAGAGTACTACTCTCTGTCTTGCGGCGGCGGCGTTCGCAACCTCGAACTACGACCTTATAATGAACGCTATCGAATACAAACAGAAGATCGATTTGGAAAAAACGACCTGGACTGTCGACGGCGATAAAATCACTTATAACGTTGTCACCCTCAAAAACGCGCCTGCCGATCCCTTCACTTTCACGATCGTAGTAAACGGTGAAAAGAAAATAGAAGAATTTACCGTCAAAACTTACGGTTCGACCGACAGTACCGGTTATGACCTCACCATTGAGGAATACAATGCGATAGTAGACGCTAACGTCGCTAAATTCATAGGTAAGGACGCGGCTTACTTCGCGGCGATAATAACCGACGAGATGAAAGGCACCAACGCTAACTTCGCGGAAAACGAGTTGCAGACGGGCGCGACAAAGAGCACTTACCTCTGCCTGCTTGCCGGCGCGTTTGCTACCTCGAATTACGATTACTGCCTTACACACGTAAACGGAGGTGAATCAAATGAATAAGTACAAGAAAATCACTTTAGACGGACTTATATACCAAAATCCCACGTTTATGCTGGTTCTGGGCACCTGCCCCACCCTTGGATTGATCTCCTCGGCATTCTCGGCATTCGGTATGGGACTTACCGTACTGGTAATACTCACTCTTTCCAATTTAATTATTTCGGCGTTGAGAAAGGTAATTCCCAATGCGGTGCGCATTCCCTGCTATATTGTAATCATAGCTACGCTTGTTACCTTTGCGAGAATGTTCCTCCAGAAATTCGTACCCGATTTGTACGACAGCTTGGGCGGGTTCCTTGCGCTGATAGTCGTTAACTGCATAATCCTCGGCAGAGCGGAAGCTTTTGCAAACAAGAACGGCGTTCTCGAATCGGCTGTGGACGGAGTTGCAAACGGACTCGGTTTCACCGTTGCTTTGACGCTTATGGGCATAATCTGCGAATTCTTCGGAAACGGTTCGCTCTTCGGCTTACAGATTATGGAGTTCAAAATCGGAATGCTTGCAACCCCTGCGGGTGCGTTCCTTGTATACGGATTGAGCATTGCGGTGTTCGTATACGTCATTGACGCTATCGAGCGCGCTAGACGCGTAAAGGCGAACAAGCTCGCCAGAGAAAATCTTTTAAAGGAGGCGGCGTAATTTATGGCTACGTTTATTGCTATAGTTCTTGCGGCCGTACTGACCAATAACTTTATAACGGTTAAAACTTACGGCGTATGTCCCTTCTTAGGGGTTTCCAAAAAGACTTCCAGCGCGGCCGGTATGGGCGTTGCCGTCACGGTTGTTATGGTGCTTGCCACACTCGTAACGTACCCCATTTACACCTACGTAATGGTTCCCCTTCATTTTGAGTTCCTTGAAATAATTTTCTTCATCTTCATCATAGCTTCGCTTGTGCAGATGCTTGAAAAAATTATACAGAAGCTCTCCCCTTCGCTCTACGGTGCAATGGGCATTTACCTTCCGCTCATCACCACCAACTGCGCGGTACTCGGCGTTACCGAACTGGTTATCGGCGATATGACTGCAATTCTCGGCGAAGGCGTTGCAATGAATATCGGCTGGGCTGTTCTGTACGCGCTGTTCGCAGGATTGGGCTTTACCCTGGTAATGATCATTATGAGCGGTATGCGCGAAAAGTTGAATTGTTACAAGACTCCCAAAGCGCTTGCGGGATTCCCCATCGCAATGGTAAGCGCCTGCTTCATTTGTATGGCGTTCACAGTATTCAGCTATATATCCTAAGGAGGAAGAAAAATGCATTTACTTGAAATTACTACCGAAACTTGGATCACCGTAGGTATTGTAGCGGGAATATTTGCAGGAGCGGCGTTGCTCATAGGCGCGCTTATAATCCTCGTAGGCAAAGTATTCAAAGTCAACGTTGACGAAAAAATAACGAAAATTTTAGACAACCTGGCCGGCGCAAACTGCGGCGGTTGCGGATGTTCCGGTTGCAGCGGGTTTGCTTCCAAGCTTGCTGAAGGCAACGGAAACCTTTCCGACTGTCACGTAACCTCTCCCGAGAAAAAGGCGGAGATTGCCAAACTGCTCGGAATAGAACTTACGGACGAAGAACCTACCGTTGCGGTCGTAAAGTGCCACGGCGGCGAGGAAAACTGCGCGGATAAGTTCGAATATAAGGGCAACCCCACCTGCGCGAGCTGCAACTCGCTTTTAGGCGGAAACAAGGCCTGCTCCTACGCCTGTCTCGGCTGCGGCGACTGCAAGGCCGTATGCCCCGAAAACGCGATAGAGGTTACAGGAAGATTGGCGCAGATCGATCCCGACAGATGTATATCCTGCGGCGCGTGCATTACCGCCTGCCCCAAGGGTATTATCGAACGTATTCCCTCCTCCGCGCCCGTATTCGTGGCTTGCTCTTCCAAGTGTCCCGGTAAGGAAGTACGCGCCGTATGTAAGGTAGGCTGTATCGCCTGCGGTATATGCGCAAAATCCTGCCCGCACGGAGCGATTACAATGCAGGACAACCTGCCCGTAATAGATTACAAAAAATGTACGGGCTGTCTCACCTGCGTTGCAAAGTGCCCCAGACACATCATAATCAGCCGCAAAGTAGTTGCAGAGGAAACTCCCGCAGCCGAAAACAAAACGGTTGAAAAGGAAGCTCCCGCAAATGAAGAAAAAGCGGAATAATAACAAAATAAAAGAGCGGATCGCAAATGCGATCCGCTTATTTTTATTGAATTAAATTTCCACGTCGGGCCCGAAATCGGAGTACTCGTACGGGACTATCCTTAGTCCGTGAGGTGAACAATAAATGATACCGCTGTTATCCTTTATCTCCATACTGTAAACGCAGTCCTTGTTCTTACAGTCCGCATCCACGACCTTGACTTTTCCGCTTTTAAATATCTCCATTGTGTTGTATCCGACGTCCGTCGCAATACGCACAGTGAGTTTATCCTCATCCTTGTCTACCGTTATCTTTGCGCCGTCGCCTATGATCTTGTAGGAGTTTTCCTTAAAGCTGTATTCGAATACAGCCTCGCCCTTGGCGTACACTCTTATACCGCTCAGCGGGCTGTCGTCACGCGTGGTAAAGAGCACTATAAAAGCCACTGCCACGGCAAGAATTACAATGCCGTAAACGATAAGATCGAATATTTTAAAGCCCCTGTCGGCCTTTACCTGCGTTACCTTTTTTAAGGACATCAGCCCACCAAAACTATTTTACCGTCCACAACGGTATTGACTAAACTGAAATCTTCCGCCAAGATCTCCAACTCGTCCGCGGGGATATTGGATATTATTTCATACTTTCCGCCGTTATCGTAAGTAAACACAACTCTATGGTCGGAAAGCTTTGAATTGATAAATTCCACCGCCTTTTCTTTGCCCATAGCCATAATCGCAGTGGTATATGCGTCGTTCAACGCCGCGTTAGGGCCCAGAACGGTTGCCGTCATAATTCCCGTCTGAACGGGCTTGCCGGTATTGGGATCCATTACGTGGCAGTAACGTACGCCGTCAATCTCGTAATACTGCACGTTATCGCCGCTGGTGGACAGCGTAATATCTTTGACGTTTGTCCTTAAATACTGTCTCGAAGAGCCTTCTTTGTATCTGGGATTACTAAAACCGAGTTTATAATGATCGAATTCCGCGCCGTTGTATTTTTTTAAGCCTATGCTGCTGTCGCCGAAAACAAAATTGCCGTAAACCATTTGGTACTTGTCCATGAGTCCCATTACTTCGTCAACGCCGTATCCCTTGCCAATTCCGCCGAGGTCGATTTTCATACTGTAAGGAACTCCCTCGATAGTAATACTGACCTCGGGCTTAATTGCATAATATTTGCCGTTTTCGGTTAATAGCTGTACGTCTTTAAAAGCCGCGGACAATAAATTATATTTTTCTATATTTTCATCCGTGGGCAAGTCGTCCGCGGTCGAGGGATACCTTTCCGCGCTTCCGAACCCGTAAGCAATTACGTTATAATAAACTGCGGGATTATAGTATCCGCCCGTAATTTCGTACGCCTCTTTTGCAAGGGAGAACACCGCGTAAGCGGTTTCGTTAAGTTCGACTTTACTGCCCGCGGCAGCTTCATTGAACTTATGTATATAAGTAGTAGACAGACTTGCGCTTATAGACCTGTCTATATTGTTTAAGAGAGCGCGTGTTTCGCCGTAAAGCCTGTAACAGTCCTTTTCGCGTTCCTGTACGACAGCGGGCGGAATATTCAACGTAGCGTCGGACGCCATAGCGAAAAAGTAGGGCGAAGTATCCAATTTTTCAAAATTGCACCCAACTGTAAATGCCGATATTGAAATAACCGCGGACAGAGCGACGGGAAATAATTTTTTCATATTACCAATTATAGTACAAAGGGCAATAAAAATCAATTATTTTAAACGACAAAAAAAGCGCCCGCAAAAGCGGACGCCTTAAAATCTATTTAATTATTTCTTTGCATTGTAAGCGTTCATAATAAGCTGAGCGTAAGAAAGAGTTCCTTCCTTCTTGGTGTTAAGATCGGTCCAGGTTGCACCGGTAACTACGGTGCCATCCGTCCAGTAAGTAACTTCTTTGTCCTCTTTTGCATCGGGAGCCTTAGTATCGGAAAGTTTAAGGGAAAGAAGCTTATCCACGCCGTTATCTATAACATATTTAACGGTTGCGTCGCGGTTCATCTTCCAACGGGAATACGCGTTGCCGTCCTTGTCCGTAGTTGTTCCCCAATAATTGTTTTCATCCTTGGAAAGAGCTTTTTTATTGAGAACGTCGGTCTTCTTTTCGCCGCCTACGGTTACGGAGACTTTATTTGCCATAACTGCTTCGAAATACGCCTTGGCGTTAGCTTCGGTTCCCATCATCGACATAAAAGTGGTGCTGCCGTTCATATAGTCTTTCTTTTCCGCGTCGTAGGTCAACGTAACGTCGCCGTAGGAAACGGATTTATAGAAAGTCTTATCTTGTTCCTTACCGTGGCTCATTACCTTAACGGTAACCTTATCGTCCGCGGGCACGCTCTCGCCGGCCTCAACATAGGTAGGCAAGCAAACTTCCTGCAAAGTAGCAGCGGTAACTTTATCGCCGCTGACCGTAACGGACGCGTAACCGATGTAACCTGCTCCGTGTACAAGACCGTAAGCTTCACCTGTTGCAGTGGCATTGCCACTGCAAGCTACAGCTGTAGCTGCGCCGGCACAAATGGTAGCTACGCAAGATGCAACCAAAATGGTTTTAACTGATTTTTTCATACTGAACTCCTGAAATTTTTATATATATGATATTATCATAATCAAACATTGCTGTCAACGATTTGATAATAAAATATCAATACAAATTTACTTTTTTTATGAGCAAATTTTAAAAGGCGCCCGTAAATACGAACGCCTTTTATTTTAATAATTATTTTACGTCTTTAAGCGCATTCTGCACTGCAAGAAGAAGTCTTGCGCTGCCCTGAGTTGCGTCGGTGATAACAAGGTTGGAATCGGAAACTTTATTTTCCGTAGCTTCTTCAACGCCCTTAATGGTAGCGGTAAGAGCCTTTACTTCTTCAACGGTCTTGCCTTCATACTTTTTAAGGAGTTTGGGAAGATTGTCCTTCCAATTCTTAACGGAAGCGTCGGTCCAATCTTCGTTGCCCTCGGGGGGGGTGGAAACGGAAACGTACGTATTACCGGTAATGTCCTCTACCTTGGTAATCTTACCGTCTGCAACGCTTACGTTAACTACCATACCGTATGTATGGCCGTAGCTCTTGTAAGAATACTCGCCTTTATACGTTTTTGCATCTTCACCGGAGCAAGCTGCAAATGCAACTACGCCGAGGCAAACAACGATAGAAAGGGCAAGTAACGATAAAACTTTAACAAGCTTTTTCATTTTTTAAATACCTCTTTTTTATTTATGACCATATTTTATCACAACGTTTTACTGCTGTCAAACAAAAAATAGATACATTTGTACTTATTTTTTTATTCCGTCCTCAATGCAACTACCGGATCCTTCTTGGCTGCGGCCGCCGCGGGGATAAGTCCAGAAATAAGCGTAAGTCCCACGCTGATCGCAAGCATTATAAGCGCCTGCCACCAGGGCAATGAAGCAATAGTGAATATACCGTACAGAGTGCCTATTATAAGGTTAAGGATCAGCGAAATAAGATACGTTACGACTATGCCGACTATACCCGCCGCAAAGCCTATCATAAACGTTTCGGCATTGAAAAGGCGCTTTATATCCTTTTTCCTTGCGCCGACCGCGCGGAGAATACCTATTTCCTTTACTCTTTCCACAACGGATACATACGTGATGATACCTACCATTACGGTTGATACTACCAGCGACAGCGCAGTGAAAGCAACAAGCGCTATCGTAACCATCTGTATCATAGTGTTTACCATCGTTATTATCAGACCGACCGCATCCGTATACTGGACCTTATCGGATTCTTTAAGTTCGTAGGTATATTCCTTTCCGTCAGCGCCCGTGAAAGTGAGGGTGCCTCCTCCCGCCGTTTCGCACGCGGCGTTCCAACGGTCGAGATAGTCGGTAACAAGCTTCTTGTTCTCGAAGTCTACGGGATAAACGTAGAACGCCGAGGGAAGATCGGCTCCCGCAATTACGCCAAGCCCCGCCTTTATCATATCCGCCTGACTGCCGCCGCCCGGCATAATCATCATATTTGTCTTAGGCAAGGTGTATATGTAACCCGTATAGTCCTTGGTTTCAACGTAGGCTCCGTCCGCTTCGGTACTGAAATCGTACTTATAGGGCAGCCAGTCGAGCTTCCTTTCCCCATCGGCATTTGGCGTGAGTTCTGAAATATATTTTGCTATGTTACTCTTTATGCCCGTCCTCAAAGTGTGCTTTGTAAGGGCGTTGGTGTAATACATTCCTGAAGATAAGCATCCGTAAGACACTCCCTTCTTTTTTTGCAAGATCACGCGCACTTTCATATCCACGTCTTCGGACTTGTCTCTGTCCGCGGCAAAATTTGCGGAATTTGCAATATATTTGTACTCTGCCGTGCGCGGTATGCTCATACCGTTATAGTTTACCATAAATATTTCATCGCCCGACGGAACGTACAGGGTGTCGTTGGGATACCACTTGAAAGAGTGCGCGTCCTTGCCTATGAATTTATCGAACGACACGCCTTTTTCGTACTCTTCAATTACGTCCTTATCGTAATCCTGACTGCCTTCCGCCTTGTATGCAAAGTTCAGAAACTCGTCTTCGGTCATATATCCGTACTGTCCGAAATTGAGATCGGAAAATCCGTTGTCGCTCACGACCATTATAAGACTTTCCTTGCTCTCGAAAATTTCTTTTAGCTCGGCCTCGGTAAACTTCTCCGTCTTGCCCATATCGCTGGCGAGTATATCATACTGAGATAAGATGTACTTGTAATTGTCGGGCATTTCCTCAAACGTGCTTACGGTGGAGATCATAGAAGCGTATTGAGAGTAGCTCTCCTGCGCTTCGAGGATAGACGTGTATTTAGCCCTTATGGCAGTAACAGAAACGTTTTGAGTAGTTTCCGGAGTTCCCAAAACAGAAAAGTCGGTAAACAGATAATTCGACATCGAGAAGTCGTAACCGAATTGCAGAGCGTTATAATAACTTGCGGGTATCGATTCGATAAACGTCTTGTATTCGGGAGTTATATTGTTGGTTGTCTGCGCCCCCGCGAAGTCCATTAAAGTTTCCAACAAGCTATCAACGTACACTTTATCGTCAAGCCTGTCTATGTCGACTTTTGTATTGGCGCTGTCCGCAAAGTTCATCAAGGCTTCGAAGTCTATCGCCGTTTCCGTGACGGTCAACGGATAGCCGGAGAGCATATCGTTCTCCATACTCGCTATAAATCCCTGTACGCCGGAAGAGATCGCAAGTACCATTGAAACGCCGATAATACCGATACTGCCCGCAATGGAAACCATGGCGGTCCTTTTGCGTTTTGAAAGAAGATTTTTCAAGGAAAGGGACATTGCCATTCCCGTCGACATAGATGTTTTCTTCTTTTTGCCCTTATTCGTCTTTTTAACCTCATCCGCTTGTTCTGCAACAGTCTGTTCAAAGTCGCCTTCGTAAGGGCTTGAATCGTCCACGACTTCCCCGTCGAGCAGACGTATTATTCGAGTAGAATATTGTTCGGCAAGCTCGGGATTATGCGTAACCATAATTACCAGCCTGTCGCGGGAAATTTCCTTCAACAGTTCCATTATCTGTACGCTGGTCTTACTGTCAAGCGCACCCGTAGGTTCATCGGCAAGCACTATTTCGGGATCGTTTATGAGCGCCCTCGCTATAGCAACCCTCTGCGCCTGTCCGCCCGAAAGCTGGTTGGGACGGTTGTTTATCTTGTCGCCAAGTCCTACTTTTTCAAGCGCCTCGATAGCGCGGCGGCGCCTCTCCTCTTTGTCCACGCCCGAAATTAGCAGCGCAAGTTCGACGTTCTGTAAAATAGTCTGATGAGGGATAAGATGATAGCTTTGGAATATAAAGCCTATCGAGTGGTTGCGGTATGTATCCCAGTCGCCGTCGCTATACTCTTTTGTGGACTTGCCTTCGATAACAAGATCGCCCGAAGTATATTTATCGAGGCCGCCTATAATGTTTAAAAGAGTTGTCTTGCCGCAACCGGAAGCGCCCAATATGGAAACAAATTCGTTCCTGCGGAATTTTATACTGACTCCGTTCAATGCGTGGACCACTCCGCCTGCGACGGGATAGTCCTTTCTAATGTCTTTTAATTCCAACATTTTTATTTACTCCGAAAATCTATTGCGCGGCATTGCGCCGCTTACCATATTATATTATAATTATTCTTTTGTGAAATTACGGAAAAACGAGTGAAAATTATGTAAAATCATACCGCCCCCGCAATAGACAGTACTATTTTCTATTTGCGGCGTTAAGTCTGCCTACGGCGCGGACGCCGCCCAAAATCTTCATAATAGTGCAAAGATCGGGGGAATTGGGACCGCCCGTAACGGCTATTCTTAAAATTTCCGCCGCATCCGAAACGCTGCCCTTATAATTTTCGGGATGAGCTTTATAGTCCTGCATCTCCGCGGCAAATCCGCAATTTGCGGCAACCTGCTTGACTTTATTGAACCAAGCCTGATTGTCGTCGTTTTCATCGTATACGGCGGCGAAACCGTTCAGTACTGCGTTGACCGTCTCGTCGTCGAAACGGTACGAATATTCGGGAACGAAAGTATCGTCGAAGAAATAGTCGATAAGTCTTACGCTCTGTTCCGCGCGTTCGAGATCCTTTCTTCTCTTCTTGCCGCCCGTACCCATTACGAGGTTTAATATTTTTATTATATACTCCCTGTCGGCAAAGTGCGCCCTGTCGGCGTCCGTACCGAACTCGTCCACCCAGCTTTTGAGGAAGTCATAACATTCCTCGGGGGAGAGCAGGGAAATTTCCGTCTTGGATATATCGTTGAGCTTTTCGAGGTCGAACAGTGCGCCGCTCTTACCCATTTTGTCAACCTTGAATTTGAAATCGCGCCAATCCGCGCCGGGGTTTTTCAAAGTCCACTCTTCGAAGCCCGAATTGAGTACGGTCATAAGATATTTTACTACCGCAAGAGGGTAATAGCCCGCCTTTCTGTAATAGTCCAAAGACAGTTCGGGATCCTTTCTTTTGGATAACTTACGCTTGGTTTCTCCGTCCATTTTCATAAGCGAGCAGGTATGCGCGTATCTGGGACGCTCGAAGCCGAGTACTTTGAAAAGCTCTATATGAATGGGAAGACTGGAAAGCCACTCTTCGCCGCGTATTACCAGTGTAGTGCGCATAAAGTGATCGTCTATGGCGTGCGCGAAGTGATACGTGGGTATGCCGTCCGATTTCAAAATAACGACGTCCTGATCGTTTTCCGTCACGGTTATGTCGCCCTTTATCGCGTCGCGGAAGGTCATCTTATTCTCTATGTGGCCCATAGATTTGAGGCGGATCACAAAGGGTTTTCCTTCTTCGAGATTTTTATAAATCTGCTCTTCGGAAAGATTGCGGCATTTTGCATACTTGCCGTAATAGCCCGTTGTTTCCTTGTTCTCCGTCTGACGTGTACGCACCTCGTCCAGCTCTTCGGCAGAACAGAAACAAGGATAAGCCAGTCCTTGGGCAATCAACCGCTTTGCGTAAGTGCGATAGATCTCTGCGCGCTGTCTCTGATAATAGGGGCCGTAAACATTGAGAGGGCTGTCTATTTCCGCGCCTTCGTCGAATTTGATACCGAAGTATTTGAGCGATCTTATAACGCTTTCCACCGCGCCTTCAACCTTTCTCTTCTCGTCGGTATCCTCTATTCTGAGATAAAAAACGCCGCCCGTTGTATGTGCCGCTCTCTCGTCGGCCAACGCAGAGTACAAATTTCCGAGATGAATAAATCCCGTAGGCGATGGCGCAAGTCTTGTGACTTCTGCACCCTTAGAAAGATTACGGGCCGGATAAATACTTTCGTATTCGTCGGGATCTTTAAGATCTTTGTCGGGAATAAGCGCGTTTGCAAGTTTAATCAAATCCATTTAATTTTCTCCGTCGGAATTGTTATTTTTGCTTTTTTTGCCTTTATTGGCGGAATACCACCTGTACGTAAACCACAGGATTATCAGAAGCTCGAATACTGCGGCTACGAGGTACAGGAAATATATCTGCGTGAACTCACTGAATGTGAGCACGAAAATATGAAATATTAAAACGCACGACCAAAGTATCATAGAAGTCGAAACTGCGTTTGTTATTCTGTTTCCCCACTTGGCGGAAAATACCGTCAAAACTATTGAGGTGGGCAACGGCGCAACGACAAAGACGAGATAGGCGTATTTGGCCGTAGCGGGTATAAAATAAAACATCGTAAACAGCCCCGTTGCTATAAACCATACTAAGACCGAGGACATTGCAGTAATAAAAACACGCTTTCCGTTTATCTTCTTTTTAGGCAAAACCTGGGGCGTAACGCTACCGTCGCGGACTATATCGTCAAGAGTAACGCCGTAAATTTCCGCTATGCGCATAAGCACGCGGATATCGGGTATCGCCTCGCCGCGCTCCCACTTGGAAACGGCCTTATCGGAATAGTTTAACATCTCTGCAAGCTGCAACTGTGTCAGACGCGCGCCTGTTCTGAGGCTTACCAGATTTCTGGAAATAATGTCCTTCAAATCATTCATAGCGATATTTTAACATATTTACCAAAAAAAATCAACTCTACTATGAGTAGAGTGTGAAATTTTGGCGGTAGAATTGCAAATTTTATCGGTTTACCTGTCGAAATTATGTGTGGAGAGTTTAACGTATCAATTAGGTTGTAATTTATTAGGATTGTGTAATAATGTAGATATAGGATCTTGCGCGGGCATAACTTAGAAAAATCGTTAAACCGCAAAAAGGAGTTAAAATGAAGAGTTTTGATATATTTGTAGATTCGGGCTCGAACATTCCCGACAATCTTGTTAAAGAGCGCGATATAAGCGTTATACCCTATACCTGCCTTGTCAACGGCGTTGAAAGATCTTGTTATGATAAAGACGTCCCGTTTGAAGAGACGGCTAAACAGTACTATGACGATCTGAGAAAAGGAGCGGACATCAAGACGTCGCTCATACCTAAGGAGCGTATAATAGATTACGTGACTCCCACTCTCGAAAAGGGTAAGGACGCTATGATATTCACCATTTCTTCTGGCGTGAGCGGAACTTACAACCAGGCTTGCTACGCCAAGGAAGAGCTTGAAGCAAAGTTCAAGGGTTGCAACGTATTCGTTATAGATTCTGCAAACGCTTCGATGGGCTCGGGCTTACAGGCGTTAAAGGCTGCCGATCTCAGAGATATGGGCGAGAGCGCCGAGGCGTGCGTTGCCGCGATAAAAGAAAATATATATAAGTTAAACAGCTACTTTACCGTTGCAGATTTGAAATATCTGAGAAAGGGCGGCAGGATTTCCGCTACCCTTGCCATTGCCGGAACACTGTTGAATATTAAACCCATTTTGAAGGCGGACGGCGGTTCGCCTGCCAAGATATCCTTTTTCGGAAAAGAGCGTGGAAGAAAAAAAGCGCTTGCCGCGCTTGCGGACGCATTTTCAAACAATGTTGAAAACCCTGAAAATCAGGTAATTTCGATAACTCACGCAGATTGTATCGAGGACGCCGAAGAACTGGCTCAGACACTCAGGGAGCGTGGCGCAAAGGACGTTATCATAGAATACTACGATCTTTGTACAGGATCGCACGTAGGCCCCGGAACGGTGGCACTATTCTTCTGGGGTAAAGACAGAAGAAATCCCGCGCCTGCAACGCAAAAAAAAACTTTTTCAAGGCCCGCCGCACAGAAAATCTGAATGATAAATAAAAATAAATCAACCGCCCCGAAAGCCGATCGGCTTTCGGGGCGGTTTCACTTATCAATGCCTTTTATCATAATCTAGAGAAGTTGAATATTCCGCCGTAATAAAATCAAGAAACCTTTCGCACCCGTCGTAAATATCTTCGTATGCCCTGTCAAAATTGCCTGTATACCACGGATCTGAAATGTCCCTCGGTCGGTTGGTGAACGAAGTCAGTTTATAAACCTTGTCACTGAACGCGCCGCCGGATATTCGTATGACGTCCAAAAGATTGGAGGAGTCCATAACCAAGACGTAATCGTTATTGATTATATCCGCCCGCGTCAGTTGGCGCGCGACATGATCGCCCTCCACGCCGTGCTTTTCAAGAGTCTGTTTCGCCTTTCGATAGACAGAACAGCCCTCTTCCGCCTCGGTCCCGCGCGAAGTAATATTGAAAGAGAGATCAATTCCTCTTTCCTTAGTCATTTTCTTCAATATGAGTTCGCCCATAGGGGAACGGCAAATATTGCCGAGGCAAACAAAGCATACGTTAATCATCAGTCACCTATTTTCAATTTCTGCCAGGGTGTACCGTCGGGAACGTAATTTTCAAGGTATTCCGCTATCTCTTCCGCACTATTGGCGTAAGAGTACATCTCATAGCATTTAAAAGTAATAAATTTTCGCTCGTAAGCCACTTTGATAAACTTTTCAAGCTCGGCATAGTACCCGTCAATATCGAAGATAATTATGGGCTTGCTGTGCCTTCCAAGCTGCTTTAAAGTGAGCACTTCGAAAAATTCTTCAAATGTGCCTATTCCGCCGGGAGTTATAATGAAGGCGTCGCAGTCGTCCTCCATTATTTTTTTGCGCTCCGACATGGTTTTCGTATAAGTGATCTTGTCGCATTTATCGTATATAAGCTCCACGCCCTCTTCTCGGAAGAACTCGGGAATTACTCCGTGGATATATCCTTTGCCTTCTGTAAATCCCCTGGCGGCCGCGCCCATCAGCCCGGTCGCGCCCGCGCCGAATACAAGCGTATGTCCGCGCTCGGCCAGATACCTGCCGAGATATTCAACCTTATTTATATAAATTTCATCTATATGAGCGCTTGCCGCGCCGAATATACAAATCTTCATTGTCGCTCCTCAAAATTCCGTCAAAATAAAAAAGACTATATCTTTATTATACTCCGTTTTTAAATAATTGTCAACAAACGCGATTTTTACGTATTATGGTGTATGGATATTTTAAATTATAACAGAGAAGCCGCCGTGGCATACGCAAGAAAATGGGCTTTCGGACGCAATCCGAAGTACTATGATTTTTCGAAGTTGGGCGGCGATTGCACCAATTTTGCGTCGCAATGCATTTACGCCGGCGCGGGCATTATGAACTATACGCCTACGTTCGGCTGGTTCTACAAGAGCGTAAACGACCGCACTCCGAGCTGGACGGGCGTCGAATACCTTTATAACTTTCTTGTAAATAACGACGGCCCGGGACCGTTTGCGGAGGAAGTTCCGCTCGATAAACTGGATATAGGCGATATAGTGCAACTTGGTAAAGCAACGGGGGACTTTTACCACTCTCCCGTTGTAGTTGGATTTTCTCGGGGAAGGATCTTGGTTGCGGCGCACAGTTACGACGTTTACAACAAGCCGTTAAACTCCTACTCATTTGAGCAGGCCCGCGGCATACATATATTGGGCGTAAGGCAATAGATAAAAAGACAGGCAGGTATTTTACCTGCCTGTAAATCTTTATTTAACTGAGTTTTCTACCGTACTGATCGTAAGTGCCGTCGTTATCGCCCATACCTGTGATCTTAACTTCTACGTTTACAGGGCCGTTCTGCGTCTGTGGCTGAATTACCTGAGGAGTGCGCATATAAACCTGATTAACGGGAGCCGCCTGCACGGGGACTTGCTGAACCACGGGCTGGACTACCGGCTGAACCGGTAAAGGTTTGATGGGCACCTGCTGAACTATCGGTTGTACAGGAACCGTCTGTACGGGAACAGGCCTAACCGGAACTTGCTGAACCATAGGTTGAACTACGGGTTGCATAACCGGTTGAACTACTTCCTGAACGTAGGGTTGAGGCATTTGCTGAGGCATAACCTGCTGTACCTGAGGTTGAGGAACAGGCTGAACCTGCTGAGGCGCGGGCTCAATATACTCCTCTACCGTTGCAACCGTCTGAACGGTAGGCTTATTATCTTTTTTTACTTTAAATAAAGCAATGAAAAGTATGAGCAACAGAGTTTCCAACAGGACAACTCCGCAAAGCACATAGGCTAAAATTTCAATCATAAATAACTAAATCAGTTTATTTTGCCGTATTTTCCGTATCCGCGCTCGTCTTCGTTACCTTTAACTTTAACTTCTACGTTAATGGAATCGGGTGCGGCAACTCGCTTAGTGGTCATAGGACGAGCCTGAGCCGTAGGCACATATGCCTGCTTACCGCTCATCTGCTGTTCTTCTCCCTGTCGAAAGGGACGCACGTAAATCTGCCTTACGGGAGGTTGTACGGGCTCTGCCTGGACCTGAGGATGCTCATACTGCTGCATGGGGCACTGAGTCATAATAACCTGAACAGGCTGCTGAGGCGCAGTCTGAGGAGCAGGCTGCTGCATAGGCATCTGCTGGGGCATCATAGGTTGCGCCATAGGTTGCTGCATAGGCATTTGCTGAGGCATCATAGGTTGCGCCATGGGCTGTTGCATAGGCATCTGCTGAGGCATCATAGGTTGAACCATAGGCTGCTGCATAGGCATCTGCTGGGGCATCATAGGCTGAACCATAGGCTGCTGCATAGGCATTTGCTGAGGCATCATAGGTTGAACCATAGGATTCATAGCCTGCATATCGTACGGCATCATCTGCTGAGGCATAAAAGGCTGTACTACGGGCTGAATAATAGGCTGAACCACCGGCTGAATGATGGGCTGCTGAACTATGGGTTGAGCAGGCTGTAATTGAAGCTGTTCTACAGGCTGAACCGCAGGCTGCTGAACTATAATCGGCTGCACGGGCTGAGGCTCGGGCTGTTGAACGATTATAGGCTGTATCGCAGGTTGCTCCGGCTGCTGTACAATTATGGGTTGTACAGGCTGGGGCTCGGGCTGTTGTAAAATTATAGGCTGTACGGGAGGCTGTGCCGCAGGTTGCGGCGCGGCAGGCTGCTGTACGATAATTTTACGGTTACGGTTCCTTCTCGAAGAACGCGAAAATAAAAGCGCAACGGATATAATGAGACCTAATCCCAAAAGTCCTACAAGCACGAAAAACAGAATCTGCCAGATTCCTTCCGGCGCTATCGGCAGAGAAACCGCCAGCGTAGCGCTTTTTGCATTAATCGAAGCAATATTCAGCAAGTCAAACATAGCTAATTAACACTGTCCTTATAATATTTCTTATGTGGTTATTTGGATAAGTATTCCTAAACGAGGATACTATACCACTTTATGTATAATATATTATCGCACGAAACTTTTAAATAGTCAAGACATTTTATGAAAAAATTCATTTATTTTGTAAAAAAATGCAAAAGAGCGCCATAAACGCGGCGCTCTTTTATACTCTATTATATGATTTATCTGTAATTTATGTCCTTACCGTCAGGGCCTACAACCTTTACTTCTACGTTAACGGGTTTCTTACCGTTCTGTACGTACTGCTGTCCTGCCTGCTGCACGTAAACAGGCTGCTGCTGAGCTTGGGTAGGTTGCTGCTGTACTATTATAGGCTGTACGGGCTGCTGAGGTGCGGGAGCCGCCGCAGGCGCTGCCGCGGGGGCAACAATTACCGTATCGTTATCATTCTTGCGCTTGGGTATGAAGATTATTATGAATAATTCAACTACCGCGAGTCCGAGGAATACGAAGAACAAAATAGTCCAAAGCATTGTCTGCGCTTCTGCGCGGTACACGTGAACCGCAACAGTCTTAACGGGCTCTATTACCGCGCGAGGGCCGTTTCCGATAGCATAAATCTTGATATAAACGGTGTTCAAACCTACTTCGAGGTTCTTATCGTTTTCCACCTGATAAGTGAGACCGTCGGCAAGTTCTGCCGAAATTGTTAGTTTTGTAATGTCATTTTCTACCGCGTAGAAATATTCGTCAACGTCCGCTTTATAGTCGGAGTGGAATTCCTTTATTTCATCGATGTCGACGCGGTCGAAAGCAACCGTGCCGCGAACGGCAACAATGCTTACGGTTCTGGAAGTATATCCGTCGCTGGCGAGAATCTCAACGTTGACGATATTTACGCCGTAGTCGAGGCCGACCGTGGAAACTTCCGTTCCGTTATCGTTTTTAAGTTTGCCGTTGTAGTAAACCTTATAGGTACCCTCTGCGGTCAAATCGTCGACCTTTTCGGGAGTAACCGTCATATCGAGGATAGATTCCTTATGGTCGAGAATGTAAGGGCCGTATACGTTATTTGTATTTACGTACTCGAATTCCTTGACGTTATCTACCTTTATGAAAACGTCCGTACTGCTCGTAGGCGCTGGTTTGCGCGTAAGGTGCAGAACGTAAACCGAGTCGGAACCCGACAGAGGTCTTATTACTATATTGATGGTAGCTTTGAGACTGTTTTGGAAAATGTCGCTGGTTACGAAAGTACCCGAACCGCTGCCGTTTTCGCTCTCGAACTTGTCGATACGAAGAACTGCGGACTGATCGTCGGTGCGCGCCGCAATATATAAGCTGATATCGCTGTGCTCGATAGTTGCAAAGAACTCCTTTGTCTTACCGTCGGGATCGGGATTATCGGTATCAACGGGCTTACCGTTAACATCGGTTACCTGATAAGAACCTACGCGAAGATAAGTAAGTATGGGCGCCTGGCCCGCACGGATAAGCCTCAACGAATAGGGCTTAACGGCTCCGTCGAGAGCAACGTTGATCATAACGGTCAAAGTTGTTCCCATATCGCCGAGATCTACTTCGGTACGAAGTTCGTGCACTCCCTCTGCTATTACTACGCCGTCCCTGTAAAGAACTATTGTCGCGGAAACGTCGCTTGCAACTATGCGGAGATTTACGTTTTCGGTATTATAATCGAAACGAACGGTGTAATCGGTAACATCCTTGTCAAATCCGTCTACGGTCTTGCCGTTAATGGAAATATCGGCAAGGGTTACGTCGTCTCTGCGAGCTTCGCGGGTGACGTTGATGACGTACTTGATCTGTCCGTTGAGGTTGCTTTCATCCTGCGCAACGGCGTACACTTCGATAGTGTTGAGACCTTCGTTAAGGTTGACCGAACCTGCGCCGTGAACGGTTGCAAAGGGCGATGCCTCTACGAATACCGCTACGTGATCGACTCCGTAAGGAACAGACAAAGAATAATTGTAATTGGAGGAAACGAAACGGGTTTCGCCGTTATCTTTTCCGAGATAAGTCACGCCGCCGTTTTCGATACGGATATCGAAAATATCGAAGTTACTGTCAAGCTCTACCTTTTGAGCGGCAATATTTATTTTATACTGTCTTGTGGAACCGTCCTGCGCGGTTACGGTTACCGTAAACTGCTGTACGGTGGACGTCGAACCGGAAAGATCGGATAAAGTTATCTGTCCGTCGCCGGTTACCGTAGCAAAACTATCTGCCGCGGTTGCGACAATTTCACCGGTAAGCGACTGAGAATTGCTGTAAATCCAGTAAGAAGTAGTATCGGGCGAGAAAGTTACGTCGTGCTCGTCGTTGACGTCGCGGAAACTTACGGGCTGACCGCCTATAGTTACCGACAGACTGCTGAGCGCGTTATCGGAAGACGCCGCCGTTCTGGTTACGGTAATAGTATATTCCGTACCTCTAACGTCCGTATCGCTCACCGCGTGGATCTTGAATACATTGGAGCCTACGTCGATTCTGCGCGTAACTTCGTGTTTGCCGTCTACTACGGTTAAAAGCCCTTCTCTTTCCGTACGTACGGTTGTGTACTTACCGTCAACCGTTACGCGGAAAGTTGTGGAAGACGTCGAGTAAGGCACGGTGATGTTTACGTTGGTAACGTCTCTGTTAAACGTAAATCCCGGAACCGGCTTACCTGCGCTTGTCATTTCTATATCGGTTATAGTGTTGCTCTCTTCTACGAGATTTACTATAAACGTATAAGCGGTATTTCCTGCCTCGGTAGAAGCAGTCAGCTTAAATTCGTTTCTGCCGTGAGCAAGCACACCCGACCATACCGTCTTGGACGAATTGGGCTCGAGCTTGCCGCCGCTTGTTACGGTTGATCCCTCCGTTGCGGTGGGCCTTACGTAAATTTTATCGCCTACGGCCTTATTCCTGAGATTGATCTTAGTATTATAAGTAAGGTTTGTCGCATCGTAATCCTGACTGGTGAAAACGTCCTGCCAGGTCGTTCCGTCGACGGAAAATTCAAGTTTACTGAAATTACCGCCTATTACCTCTTTAACGAGCACGACGGGGAAAGTCTTGCTGTTGCCTGCGGGAGCGGTTACTACAACCGAATAAGAACCCGTCTGATATACGGTTGACGAGGAATAAGCGCTGCCGTTAACCGTTATGGTCGAGTTGTTTGCAGCAGTGATGTGCATCGTACCTGTATATTGGCTCTTTGCAGGAAGAAGGAAGTGGAATTTATTTACTCCGTCCGCCTGTGTTTCTACGTTATCGTATCTGTTACCCTGGCCTGTGCCGAGGATGTAAAATTCGGTTATAGCGGTATCGACCGAAAGCGTTCTCAATCTGAACGTGTAGGTCATCGTAGTAGCGCCGTCTGCCGCCGTCGCTATTACTTTTACAATGCTGTCGTTTTTAACGCTGTAGACGTCAAAAGTAACGCCGCCGGCCTTGCTTGCGTTAGTAACGGAAGGATCTGCCGAGCAATTCGTTGTCTCTATGCGAAGCGTATCGGAAATTCCGTAACCGCCCTTAGTTCTTACTCGCATCGTAATCTGTGTCGCGTCGGCGGGTACGTTGATTATCTGTTCCGCAGTGGAATTTTCATTCAACTGCTTGTTATTGCTTGCAAAACCGATATTAGACATATCGGCAAACGGCACACTGGAATTGGTATTATCCAACCGCGTACTTCCCGCGTCCAGTCTTGCATACTTATTTACAACCGCGATCTGATAGGTTTTTGTGGTTGTCCCGTCCTCTGCGGTAACCTTTATGTAAATAGTCTGCCTGCCGTTTGTAATTGTCTGCGTCGAATTTCCGCCGCTTGTTACGGTTGCCGTAGGGTTCGCGGTGGTTCCTATACGTATAGTCGAACTCGCTTCCCTTGCGGTAGGAGAAACGACAATGGTGCTGTTTCCGTCGATTTCCGCCGACCAATTCATACTGTCGCTTAACGTAAGCGAAGTAAGGCTGTTTGCAGCCTTACCTATTCTTACTCCCGAAAGGGTTGCGTCCGAACTTACCGAACGGATATTTACTGTTACCTGATTTGCGGTCAGTCCCTTGCCTGCCGAGCCGTTGTACTCATACGTATTTGCTCTGTCAGTACGAGTAACAACCTTGTTCTTTTTGATAGCTCTCATACCGAAATTTATGGTTGAAATACCGGCAGACGCTATTTCCGAACTTACATTAATAGGCGTTTTAATAACCAACGGCTTTGATGTCGGCAAAACAGCCGATTCAAGAATTGAGTTGGAGCTTACCGCCAAATGCAAGGCCGCGCTTGTTATATCAAACTCGCTAACCGTACTATTGGTATATAGTGAAGCAAATTCACCTATATCGGAATTTTCAGTATCAGCCGTAAGGTATTGCGCTATATTGGTATCCGCTGCTCCGCTTGCGTTAAGCGGCACAATGAATACGTCAAGATTGGACCAATAAGCCGTTTCCGTAGTAGTTATAGTTGCGGTCAACACAAACGTTCCGCCCGCAGGAACAGACGGCTTATCTACCGAAAGCGTAACCGTGGTTGTGTCCCCGGCCGCCGCCTGCACCGCCTGCTTATTACCGCTGTTGACAACCAACAGACCGCCCAAAAAGAAAGCGCAAGTCATCAATAATGCTATAATAAAGATAAGCAGTTTATTTTGTTTAGCATTTCTCATAGATGTTATCCTCTGCACGATTCGGAAAGAAAAGCCGCCGCGCACTTAGTCTTACAAAGTTATTTATGTGATTTAATCACACCGTTATAAAATATGCAATACATTTAAATAATATTTTAATATTGTATAATTTATCAATTAATTGCTCTCGGGTTTATAGAAGTGATCTTCAACAGAGTGAATTCTTCTTATTATGGTAAGTACTTCTATTGCTTGTGAAGTATCGATATTTCCGTTATTGGTTATATATGCGGAAAGTCTGTATTCAACTTCGTTTAATTCAAGAACACGTCTAATATACGAAAGAATTGTAATGTTATCTGACGTATCTACATATCCGTCGCCGTTTACGTCACCCAAAACCGAGCAATAAATTGTTTCAAGAGGCGTATCGCCTGCGCCGAACTCGATATACATACCGGTTGTTATCTGATACATTTCCGTATCGGTCAAATCAGATTCGGTAAGTCCGTCACCGGGATTTCCGCGATTGTAAAGCAACGTCCCGTCCTTGTCATACAGTCTGATCATAGGTATCTGAGACTGAACAAAACCGCTTACAAAGTCCTGTATGCTGGTTTCAGGAACGATCTGACCTACTACGAAACGCTCTAAATCTTTATCGTCGATACCGTGCGTCCAATTTTTTTCCGCATAGGTTCTGCGATAGAAATACGTATCGCCGTCTTCCTCTACCTGCTCTTCCATTAAGAACTGCATTTTAGCTGTTTCATTGATTTCCAAAGCAAGAGGGCCCGTAAGCATTACTTTATACTCCGTTTTGTTGCCGGCTTCCGCGGTAACAGTCAAAGTATAAGTTTCGAGCTCATACATTTTATTGGCGCTGTATGCCTCGCCGTTGATCTGCGCCGAAGCGGCGGGATCAGACAGGGTAAGCACAAAGCTTGCTTCAAAAACAGTTTCCGTATCGAGTGCAAAATAGTAATTAACCGAATTTTCGGTTGCTTTTGCAGAGTCGTTGTTATATATGGTTCCCGAAGTGCCTTTGGCCGTAAGAGAATCTATCGCCGTATTTACGTTCACAAGACGGAAAGTAACTACGTAATCCTTAGTAGTAACTCCGTCGGCCGCAGTTGCAGTCAAAGTAACCGTACTGCCTTCGGTAATATTATTAATATTGATAGTGTTTCCGCTGGTAACGGTCGTTGCGCCTACAACGGAGCAACCTGAAACTTTAACGCGAATGGAATTGCTTACGCCGTAACCCGTAAGGATAGCACCCTGCACTTTAGCGGAAAGTCTGTCCCTGGGGATAAACGCGTCGTATTCGAATTTTTCGGAATCGAACGCGCCGTCGAGCCCCTTCTTGGTTGCGTCGGTATGCGTAGTCCCGGGAGTGACCGTCAACGCGCCAAGTCTTGCAATACCCATAGTAACTATAAGTGTATAAGTCTTGGTTGTGCCGTCTTCGGCCGTCATATTTATTTTTATTTCGTTTCTTCCGCCCGTAAGGGGAACGTTGGTAATTTCACCGCTGGGCGCAGGTTTGGTAGTCGTACCGTTTACTATTGTAATAGTTGCGCCGTCGTTGGCGGTAGGTCTTATATTAAAGTTATTTAAATTAGGATCGGTTACCGTAAAAGTCATATTATCGGTAGGTGTTATGGGCTGAAGATCCGTGCCGAAGCCCGCTTCCAATCCTGATAAAGTTGCGTCGGAACTGGGGATTTTAATTCCAAGTCTGGTGTTATTGACCACAATAGTAGTACTTGCATTATCAGTTACTGCGGTTGCGCCGGCTTTTAAGAAGCCGATGCTGTTTGCCTTTGTAGATCTGATACCCAAATTAATGTGATCGAGATTTTCTACTCTTATGCTTTCGTCTATTTTAATAGGAACGCGGAAGTTAAGAACAGTTGAACAGTCAATACCTTTTGTAACGTTCATATTACTCGTAGCTATACGGACACCGGCATTTGTAGAACTATCAAAATAGTCTGTAGTAGAGTCAGTATAGAAAGTTTTAAAACCATCATCAAAGGTTATAGTTGAATCTTCATAACTGAGATAACTTGCTACAGTAGTATCGACAATTCCGTCATCCGTCAAAGGCGAAAGATAAAAGTTTATACCGCCCCAAAGATATCCTGTGCGCGTAGTTTCGATTCTAATATCGATTGTGAAAGTTCCCGCATTGTAAGGGATTGTTGAAGGGTTTGCGGTAAGCGTTACCGTTGTAGGACCGCTGTCTGCCGCATAAGTAGTTTTTTCCGTACTCATCAGAATGCCTGAAAATATTAAGCACACCGATAACAGTGTCAACAAAATCGAAATTAAAAATTGCTTGTAAGAGATTTTCATAATAAATTTCTCCTTTTTGCTTTTTTTACTCCATATTCACTATATTCTATAATGGTAATCCGCGGAAAATTCATTATTAATTCTGCCATATTATTATATGCGCAAAGGTATGTATAAGTCTTGAATTTATTCCGTTTTTTCCACTATAGGTTGCACTCATCATATACCAATTTGCCAGCTATGTCAAGTGATATTACTCAAATATAGGCGATTTATAGCTTTTCTTAGGTTTTTTTTACTGAAAAATGCCAATTTTTTACATTTTTGGATTAAATTTGTTAATTTTTAACAGCAAAAACAATATGAACGGCTCTTGCGGGCGGCGGAACACCTTATCCGCCAAGCCCGCTTTTTCCACAGCCGTATATATTATATAATATTGTAATTATCAAGCGCTCTGGTTGGGGATATAGTAATGGTCCTTGATATCC
>CAJUOY010000012.1 GCA_910588645.1 uncultured Christensenellaceae bacterium
AAGACATCACCCTTTCACGGTGGTAACATGGGTTCGATTCCCGTACGGGTCACCAGACAAAACCCAACAGAACTTTTAAAAGTTCTGTTGGGTTTTTATTTTAGTTTATAGAAATAAAAATATGGTGATATGAAACCTGTGGCGCGGATACAAAAATCTAAATATAAAAATCGTTCGGGCAAAATTGTCCGAACGATTTTTTTAATTCTTTTTAAGCTGCTTCAGAAAGGTCTGTTTCTTCCGTAACGCTCTCTTTGATTTCACTAACCGCCTTACGTACCGCAAATACTCCCCACACAGTCAGTCCTGCTACAGCAAGTATTCCCGCCGCGGAGAACAGCCATACCCACAGAGGAGGCAGATAGTGATCGACGGGCGCGTTCATCGCGCTGCTGTCGGAAACCATATACAGAACGTTCTTTGCCGCACGGCGAAGCATTGTAACGTCGCCGGGGTTACTTTCGTTAAAGTTAGTCCAGAACTGATCGGCAGTGAGATTTAGATCTCCGCCCGCATAGATCATCTGCTTGGGATCCATATAATAGGAACTTGAAGTGTTGAAGTCGCATATTACGGCGCCCTTAAAACCCCACTCCTCTCTTAAAACTTCGGTTATGAGCCTGTAATCGCCGCCGGTCCATTTTGTGCCCAATCTGTTGAAAGACGACATCAGTCCGCGAGTTTTGCCTTCCTTTACCGCAATTTCGAACGGTTTAAGATATATTTCACGCAGAGATTGTTCGGTTAACCAAGTGCATAAACCCTGACGCGACGTTTCCTGATCGTTTGCGACAAAATGCTTTATGTAACAATACAGTCCCTTGGAGGCCGCGCCGCGGATCTCCGCCGCCGCCATCTTGCCCGAAAGGAAACCGTCCTCCGAGAAGTACTCGCCGTTACGCCCGCCGAACGGCGTTCTGTGAATATTCGCGCCGGGCGCATACCAGCCGCTGAAAGGGACTTTATCCGTCTCGTCCCCTCCTCTCAGTCCTTCGTCTCCGACGCATTCGCCCATCCTGTAAACGAGGTCTGTATTCCAGGTTGAAGCTAGTATAACTTCGGAAGCGTAAGCGCACGTTCTGGGTTTACCGCCTATGAAATTGGTAAATCCGTAAGGGCCGTCGCCGTCAACCGTCTTGACTTTGCCTATATGCAGAATACTGTTGGTCTGGAAAGCGCCGTGATTGTAGAGGCTTGCCATTTCCGAAACTGTCAACGAATCTAGCAGTTCATCCCAACGCTCGTCCTTAAACCCTTCATAATCCTCCATATAAATGAGCTGGAACATATCCAAATCGGTTTTCTTTCCCGTCTTAGGTCTTTCCTGATACTCGTTGGGATTATTAGTGGTGCGGTCGTTGAGTTGGTTTATAAACGCGTTATCAACAGCACGTTCCGCGTCCGTTCTTGCGGAAGGCTTTGTTCCTTCCCAGTTGTTACGGGATAAGACGGAACCCAGCTGATCGTCCGCGTCGTCGAATCTGTTTACTACCGGTGTACCGGTGACGGGATCGACGTTATAAACGATGTCCTCCCTGACATAGCCGCTGAAAGTATCGTACTCATCGTGCGCGTCCTTTCCCACCGTAAATATGTACGGACGAGTATCCGCTTCGATTTCATAACCCTTTCCGTTTCTGCCGTTTGCATCGTTATAGTCGTAAGATGCAAAATCATAGGGATCTATTTCTATTTCAACCGTCTTACTTTGTCCTGCACGTATCACTTCCGTCTTGGCAAAGCCCACAAGTACTTTATGCGCCTTTTCGATACCGCCGGGCGTATAGGGCGCCGTTGCGTATATCTGTACAACGTCTTTACCGTCCGTAGATCCCGTGTTATGCACGTTGACCTTTACGGTGATTTTTTCGCCTTTTTTAATTTCTTCTCCGTCTATCTCGTCTTTATTTACAATAGTCTGCGAGAACTTAGTGTATGATTTACCGTAACCGAAGGGATAGACTACGTTAGTATCGTACCAGGCCGAATCGTTCAACCCTCTTGTCTCATAGTAGCGGTAACCCACATAAATGCCCTCTTCGTAGTCAACAAAATTGAAATACTTTGCAGCGCCGTTGACCGTATATACGTTTCCGTCCGCCTTGCCGTTATCGCCGAAGTTTTTTGCGGCGGGAGCTTCCATAAAATCGGCCGCCCAGGTATCCACCGTACGTCCGGAAGGATTTACTTCGCCGTTCAGTATTTTGCCGAGGGCGTTCATACCCGAATTACCGGGACCGCCTACATACAGAGCCGCGTCTATTTTACCGTAGGTTCCGTCCTCGGCCCAGCCGAATTCCATAATGGAAAGCGAATTTACAAGTACGATAACTTTTCCGAATCCCGCTTTCGTGACCTGCCTTACAAGCTCCTGCTCGTTGGGATCGAGTTCGAGATAATGCCTTGAAGAGTCGTCGCCCGATATTCTCGGAAGATCCCAACCCTCGCCGCCTATACGGGACAGGACAATTATTGCCGCGTGATTATAATCGGAATAGCTCCTTGTGACGTCGTCCGTATAATACGAATAGGGCGTTTCCGCCGTAGCCAAAACCTGTACGCCCGTCTCTATCGAGGGATTTCCGTCGCGAGCGGGGCCTGAACGCGAATTGTTGTTATAGAAAGCTTCAAGCACCTCGTTTACTTTAAAATCCGCGTTTCTTAAACTCTTGTAAATAGATATGGCGTTATCGTTGTTTGTGCCGCCCGAACCCGAGCCGTTATAAACAGGATTTACGGAGTTTTTACCGAAAACGCTGATTTTAGCGCCCTTTTGCAACGGAAGCGCGGAGTTATCGTTTTTGAGAAGCACGAAGCCCTCTTCGCAAAGATCCTCGTTGAGTTCGTTTCCGCGGCGGATAGCGTCGTCCTTACTTACCGATGTGGGCTCGTAGAGCGCGCCGTATTCCGTATCCGCGTATATCGGTATTTCCCTGCCTATAGCGACTCTCAAAAAGTCGTAAAATATGCTGGAAACCACCGCGGCGATTATCATAAACGCTATCAGCGATACCGATACCGAAAACCATACGCGGAAGCCTTTCTTTTTAAATAATTTTTCAAACATTTACTTTCTCCGTTATTCTTCGACAATACCTTCGTACTCGGTTTCGAAATCCCACCAGTCGAATCTTTCCGTCAAAAGATCGGGATAGGGCGTCCAGGAAAGTTTTGCCGTCGTAGTGATCTTAATGCAGTCGATCAATGGCGCGGTAGCCGACACTTTGCCGCCGGCGGCGTTGCCGTCCGTACCGGTAAGAGGTTTTTTATTGGTTACGGTGAGCTTTACCGTATTTTCGCCCGCTTTGAGCGTGAGATTTTCACCGACCACAAAGTCCTGGAACTCTCTCTTTTCCGTCGTTGCCGTACCGGGAGTAATACCCTCAATACGTATTTCATTGTATTTCAAAGTTTCGTTGTTCAAAGCGACGGTAAAGTCCTTATTGTTTAAAACAACCGTATTTACAAGTTCGCCCGAAAGCCTAAGCTTCAAAGTCGCGTCCTTTACTTCCGTTTCTGAATTGAATACAAACGTGAGCGAGCAGCCTTCGAGATACATATAGCCGATCCAGAAGCCGTTGCTTGCGTTTGCCTTACCGCCGATGTCGTTCTGTATCATAGTGGGGCCTTCGGCCTCGCTTGAAAAGCCCGTGCCTTTGAGGGATGAAAAATCTGTAAGTTCCGCTTCGAACTTATAATTTTTGGGCCCGACGATCTCTTCCCAGCAGGCGAATATTTCTTTGTCGCCCGTGACCGACTTTTCAAAGTCGTACAGAGTGCCGCCCTCTCTATCTTCAAACCAACCGATAAATTTGTACCCGCCGCGAACGGGATCTTCCGGTTTGATAATTTTCGAATTTTCTTCAACGGAAACGCTCTTGGATTCGGGCGCGCCGTCGTAATTGTAGTTGTACGTTACCGTGTAATAAGTAGCCTCTACGTTGGTCCATTTCGCGTAAATGGTCACGTCGTTATAGACGGCGGAATTAAAATCGTAGGGCTTGGTTCTGAGTTCGTCGGTAAACCAACCGTCGAAGGTATAACCCTCTCTTTCGGGATCGGCGGGTTTTGAGAATTTTTCTCCGTACTGAACATTTTCCCGTCTTACATTTTCGTCGTCCTCATTTACGGTAACTACGAAAGTCCTTATACTCCACTTTGCGCGCAGAGTGAGATCTTCCGTTACGGGTGTAGTAAATACATACCCCTCGTCCTCGTCATCCGAATACCAGTATTCAAACGTGTAACCCGTGCGTTCGGGATCGGTTTCAGGCTCCGCAACCGCGGCGCCGTCGTCAACGTCAACCGTATATGAGTCCCTTACGCCGTCGTTATAGTCGAATGTTACCGTGTGTGTTTTTGTCTCGACAGTCGGCGTACAGGCGGAACAAAACAGAACCAAAGCAGTCGCAACCGCAGCCAACATTGAAATTATACGTTTGATTTTCATAATACCTCTGAATTTATGTCTGATACTTTACGGAAGTATGGAAGCGGATCAAATCCGCCTCCATATCGTTCCGTCATAGTTGCCTTGGCAACTTCAAGCCATTATTTATTGTTCTTTCTTCTGCGGATCGCAACCGTAGCTACGAAAGCGCCTGCAAGCAGTACGGGAACGGCTATCGAAAGAGCGTTCAATCTTCCGTTGCAACCGCCGCCCTCTGCGCCGTCCGCGCCCTTGACAATTCCTGCGTCCAAAGTTGATCCGTCAGTCAGCGTAAGAATGAGATGTCCTTCGTCGTTGATGGTAGCGTTCTTTATGCCCACGCCGTCAAGACCGTTCGTTCCGTTGCTGCCGTCCGTTCCGTTTTCACCCTTTAATTCGGATACGGCTATTACGTCAAGCCAGTTCTCGCCGTCTTCGCTGTATTGAAGCATACCTTCGTGTACACGGTAAGAGGGGCCTGCGGGAGCCTTTTCAGTCCACTTAGCATAGAAGCTTGTAGCCCCCGTAATGGGCTTTGTGAAATCGGCCGCCGTCGTGCATTCCGCGTCGGTATACCAGCCTGCAAACTCGTAACCCTCTCTTACGGGTGCCGTTTCGGGAGCGGTAACCGTAGCGTTGGGATTTACTTCCACGGAAGTGTTTGCTGAATCCTGATAGTTTCCGTCGAACGTAACCGTATGCGTGTCCTTGGCCTCTACGGTAAGCGTTGCGTCGTATTCGTATTTATTATTCACGATAAATTTAACTTCGAACGTTCCTGCCTCGGTTGCGGTGCCCGTAATACGTCCGTCCGCTTCCACGTTAAGCCCTGCGGGAAGAGCCGAACCGTCCGCCACTCTGCAAGCCGATACAGATTTGACCGCCGCGTCTTCTACAAGTTCTATCTGTCCGTCGAAGGGAATGCCCTGAGTACCGGTAAAAGTCTTATCTTTGAATGCGGACGTAATTATTATTTTAACGTTTATATCCGCGCTTCTGAGGTAATCCTTTGTTACCCACATAGTGAAGTCGTATTCGCCTGCAACGAGAGCGTCATACAGCGAATCGCCGCCCATATGCCAATCAAATCCCGGAAGTATCGTATACCATTCCGAACCGCGATCGCATCCGCCTACCGTGTCTCCGCTGATAAACATTCTGTTATAGCCTTTGGGTTCTCTGGGGCCTAAGCCGAGCCAGGTGTATCCGTCCGCGCCCTGTTTGATAGTTACGACGTTTTCCGAAGTCACAACCGCGTTGTCGTTGTCGTCGGTATTGATCTTCAATACGCTCTCGTCTATTGGAGTTACGGTTTTCATTCCGTTGGAATTGGCAACCGAGTAAAGCATACGCTGAGCGGTCATTCTTACCGCATAGTACAGCGTGGGGCTGGTCTCGCCCTTAACTTCGGGAAGGTTCTTTTCCGCGTTCCAAGTACCTTCAACTTTGCCGGTAGGCTCGTTGGTATAGATACCGAGGGGAACGGCCTGACTGCGGACTATAAGTCCCGCGGGCCAACGACTGTCGCCGTAAGCGTCGGTGATTATAGCGCCCTTGAAACCCCATTCTTCTGTAAGAAGCTTGACGGTGAGGTTGTAATTCATACAAGCTCCTACGCCGCCTACGTTGTTGAACGAGCACATAACGCCCGTCGCGCCGCCCTTCTTGGTGGCAATTTCGAATACTTTGAGATAAATTTCACGCATCGTCTGCTCGTCTGCCCAGGTAAGCACGCCGTGACGGCTCTCTTCCTGATTGTTAAGCGCGAAGTGTTTCATATAGGTTACAACGCCCTTGGACGCCGCGCCCTTTATGGAACCGGCCGCCATATTACCCGCAAGAGTTGCGTCTTCCGAATAATATTCGTAGTTTCTTCCGCCGAAAGGCGAACGATGAATGTTGAGTCCGGGGCCGTACCAACCGGTTATTCCCTGATTGATTGCGTGATCGCCTATAAGTTCGCCGTATATTTCCGCAAGATCTACGTTCCAGGTGGAAGCGATATTTATACCGGAGGCAAAATTCATACAGGAATAAGTCTGCGTACCTATCTGCGCGGGGCCGTCGTTGTCGACCGTTGCGGGCTTGCCGATAGCGTCTATCGCGGGAGTGCGGAAATTGCCGTCGCTGACTATGGTAGCCATTTCGTCCCAGGTAAGCTGATCCATAAAGATATTCCAGGCCTCTTCGCCGGTCTTGCCGACAAACGCCTTAACCTTTGTATCCTTATCGGTGAGCGCAACCTTGCTCGTATAGTCGATACCGATCAAATCCTGCAACAAAATTTCGGTATTCCAGCCCGCGTTTCTGTTGTTTGCAGGATCGTTTTCCTGAGTCCAGCCGAGAGCCAAGATCTCTTCCGCCGTCTTGTAGTAGGGATCGCTGTCCTTGTCCTTATCGGACGTGTAACGCGAATTCTGAGAATCGAGATAAGCAATCGCGGCATCGCTGAACGTTACGTCGCCCACACATTCGGGGAAGGTAGCGACAAAGCCGTTTACCGTCGTCTCTACGCCCTCTACCGTCTTTTTCTGTGAAGCGCGGCTCATAGTTACAAGCCCCGAACCATCCGCGGTGTACTTTGTGCGATCGGTATTGAACCAGTCGTTATTGGAGAACAGGTTCTCAATGGGAGTATTCGTCGCGCTGTCGTAATCATAGTCGGTACGAGTCTTATGATCGTACTCGAAGCTGTCTATAACTTCATGCGAATTTGCTTTCAAAGCGATTTCGTATATACCCGCTTCGAGCTCGTAACCCGTATGTCCGTTTTCGTCGTCGTTTGCATTGTCGTAGTCGTAAGAAGCCATATCACGCTTATCGAACGAAAGCGTCACCACCTGGCTCTCGTTTACAGCAAGCTCCTTGGTCTTTGCAAAAGCCGCAAGGTTTGCGGACGCCTTTTCTATACCTCCGTCGGTATAGGGAGGATTGTAGTACGCCTGAACTACGTCCTTACCGGGCATACTTCCGACGTTCTTGACTTCGACCTGGAATGAAATGGTCTCGCCGTCCGTCTTTTCCGAACCCTCAACTATTTTCTGCTCGAACTGAGAGTAAGACATACCGTAACCGAAGGGGTATACGACGCCGTTGGTAAGGTTATAATATCTGTCGCTCACGCCTGCGGGTAGGTCGGTTTCGCCTGCCGCAAGCTCGGGCGCGGTAGCGTCGAAATAGCCGTTCTCCGCTGCCGTTTCGTAGAACTTGTACCCCACGTAAATACCTTCCGTATAGTCGATGCTTACGTACTTGGTCTTTTCCCCGTCGTCGTTGAGCACGCTGTAATGGGGCTTACCGTCCTCAAAGTTCTGGCTGTTGTTATAGTAATTCTTCCAGGTGGGATCCTTGGTAATGTCGACCGCCCAGGTATCAGTAATTCTTCCCGAAGGATTGACAGTACCCGTGAGCAGTTCGCCGATTGCGAGGAATCCGTTGAAGCCGGGATAACCTATCCACATAATAGCGTCGATATCGTCGTCGTATTGAAGATCTGCAATTTCGACGGGCATAGTCGTGTTAAGAAGAATTACGACCTTGCCGAATTTTTCTTTGGCGTATGAAATGAGTTCCTTCTCGCCCTCGTTGAGTTGCAGATAATGCTCGCCGGGTTTGGCGTCGAATACTTTCAGCGATTCGTCGGGATCCTGCAACCTGAGGCCGTCATATCCTTCGCAGCCAACGCGGGTTATAGTTATTATTGCCGCGTCATTGTAGTTGGGAATTGATTTTTCCGCCTTCTTTATGTAATTGAGGTTAGGTCCGCGGCGGGTGTTAATTCCCTTTGCATTTTCACCCTCGTCCACGTAATAACTGAACTCGTCATACAAGCCCTTCATTACGGGATTAAAATTTATGTTGTTGTTTGCAAAACTTTCGTAAATAGTGTTGGGATTAGTACCGCTTGTGGAATGTGTGAAAGCGTGCAATGCAGATATCATATAGTTTTCGGTTGCACCGAAATATCCCGCTATCGTGTTGCTTATCGAGTGGAACACCGTTACGTCTCTCTGTCCTTTTTGAAGGGGAAGAGCATTGTTATTGTTCTTCAAAAGAACCGCGCTCTCTTCAGCGATCTGCATATTGAGTTCTTTTGAAGCTTTAAGCATTTTGTCTGCGCTTGTAGAGCTCGAATAAGCTGCCGCAGGTAAAAACGAAGCTGTGTTCAAAGCTATGGGAAGAACCATTGCGGCGCTCAGAGCTACCGCCGCCGCGCCTATCCCTACTTTTTTAACTAATCTTTTTTTAATCACCAATTTATTCTCCTCTTTTCATCTTTCAGTGATTTTTCCGAAACCCTTGCGGATTCCCATTGTTCCTAATCCTTGACGGATTTCGGAAAGTGACGTTGTTCCTAAAACTTTTCCCCTTACCTCCTTTGATTTTTTCTTTGCCGGGATACAATTCCTCAGCTTGATTACAGCAACATAATAACGCCGAATGCGAATTTTTGAAAAAATTGGTACATTCGGCGTTAAATTCGGTAAAAGCGGTCAAAAGATAATAAATAACACTTAATGTGACGACATATCGGTTTGAAGAACCAAATTGTTATTCGTTGACTGATACGGCGTGATTATTTCAAAAATTTGACATATTACGATAATTGTTATATAATAAAAAACGACAACACGCGGGAGGAACAGACTTGGAAAACAGGTTTGAAAATTTTACAGTTGCCATTTTAAAACTTAATAAGCTCATTCAAAAAATCAAGCTGTACGAAATGAGGGATTACGGGCTTAAAGCAATTCACGTTATGTGTGTATATTATCTGCGTACTCGCGGCGAGCTTACGGCCAGCGAGCTTTCCAAGCTCACTTTGGAGGACAAGGCGGCAATTTCCCGCGCGATAAGCTTTTTAAACGAAAAGGGGTTCGTAAACTATGATTCCAATAAATACAACGCGCCCATTAAACTCACGGGCGAGGGAATTAAAGTTTCAGAATACATCAACCGGCGGGCCGACAGCGCGGTAAATGCCGGCGGAGGATTTTTAACGGAAGAGGAACGGATAAATTTTTATTCCGCCTTAGAGCTGATTGCAAAAAACCTTAAAAACTATTATGAAAATTTGAACAAATAAAAAAAGCTCTTGGAAAAATCCAAGAGCTTTTAATTTATTTTTATGTATTGAATAGGATATCCATATTAAACCTTTCGTTTTTGAACTCCATAAAAAGCTCGCCGTTATACTTTTGCACTATACTCTTTATGCTCTTCGTTCCAAAGCCGTGGTGCAGTTTGTCCTCCTTCGTCGTCCTGGGCAGTCCCTCGTAAAACTCGGGCGCGGAACTGCAATAGTTGTCGATATGTATATGTAAAAATCCGTTCTCGGTTTTTACGGTGAAGCTTATAAACCTGTGATCTTCCGGTTCCTGTAACTCGCGCTCTATCGCGTTGTCCAAGGCGTTCCCGAAAAGCGAAGCTATATCGGCGGAATCCATAAAAGCAAGTTTATCACCGTCCACAAGACAACTGAAAGATATTTTGTTGCCGTCGCAGATAAGGCTCTTTTCCGCAATGACTATATCCAGCGCGTCGTTTCCCGTCTGAACGGCGCTGTCGTATATGGCTATACTGCTCTGAATGGACTGTATGTAAGAACTTCTCGCTTCCCTGTCGTCGATGTTTGCCAAGCGTGAAATCTGGTGTTTCAAATCGTGACACTTGACGTTAATTATGTCAATGGTCTCCTTGGAAAGCTCGTGCCACTTCTTTTCCGAATGCAAAAGCTGATCCAATACCGCGTTGTCGTCCGAAAGTTTATTTTCCCTCATAAAGCCGATCTGCAACAGTACCGAGGAAGTTCCTCCCACTATAGCGTAGATACTGCAACAAATTCTCATCCCCTTCAAGACAACGCCGTACTTTGCGTATTCTGTAAACAGATTGTCTGTAACCGTGCTCAACACTACACAAATTATGAGTATCACAAGGGAGATGAGCAATGTTCTCCAATCGTATCTGCCGCCGATAAACTTCTTCCGGTTCGGCCTTATCATACTGTAAAAGAATATTAGACCTACTACCGGGAAAATGAGAAAATCGAAAACGAGCCTGTCCACCCAAAACGGCCAGCTTATGGCAAATACGGATTTTACTATATTGCCCAATGCGTAAGCGGTATGCTGAACCGCGTATGCCGCGGTTGCAAGATAAAAAGTGCCCACCACGTCCGTGCGGAAGGCAAAAAATACTCCCACGCCCATAAAAAACGTGGTAAGAAAGTAAAATACTATATTGGAAATGGGGAGCGGGCTGTCGATCTTGGTTACGATCAGCCAAAAAATGTTTACAAACGCAAAATAACAGATTACGCTTAAAAACGCTCTTATTTTAAAATACGATCTGCGCGGCTGATAGATAAGAAAGCATACCAGGCATACCAAAAGTTGGGCGGCAAAAACATTGCCGTACATCTTATAATAAAATTCTCCCAGTACCTGATATTGGAGCATTCTAAACTCCCCCGCGCATAAAGCTCAGCATATTCGCCTTGAACTCCGCAGCCCTTCTGCGGGAAAGCGGAAGCATTTCGCCGCCCACTATCACACAGGATTGAGTTACTCTACTGACCTTGCGAAGGTTTACTATACAACCGCTGTTGCACTTTGCAAACCCGCTGTCTTCAAGCTTTTCGAAAATCTCCTCTATTGTGCCCCTCTCACGAAGCTCGCCGCGATCGGTATGATAAACGAGATAATTTTTATCCTTTTCTACAAAATCTATGCCGGACGCCGGAACGCATACAAAGCCGTCCTCGCTCTTTACCATAATTTCCTTGCCCCTACGTATGCGGGCAAAGCCCATAGCCTTTTTAAGCTTATCGGTAAAATTGAAATACTTTATAGGCTTGACGACGAAATCTACTGCGTTTACCTCGTACCCCTCTATCGCGTATTTCTGCATATTGGTAACGAATACAATGCATATCTCTGTGTCAAGCTGTCTTAGTCTGCGCGCGGCGGTCATACCGTCCAAAAGCGGCATCTCAATATCTAGAAAAACTATATCGTAAACGGGTTTGTAATCCGTAATAAAATCCATTGCGTCGGAGAATATTTTGACATCAAAAGTCTCACCTCCCGATTCTTTTTCAAACCTGGATATATATTCTTTTACCTGTAATTGATACCGTTCGTCATCGTCAACAATAGCTAAACGAATCATTTCATCTCCCCCAATCCACTTTTCGTTAAAACTGCTTGTATACTTATAATGATTAAACGATAAAATATAATTATGTTCAGTACTACCGTAATTTCAACTTGAGCGATTACATTGTAACATCGGCCTTTTAATATGTCAATACCCCGACGAAAAATCCGTCGGGGTATTTTAAAATAAACTGAGTTGCACGGGAGGCTCCGGACGCTCGATCGCTTCCACCTCTCCGTCGAAAGTATGATCGATGGGAACGGCTCCCTTTTCAATTAACGCCTCATTGCCCGCAAGCGAAGATTTTTTCCTGCAAAGGAGTTTGCACCAACCGTTTTTAAGATTATCAGTTGCTCCCGCCCAGGTACCGCCCTTGTTGTAGTCCGATCTCACGACCACCGTACCGCGGGAAAGCGCATAGATATATCTGTTGCGCATCATAGCAATCCCGAGGTTGAACCCCTCGTCAGGCGGAGCGATCGAAAAAATCAGCGCGCGGCCGCTCACCAACGCCTTCGATACGGCGGACTCTTTCAGACGTTTATTCATGTTACCGACTGTAAACGAGACTATCTTACCGCCGTTTTGCAAACAGCTCTCCTCGCAGGCGGAATCCACCCCTCTAGCTCCGCCCGAAACTACGCCGTAACCTTTTTCCATACAGCGGGCAACGGCAAAACGCGCGTACTCCAAATCATCCTTTTCGGCATTGCGTGAACCCACGAATCCCGCATATCTTTCCGCCGCTATTTCGGGAGAACCAGAATAATAAAGCACGGGCGGACAGGAAGCGCCAAGCTTTTCTATCAATCTTTCGGGATAAGTTGCCTCTCCGTCGGACGTAACAAATATACCCTTTGCTTCAAAATCCGCAAGCAAGTCTATTACCCTTTCACGCGTGGAGGAAAGGGATAAAATCCTATCCGCGACCTCTCCCGTTATACCCAATTTTTCCTTTAAATCGGCGCGTGTAAAATCCGCAAGTTCATAAGGCTGCGTATTCCTTTCTTTAAGCTCCGCGCACAGCGACCGCCACTCCTTTGCACCGAAAGGTCTTTCGCCGTTGTCGCGGCATAATCTGCCGCAAAATATTGCGGCCGCCGTAACGTTATTCATTTTTTATTCCCCCGCGCAAGTCCGCGTCTTTATACGTCGAAGAGCGACGACGCGCTTATTTCAAGCAGTTTGCACAGAAAAATTATCTGTTGATAATTCAGTTCGTAAACTCCGAGTTCGAACCTGCTGTACTGTTGTTGAGTCATATGCATCTGCGAAGCTACGGCTATCTGTGTCAAACCCTTAACGTTGCGCGCAAACTTGACTTTACGCCCGATATTTTCGGCTACTACATTCATAACTGAAACCTTGCAAATTTAGTTTTTTTAATTATATTACATAAACATACTCATTGCAATCATTAACAGACGTTTCGTCGATTTTTTTAGCCTTTTTAACACGTTTGGACAAAAAAACACAAAAATAGAGCATTTAAAATACATCACTTTGTGATGTGAATATCTAGACGAATGTTTACCGTATTGTCGCGCGGCTTCTACGGCAATTAAAATTTTTTCGTTAAATACAATACAGGAGCTTACTAATGAAAAAATTTACGCTTACCGTCGTTTTCCTCGCCACGCTTGCCGTGGCTGTTTTTATTTTCGCAAGCTGTATTGCAAAAAACGACCAGAAGTTAACTACCCATTCGGCCGTGTTTGTCGTTAACGGCGAAACAGTACATACGAGCGTCGTACAAAACGGACAAACTTTGAAAAACCCGGGATTCGGCGAAGCCGACTACGCCCCGTTTGCAATTTGGACTTACAACGGCAGAGAGTACGATTTTACCACTCCCGTTACCGCCGACATAGTACTCACTGCGGCTTTCGATAAAGTATTTAAGGTAGATTTCGTCGCAGGCGATCATATTGTAAAGACCTGCGAGTACAACTACTATTCGCGTGAAGTTAACGAGCCCGCCGTTCCCGTCAAGGACGGTTACAGCGGGGTTTGGGAAAATTATACTACCGACGGAGGAAACAAAACCGTAAAAGCAATTTATACACCCGTAGTATATAATATTGATTTTTACTCCGAGGGCCATCTTATAAAAAGCATTGCCTGCACAGTTGAAAATTACTCAAACCTTTTGCCCGACGTTCCGTTGAAAATAGGTTACAATGGCAGGTGGATTTACGAGGGTGAAATCGACGGAAGACACCTTGTTAAAGCCGAATATCAAGCCCTATTGTATACAGTAAACGCCTATATCGACGGCGAACTTGTCGCAAGCGAAAGCGTGACCGTAAACGACGAGATAATTCTGCCGAAAATCCCCGAAAGGGAACATTACGAAGGCAAATGGAGCGAACCCGTAAAATCGGGCGAATATTACGAAGTTCACGCAATATACTATCCAAAAGTTTATAAAGTAAGTTTTGTCTCGAACGGCGTAACCGTCGGAGAATGTGAATACACTATAGAAAATAAAAACATCATCGAGCCATCACCGATAGCTAAACCACATTATCGCGCGGTTTGGGAAGATTACGAGCTGTGCGGCGGTAACTTTATTGTAAATTCCATTCTTATCCCCCTTATATATACAATAACATTTGTCGCCGATGGAATAACCGTTGAAAAAAATTTTTACGATATAGAAAATACGGAAGTCGTTTCTCCTCCCGTTCCCGAGAAGGAGGGCTTTTCGGGCGCATGGGAAGCCTTTACTCCCGACGGCGGAGATATTACCGTAAACGCCGTTTACACTCCTCAGGAATACAAAATAATATTTATGGCGGACGGCATGATTGCCGCCGAAATCCCCTACTCTTCCGCCGACGCAAGCGTAGTTCTGCCAAAAGTCCCTGCAAAGCGAGGATACGACGGAGTGTGGGAAAGCTTTACGCTTAACTGCAAGGATATAACGGTTAACGCTATCTATACTCCATCCGTCTATATGATCACATTTCTTGCCGACGGCAAAGTCGTATCGCAAATACAATATACGATAGACGACGGTGAAATTACCCCGCCTGATATACCGGAAAAAGAAGGTTACACTGCCGTATGGGAAAGTTTCAATACCGACCTTGAAGATCTTTCGGTAAACGCAGTATATATTCCCGTTAAGTACAGCGCGGAATTTTATGCAGACGGCAAACCTGTTGCTGTAATTACTTTCACCGTCGAAAGCCAACCCGAGCTTCCCGAAGTCCCCGAAAAGACGGGCTATATTGCGGAGTGGGGAAAATTCGAATTTGCAGCACAAGACCTCAAAGTCAACGCCGTTTACATACCCCGAAAATACACCGTTACATTTATAGCGGACGGACGCGTTGCGGGCATTGCCGAATATACGGTGGAAAACAAGGATATTATAACTCCCGAAGTACCGTTAAAAGAGGGTTATACGGGGGTATGGGAGAAATACGAATTGACGACGGGGCATATAACCGTATGCGCACTTTATTCTCCCGTACGTTACGTTGCGCAATTTATCGCCGACGGCGTTACGGTAGGCGAAATAAGTTTTACATTCGAAGATACGGAATTAAGTCTGCCCGAAGTTCCGGCAAAACAGGGATATACCGGCAGGTGGGAAGAATTTTCAATAAAAGCAGAAAACCTTAAAATACAAGCCGTATATACGCCTATCGAATATGAAATAACATTCATTGCAGAAGAAAAAGTAATTGCAGTTATAAAATATAACGTGGAAAATACAGACATAATCCCTCCCGCCGTTCCCCAAAAAACAGGTTTTGCGGGAAATTGGGAAGAATTTTCTTTGACGTACGGTAATATTATAATTAACGCGGTTTACACTCCCGCCCAATACAAAATTTTATTCATTGCCGACGGAATAACGGTCAAGGAAATAGGATTTACCGTAGAGGACACAAACATAGAACTTCCGCCCGTACCAACGAAAAAAGGCTATTATGGAGAATGGGAAGACTTCGAGCCGTTATACTGCGACTTAACCGTAAACGCAATTTATACCCCGATAAGATATTCGTTGAGATTTATATGCGACGGGATTGTGATATATCAGACCTATTATACCGTTGAGGATAAAACCCACACTCCTCCCGCAACGCCCGAAAAAGACGGATACGCGTGCCGTTGGGAAGAATACGAACTCGATGCGGAAAACGTCGACGTAAACGCCGTATTCGATCCAATTACTTACTTTATATATTTTACGGTCGACAACGTGGTTATTTATACGGCCGAATACACTGTCGAAAATAAAAACGTATCCCTCCCCGCCGTTCCCGAAAAACACGGCTTTATTGCAATCTGGGAGGACTTCGTCCTTACCTTCGGGAACATCGTAGTCAGGGCAGAATATATTCCGATAGATGGCACCGAAGGATTGATATATACTTTGAACGAAGAAGGGACAAGCTATACTGTAACGGGATACAAGGGAACCTCTGCACATATATTGATACCTGCAAATCACAACGATCTTCCCGTAACGGGCATAGGATCGAGCGCCTTTGCGGAGTGTACCGAGTACAACTGTACGTTTGAAGAAATAACCATATGCGAAGGCGTACAGTCGATAGGCGACAACGCTTTCGAAGGGTGCGAGGGTTTAAAAACCGTAATTCTTCCAAAGGGGCTGAAAACGATTGGACAGTCTGCGTTTGCAAATTGCGGAGATCTGACTTATTTGGAAATTCCGGACAGCGTAACCGAAATTGCCGAAAGCGCCTTTTCCAACAGCGGACTTGTAAATATAAAATTGCCGGAAAGGCTTAAAGTAATAAGGGAAAGCCTCTTCTTCGGCTGTATAAATCTAAAAGAAATCGTAATACCCGACGGTGTAAAAGAAATACTCCCGTTGGCCTTTGCCAACTGCAACAACCTTGAAAAAATAATTTTAGGAACAGGTCTCAATAAAATCCGCGCGCACGCGTTTATAAATTGCGAAAAGCTCGAAAGCGCGATATTCCAAGGCAATAAATTATGGCAAATCGACGCGGAAGACGGAAGACTCGACGTTACAGATATGCTTTCAGATGCAAGTGTTGCCGCAGATCTAATTAAAAATTATTCGGCATATGAATTTCACGTCGCCGTTAAATAGATAAAAGCGCGGACGAGGAAAATTCCTCGTCCGCGCTTATTTTAAAATTTTATCTGCATAACTCCGTCGGGATAATCAGACTTGTGCTTCATAGCGACTACCTGCTTTACTTCGGAAATACCGTTTAACGGCTTGCCTTTGAAAACACGGTTTTCGATGGGAATTTCCTCGGTGTCGATTTCAACAACTTGTTTATTGTTACAAGTTATTGCAAGACTGTAAGGAATGGTGACGTAGTTTGCGAAAAGTATATCGCCCTTGCCCTTTATGTCGGCGATCATTACGCCCTTCGAACCCCTGTTATAGGTGTCGAATAGGGAAGCGATTACCCGCTTAAATCCGTCCAAAGAAGTTACAACTATTATTTCGCCCTCGCCGTTTTGCTGGGTAGCGAAAATAATTTCGTCGCCGTCGTTCAGCCCCATACCCTTGACGCCGCCAGCGACGCGGCCCTGAACGGGAACGTCGTCTTTAGCGGCGGACAGGCACATAGCGTGCTTTGTTACAAACAGCATTGTAGAGAACTCGTCCGCATCGTAATGTTCGACTGACAAAAGTTCGTCCTTATCTTTTAATTTGAAAGCGGGAGTAAGTTTTTTGATCCCTTCAAACTCGCTCCAAAGCGTACGCTTTACCGCGCCGAGCTTTGTCATAAACAGCAGTTCGCCGTCAAACTTGGTTTCGGTCGCAAAAAGTTTTATTACCCGCTCGTTCTTAGCGGCGCTTTCGCATATTTTGTCGAATTTTATACCGGGCGAACGCCAGTCGACAGGTTCGCATTCGCTGAGGTCGATCTTAAAACAGTTGCCCAAATTTGTGAAAGCATACAACGACGATTCATTTGAGCATACGACCACTTGTCTGAATATAATGGAGGGCGAAGAGGACAAGGCAAGCTTTTTGCTTTTTTGCGTGTCAAATTCATCCTGAACCATAAACTTAAGGTTGTAATCGGAAGTGATGCATACAGCCCAGAAACCGACTTTGACCTTTATATCCGCTCGGCGGGAAACAATCTCCTCCGCCTTTTCGACTATTTTCGTGCGGCGCTCGCTCTTATACTTGAGCTTTATTTCGGTCATTTCGTCCTTGACGATCTTCCACTGCAAGTCCTTGTCGTCAAGCACCTTTTCAAGCCAGGCAATGCGCTTTTTGAGATCGGCAAGTTCCTTTTCGAGTTTGGCGACCTCCAACTTTGCAAGGCGCGCAAGTCTCAGATCCAAAATTGCCTGCGCCTGCTTGTCCGAAAGCGAGAACCTTTCCATCAATTTGTTTCTCGCGTCCGAGGTGTTTTCAGCCTTTTTGATTATTTTAACGACTTCGTCGACGTTGTGAACACCGACGATAAGACCTTCGAGTATATGACAGCGGGCAAGCGCTTCCTTGAGCTCGTACTTACATCTGCGCACAATGACGGTACGCTGATAGTTGGTATAGTATCTGATTATATCCAACAGTCCCAACTGTTTGGGCTTGCCGCCGGCTATCGCAACCATATTTATACCGAAGGTGCATTCGAGATCGGTATACTTAAACAGGGCGTTCAATATTACGTCGACTTCCGCTTCCTTTTTAACTGCTATAACCGCGCGCATACCCGTACGGTCGGACTCGTCGACAATATCCGCAATGCCGGAAAGGAGTTCCTTTTTCTCCTCTTTAAGGAGCATTATCTTTCTCAAAAGCTCGGCTTTATTAGTCTGATAAGGCAACTCGGTTATAACTATTAGTTTCTTCCCGTGATCGCCCTGTTCGACCGCATACTTTGCGCGGAGAGTAATTTTACCCTTTCCCGTCTCGTAAGCCTTTTTAAGCTCGTTTGCGATAATATAACCGCCCGTAGAAAAATCGGGACCGGGAATGATTTTCATCATCTCGTTCAAAGTAATGCGGTTATTATCTATATAGGCACAGCAACCGTCGATCACCTCGGCAAGATTATGGGTGGGAATATTCGTAGCAAGACCTACCGCAATACCGTTGGCGCCGTTTACGAGAAGGTTGGGAAATTTCCCAGGCAAAATGTCGGGTTCCAGTAACGAATCGTCGAAGTTGAATGAAAACGGAATGGTCTCCTTTTCGAGATCCTTTAAAAGTTCCAAAGCAAGGGGTTCCAACCTTGCTTCGGTATATCTCATAGCCGCCGCCGAATCCCCGTCCACGGAACCGAAGTTACCGTGACCGTTTACAAGCGTCATCCGCATATTGAACGGCTGAGCCATACGAACCATTGCGTCGTAAACCGAGCTGTCTCCGTGCGGGTGATACTTACCCATACAATCGCCGACGATACGCGCCGACTTTTTATGAGGCTTATCGGGAGTAAGTCCCATTTCGTACATAGTGTACAGAATGCGCCTTTGAACGGGTTTTAAGCCGTCCTCAACTCGGGGCAGAGCTCTGTCTAAAATGACGAACTCCGCATACGGCAGCATAGAGCCGGGCATTACCTCTTCAATGCTCTGTACATAAATATTACCTTGGGGAATGGACGTCTGAACGCCGTTGTTAGTCTTTTTATTCATCAGACTTCCTCCCCTATTTTATGCTCCTGCTTGAAGTGAACTTTTTCTATAAAGCCGTCCACCTTGTTGAAATTGGCGTTCTGCGCGAGGAAATCTTTTCTTCCGTCGACCTTGTCGCCCATAAGCATATCAATAATATCGGCCGCCTGCGCCGCGTTTTCTATCGTAACTTGTATGAGATTGCGCGTCGCGGGATCCATAGTCGTTTCCCATAACTGATCGGCAGACATCTCTCCAAGTCCCTTATAACGTTGCAAGGAATATCCCCTGCCCACCTTTTTTATCTTGGCGTCCAGTTCACTGTCGTCGTAAGCGTATTCCACTACGTCCTTTTTGTATACCTTGTAAAGGGGCGGCATACCTATATAGACGCAACCCGAATTTACGAGATCGCGCATATATTTGAAAAAGAAAGTCAGAAGAATACAGCGTATATGCATTCCGTCCTGATCGGCATCGGAAAGTATAATTACCTTTTTATATTTTGTCTTTTCTATATCGAAAGAACGGTTGAAGCCCGCGCCAATCGCGGATATAAGCGTCTTTATTTCCTCGTTTTGAAGAGCTTGCAGCGCCGTCTTTTTCTGTACGTTCAAAGGCTTTCCGCGTAAGGGAAGTATAGACTGGAACTGCCTTACTCTGGCCTGTTTTGCAGTACCGCCCGCGGAATCTCCTTCGACTATAAACAGCTCGTTCATTTCGGGATTTCTTCCAGAACAGGCCGCAAGCTTGCCTACGAGATTGAGCCCGTCGTTTTCAGACGCAGCCTTTGCGACGTCGCGCTCCGCGCGGTGCTTAATTCTGTCGTCGGCGGCGAATTTCGCCTTTTGCGCGATACTGTCGAATACAGGTCTATTACTGCGGTCCGCAATAAGGGATTTAAGCCCCTCTATTACGACCTGCTCCACGGCGGGCTTGACCTCGGGGTTTCCGAGCTTTGTCTTTGTCTGCCCCTCGAACTGCACGTTATTCATCTTGACGGTGAGTACCGCGGTCAAACCTTCCTTAATATCGTCTGCAATAAAGGGCGAATCCTTTGCTTTTAATACACCGTTGCTTCTGGCGTAGTCGTTCAAGGTTTTTAAAAGTCCGTTATAAAAACCCGTTTCGTGATAACCGCCCTCCACGGTGGAAATATTGTTTACAAAGGAAAACATATTTTCGTTGTCGTCCTTGGTATGACTGAACGAAAACTCCACCTTGATTTTACCGGCGGGTGCGCCCTTTACGTGTATATCCTTGATTGCCGAATAATACACGGGCTGATGATATAGCGCGGACTTGTCCCCGCTCATATGTTTAACGAAATCTGTAATACCGCCGTCGTATCTGTAAGTCGCGGGCTCGCGTTGAGGCTGTAAAACTTTGACGGCAACGGGGTTGCCTTCGTCGTCCACGCCGTCCTCATACGAGTACACTTCTCTTTCGTCTATAAAGTTAATGCGCACTCCCTTATTCAGATAAGCCAGCTCCCTGAGACGCTGAGCCACGGTATCGTAATTCCACTCCACCGTTTCGAACACTTCTTTGTCGGGCATAAACCTTACGAAAGTTCCCTTTTCTGTGGTCTTTGTCCCGGTATTTTCAAGCGGGCCGACGGGAACGCCGCAATGCCACTTTTTGCGGTCCTTGTCATACGTGCTTTTAAAGCCCATTTTAAAGACCGTTCCGCGGTAAACTTCAACGTTTAACCACTCGGAAAGCGCGTTGGTAACGGACGCGCCCACGCCGTGAAGGCCGCCCGAAAAGGCGTAATTGGCGCTGTCGAACTTACCGCCCGCGTGCAGTTTGGTAAATATTATTTCCACGCCGCTCATCTTGACTTTGGAATTTACGTCGGTAGGCATTCCGCGTCCGTTGTCGCGAACGGAAGCGGAGCCGTCCTTCCAAAGTTGTACGGTAATTTCATCCGCGTAACCGTTGGCAGCTTCGTCTATTGAGTTGTCGACGATTTCCCAAAGTATATGATGAAGGCCCTTTACGCCGGTGGAACCGATATACATACCCGGTCTCACACGCACTGCTTCAAGCCCTTCCAATATTTTTAAATCATCAGCATTGTAACTTTTTTCCGCCATATTTATCCCTTAAATAGTGCTTTTAACCGTATAATTATACCATATTGCCAAAATTTTGTAAAGTATATGGGTTGAAAAAATTTCCGCGCGGATTTACCGCGCGGAAACCTGATTATTCTTCCGTAAGCAATTCTATAGCTTTTTTTACGTGATTTTCTTCCAAGCCAAGACCAAACCGCGGGTTTGTCTTTATAAACCGCGGGGAAAGATCCGCCCAGCCGAAGCCGTAGTCGTCGATTATAACAAACTTTTCAACGTCTTTCGCACTCTCGAGCCATCGCTTTACCTCGTCTATGCGATTGGCACTTATGTCCCAAAAGGGTGTTTTATCGTAAATTTCAAGCCCGTATTTGGCAAAAGTATAGGTGATATACGCGCCTTCCACGTCGCATTTTTGTATATCCTTTTCCCAATGCTCTCTCCAGGTCGAGCTCAAAACTATGACCGCGCCCGTTTGGTCTACTATCTGTTTTACAAGCGGCAGTCTGCTTTCGTCTATATCCGTAAGCTCGTTCCAGTTCCTCCGCCTGTCGTATGCGCCCGAGTTCAACACTCCGTCGATGTCAAGAAAAATAACTTTCATTTAAAACCTCCTCAATATTTGCGGGCAGCCAAAACGGAAATTACCGTACCCTTTTCTATTTTACCCGCCGCGAACGCCGCCAACGGCGAAACGCCCGTAACTTTTTTTATTGCATCCTTGATCTTTTTCTTTTGTTCTTCCTCTAATACTTCCGTGGTTTCCACAAGAACAACCGCGCCCGCAAACTCCCCCTTGTCCTCAGGTGTAAGGCAATCTTCAAAAGCTATTTTTACCAAGCTTTCAAATTCCTCGCCGTCATCGCCGACAGCCCGCCCCGCACGGACAATATTTTTTTTGCGTATTGCCGCCGTGAACTCTTCTATTCCGAAGCCCTCGTTCTCCCCGTCCGAACATAGCGGGCGTATAAGATTTTCTATCCCGCCTATCCACTTTTCTCTGCATTGATCGAAAAGTCTGATGTTATTGTCGGAAATTTCCGTACCCCTGTTATTCGGTATCAAAATTACGTTGTCGGAAGCAAGTCTCAATTTTAATGCGGCGGCGGCCGCTCTTTTCTGCCTTACCTCGCCTTCGAAACTGAACGGCATACTCACCGCGGCAACAGTCATAATGTTCATTTCGTTTGCGACTTCGGTTGCATACAATGCGCTTCCCGTACCCGTACCGCCGCCGAGCCCTGTAACGATCACCGCAAGATCGGCTCCGCGCAAAGCTTTTACCAGTTCGGCTTTAGAGGCCGAGGCAAGCATTTTGCCGACCTCTACGTCGACCGCAGGAATCAACCTCTGCGCCGACGTACCTAGCAGAATTTTATTTTTACAGGCGGACGCCCAAAGCGCGGCCTCGTCCCTGTCTACAACTATATATTCTACATTGGACGCAACGTTTTCGCGCTTTTTTATAAGCTCCTCTACAATGGACGTACCCGCCCTGCCGAAGCCTATAACCTTGATTACTGGAGAACTTTTATTACTCTCATCCTCTTGCGTTGTGCACGGTTCCGAGATCTCATCATCTTCTTCATCTTCATCATCGTCATAGTCGTCATAGTCATCGTCGTCTTCATCATCGTCATCGAAGACATTTTCCAAGTCGTCATCGTCGTCGGGATCCTCCGACATATCTTCTATTTCCGGCAAGCGGAGCGCCGCAGGCGTCAATCTGTATTCGCCCGGCGCCTGCCCGCATTCCACGTAACCCGCTTCCCGCAACTTTCTCAATATTCTATGCACAGAATAATATGAAACGCAGAAATTGCGCATAAAATCGTTTATGCTTATCCTGTTTTCCCTTATAAAAAATTCCAACGCTTCCATATAGTCGCTCTCGTGCAGAACTTTTCTGTGCCCTGCGGAAAGATCGCGCATCATACAATCAGTCTTACCGTGATGACCGGAACCGAGATAATCGAATCTTCTTGGCCTTTGCGCGCGATATTTTTCCACAGGCGAATGTTCCTCACGCTTGCATACGGAAAACATAATCCCGCCCGCGTATTCAATATATTTTTGCTCTACCAGTTCATTAACCAAATAACTTGCTTGCCTGTACGTCAGTTCGAGGTCCACCTGCATCTGCGGAATACTTATCTGCCGTGATCTCGAGGCATAATATTTTACGTCGTCTAAAATATTTTTCATAATCTTTTACCCATTTATCAATCCCATATAGACGATCCCCTTGCGGGAACGTATGTGTACTGATAACGCTTTGAAAAGAGATTTACGGGGCAAAGATAGTCCTGTTCGGAGCTGATTTCACGGTCGGCGAACTCCTTGCAAAGATAATATCTTTCCAGCCTTGAAAACATCACGTACTCGCAGTTTGCCTCGGTAACTATACATTCTCCCGGTTCGAAATGCGAAAGCCTGCTCTTTGTTACAAGAGGTATAGTTTCAAACTGGTAATGCTCTATTTCCGTGCCCGTGCCGTTTAGCGCACTCAACGGGGAAACTCTTGTCTGCTCGCCGCACTCGTTGGAAAATTCCTTTAAAGTGTTGGGATTATTGCTTCCGAAAAATATATGAACGTTTAAATTGTCCTTGATAATCTCGGCTACGGCGTTGCCGTACACGCAGTTTAGCTGCGCGTAAGACTGGATAATGAGTATAAAGAATATACTTCTGCCCGCGCAAGCCGAAATTGTCGTTTCAAAGTCCCTGATTGCGGGGAAGTTGCCGAATTCGTCTAAAATGAAATATAAAGGAACGTCAAGCTTGCCGCTTATTTTAGCGTTTGCCGTCTGAATAAAATATCTGTACGCATCCTGAACGAACAGACTTATCATACGGTAATGCGCCTTGACCTCGTCGCGGTAATCGATAAATATTACCGTCGGCTTTTCCACAACCTCTTCGAATCCGAAAGTGTTGCAGGATGTTATAAGCCTTATCGTGCTCTCTCTCAAAACGGAAATTTTTGCGGAAAGCGTGCTCATTATTCCCCTGCGCGTCACGGGCGCGTTCTGCAATAAAAGAGTTTTGGTAGCCGCAAGCGCCTTGGAATTTTCCCCTCTTCTCGAAAAATACCCCTGATCTTCAAACGAGCTACTGTCAGAAAAGGTAGACATCACTCTCAATATGGTATTGAAAGAAAAAGTGTCTTCCGTGATCTTATTGGGCTCGCCGTCGTCAAGTTCGCTGTCCTCCAACATTGCGAATATGAATGCCTTGAACACCTCGCGCGCATTGTCCTCCCAGGTCGGATCCTTTGTACTCTGCGTCTCGATAACCATTCCAGCAAGAATATCCACGTCGTTGTACACGTCCTCTTTCAACATATTTATTTCCGTATTCAACGCTTCGTCGAGTTCGGGCTGACTGTCGTAAACTATGCCGTGAAATCTGTTTTTATATTTGCCTCCGTCCTTGACGACCTCAACTTCGTCGTAAACCTTGTCTATCTGCGCGTACTTTCTGAATATCGGCGTCATCGGGTTCCAGCATTCGCTGTGCCTGTAATCCCTGAAATTAAGCAGCCGAACGTTGTACCCCTGCTCTCTCAAAGCCGCGGCGGTGGTGCGGTATATTTCACCCTTGGGATCGGAAATTATCATCGACTTTTTTACATTTTGTCTTGCAAATGACAAAACGGTGGGAATTACGTACGAAGTGGTTTTGCCAAGCCTGGTTGCCGCTATAACGCCCACGTGATTGCCGTTTGTCGAGTAGGTCTGTACAAGTTTACCGTCGATGTATCTGCAGGCTTTCAATACCCCTGCGCCATCGAAATCTTTGAGATCGGAATAATCTACCGACACCATACCTCTTTCGGCAATCTCTTTGTAACTAACGAGACGGGTGTTTTCGTACCCGTCGAACAATCTCTTATCAACCGTCATTACCGTCACCTCCGAATCCGAGCGGATGAACACCCGCTCGCTTGTTTAAAAATTTTTCCACCCTTTCCAACGTCACTTTGGCAACTTTGCCGCGCGGCAAAGTCTGGAAAGTTCTGTTCAAAGCGTCTATCGCAGTATCTATATCCGACTCCGCCAACTTTTCCGTAACCGTTCTCTCAAACGAAACGCCGTCAAATCCGAACACCTTACCGTTGCCGTCCGCTTCCCTGGCAATTACCGTCTTTTTTTCCGTCTTGGAAAGGGGAGCCGCCTTGACTACGGTGCAATACTTACAGAGAACGGCGGCGTTTCTTTCGTCCGCTATACAGACGGGAAGCACGCCGGAAAGATCTAAGCTCACTCCCTGATCGACCTTATAATTTTTGCGGCGATCCCCTTTCAGAAATTCTATTACGGTGTGCAGACTGTTTTCACCGATTACCCCTTTAAGCTCGAATATAACCGCGTTAGGTTTATTCTCTTTCAAGGCGGCGATAAACGCGCTGCTTCTGCCATCCAACATTCCGCCGGCAACGTCGAACTTAATGACGTTGCAGTCTTTAAGACTATTTTTTATAGCTTTGTAATAGTCGTTTAAAAGATAATTTTCATCGCAGGATATGCACAGCGGACGGTAAAACCATTCCGAAGCGAGACAGGCGTTGGAGAGCGCAACGTCAATATCTTTCTTTTCCTTTAAACGATTGCAAAAAGACGTCTCCACGCTTACTTCGCGCACTCCGAAAGGAGTAACGTTGAGTGGCAAGGAAGATACGGCGGAAAGATATTCCTTACTTTCCGAAAAAATTATCTTTTGCTTATCCGCAATATTCAGCCCTGCACAATTAATTACCCTAGAAAGTTTGAAATTGTATTTTTCCCTCGAAGCAATCCCTCTCTCGAAACATTTTTCCAATAAACTTACCGTCAAATCTTCCTCGGGTTGAACGACGACGCGCCTTGCAAGCGTTTCCGCCGCAGAAACGTACGGTGTGTGTTTCAACACGCTGTAAATTTTATCGATATAGTTTTGCGCGTTTTGCCCGTCGTATTTCAGACAGACGACGGCCGCCTCCACGCAGTTCCACTTTACGGCGCGCTTTAAATAGCCGAGCCCCTCCTCCCTGCTCTTTTCCAGTCCCAAACCTTCATAGAGCGCAACGCCGTAAGCAGTCATCGCGGGAACTATCCCGCGGTTTGCGGCGGAAGAAATACCGAGTATTTTTTCAGAATCGGCGGCGTACGGAAGCGCAAGTTTAAGATCGCTTATGCTTATGAGCGCCTTGCCTTTGACCGCGATTATATCCTCTGTTTCGGGCACGGCAAGCCAATCCGGTTCACCGAAATGAAGGGCGTTCACGCGTGAGCGTATACAGAACTTCTTTGCCGAGTCCATATCGCAAACCTCCCGCGAAGCGCACATGGCGTACAACTCCTCCGCGTTTTCCACAGCGAACATATCGGCAAGCGCAGAAAACAGCTCTTTGCCGCCGCAACCGGGAATAAGCGCGTCGGCAGTAAAATATAAATTCAACATTGCATTCTTCAAAAAATCGTTCATCGTACACCTCGCTTGTTTTTAATCGAAAGGATTATACAATAAAACGACAGCGGTTTTGTCATTTTTTCCGTGACAATAAAAAGCGGCGGAGAAAAATCTCCGCCGTAAATTTTATACGTAATTAAAAGGCGTCGCCGTCCGCAACCGAGCGGTTGAAAGCAAGCGTCTTTTGCCCCAATTCTTCAAGCAATACGTTTATATCGAATATGCTGTAAATCTTATTCTCTATCGCATATGTTAGAATTAAATCGAATTTCCCGTTTGTTCTCGAATACCCCGCGCTGAAAAGCAGTTCGTCCGCCTCGTCGATGTCAAGCCTTAAACCTATTATTACGTTCCATACGGTGGACTTTTTCAAGCCCTTGCATCTGGGATCTGTAATGCGGGAAAAGTCCTGTCTGCTCAGCTTGGCCGCTTTATACACCTCTGGCGCGGTCAGCCCCTTTTCGCCCATAAACTGATATACCGTATCTCCGAAAGTTTTATCGCTTGCGTGCGCTTTTACAAAGTCGAAAACCTTTTTAAGTTCGTCATCGAAATCAATACCGTGGAGAACTTCGCCGCAATTCTTTAAAGCCTTTTCGCCCGGGCCGTCCGAATAAACGGAGCAAGAACTCATCTTGTTGCAGAATACGTAAAGCTTTTGTCTGGAAACTTCGGCCGAATTTTCGAAACTGCGCACGACCGACAAAATATCCTCGGACGAACCCTCCGAAAAATCGTCGGAATACGAGGCTATTATTTCTTCAAGCTTTTTTCGTCCTGAAAGCTCCAAGTCGATTTCGTCGTCTTCGTCGTAGAGACGGTCGACGTAAGCCTTTAAATCCGCAAGCTGTCCCATCTGACGGGGTGTAAGTTGTGTCATATTCTCTCCTTTGCAATTCTTCTTAATAAATGATAACACATAAAATGAACTTAGCGTCGCTTTTTTTGTGACAAATAAAATTCCGACGCAAATATCTACGTCGGAAATTATAATTAGCCTTTATAACCGTTGGGATTTTTAGTCTGCCAATTCCAAAGCGAGGCACACATTTCGTCTATCCCGAGCTTAGCTTCCCAACCGAGCTCCCTCTTAGCCTTGCCTGCGTCGGCATAGCACTCCGCTATGTCTCCCGCGCGGCGGGGTTTAACGCTGTAAGGGAGCGGATGCCCGCACGCCTTTTCAAAAGCGCGGATAACTTCGAGCACGCTGTATCCGACGCCCGTCCCGAGATTATAGGTATATACCCCCGACTTTGTAAGCTTCTCTATTGCCGCAACGTGTCCCTTTGCAAGATCTACCACGTGGATGTAATCTCTCACTCCCGTACCGTCTCGGGTGGGATAATCGTCTCCGAAAACGCCCACTTCATTCAACTCGCCTATTGCGACCTTTGCGATATAGGGAGTAAGATTATTGGGTATTCCCTTGGGATCCTCGCCGATAAGCCCGCTCTCGTGTGCGCCTACGGGATTGAAGTATCTCAGAAGAACTACAGTCCATTCGCCGTCCGACTTATAGACGTCGTTAAGCATAATTTCCTGAAAATATTTGCTTGTGCCGTAAGGGTTGGTAGTACCGCCCGTTTTGCTGAGTTCGTCCAAAGGAAGCTTTTCAGGCGTGCCGTAAACAGTTGCCGATGAGGAAAAAACTATTTTCTTACAGCCGTGCTTGCGCATAGACTGCAATAAAACGAGCGTTCCGCCCAAATTGTTGTCGTAATACTCGACGGGCTTTTCACAGCTTTCACCGACCGCTTTAAGTCCGGCAAAGTGAATTACGCTGTCTATCTTGTGTTCAGTGAAAATTTTATCCAACAGAGCGGAATCACGCACGTCGCCTTCGTACAAATAAACTTTTTTACCGCAAATCTCTTCGATCCTCTTTACGCTCTCGGAACAGGAATTGCAGAAATTATCTATAATGACTGCTTCGTGTCCGCTATTAATAAGTTCGACGCAGGTATGCGATCCGATATAACCTGCTCCGCCCGTTACTAAAATTTTCATAATTTACCTTTTAAATCAATACATTTCTATGCAGGCGTCACGCTCGGCTCCCACCGAAACGTATTTAATCCTGCAACCGCAAAGCCTTTCCAAAAGACGTATGTATTCAATGGCTTCTTTGGGAAGATCTTCCTTCTTTCTGCAAGCCGTCAAATCGCGTTTCCAGCCCTTGACTTTTTCGAATACGGGTTTACACTCGTCCAAAACGTCCGTAAAGGGGAACTCGTCTATAACTTTTCCGTGAAGATTGTAGTGCGTGCAAATCTCTATTTCGTCGTAATCGTCCAAAACGTCAAGCTTTGTAAGAGCTATTTCGTCCGCGCCCTGACAACGAATACCGTACTTGGAAGCGACAACGTCGAAGGGGCCTACTCTTCTGGGCCTGCCGGTCGCCGCGCCGTATTCGCCGCCCAATTCGCGCAGACGGTCGGCCTTTTTACCGGAATATTCACAGGTAAAGGGACCTGCGCCGACGCAGCTGGAATAAGCCTTCATAATACCTATGGAATTAGTAAGTTTGAGATTGGGAACGCCCGCGCCTATGGGAGCGTAGGCCGCAATCGTCGACGACGACGAGGTATAGGGAACTATGCCGTAATCTATGTCGCGCAAAGCGCCGAGCTGAGCTTCGAACATTATGTTCTTGCCCTCTTTGGAAGCTTTGTCGAGATAGAGACCGGTATCGGTAACGAACTGAGCAAGCTGCTTGCCGTAAGTCTCGAAGTAGTCTATGACTTCATCCACCGTTACGGGCTTGAAGCCGTATGCGCGGATAGTCATATTTTTCCAGGCGACTATATCGGGTACGCGCTTGTAGAGAAGATCGGTATTCAAAAGCTCGCCCATGCGGAAAGCTTTTTTCATATATTTATCTGCATAGACGGGGGCAATTCCGCGGCGGGTAGAACCGTAAGGTTTGCCTGTAGCCTTGGCAAGGCGATCCTCTTCCATTTCGTCCTGCAAAACGTTGTAGGGCATCGTTATAATTGCTTTATCGCTGATTTTAAGATTTTCGGGCGTTATGGATATGCCGCCGTCGATAAGCCTTTGCATTTCTCCGCAGAGGTGTTTAAGGTCTATTACCATACCGCACCCGAGAACGTTGACAACGTTTTCACGCAGTATTCCCGAAGGCAATAAATTCAAAATGAATTTGCCCCGTTCGTTGATAACGGTATGTCCCGCATTGTTACCGCCCTGATAGCGGCACACAACGTCGTATTTTTCGGAGAGAAGGTCAACCATTCTCCCTTTGCCTTCGTCACCCCAGTTAATTCCGCAGATACTCGTTAACATAGTACCCTCCGTATAAAATGTTCGTGCGTTCGGTCGTCCGGGCGCACACCCTGTATATTATAGCTCAACATATACTCTAAGTCAAGTATTATTTTCGTTATCGGAAATCTGTTTACCCGCGAGCGATTCCAGATATTTTGCGGTATCGTCCGCGCTGTCCGTCTCGCATTCGAAAACTATGGTGTCGTTCTCGTGAAGTACCGTTTCTCCGTCGGGAACGGCAGCCGCGCCATCCGGAGTTATACGCGAAACGACAAGACCGTTTGTAGGCCATATAACATCGCGCACCGTCATTCCCGCTATCTTTGCGCCTTCCGCAATGCGCAGGGTAAAACTCATCTTTTCAACGCCGCTGTACAATCCCTCTTCGGCAATGTATCCGTGAAGGTTCTTTTCGTAAATGGGCTCGGTCTTGAACAGATGTCCGACAATAAATCCTATTGCTATGCCCAAAATTGCCGGCAGCATATTTGCAAAACTTCCCGTAAGCTCGAATACCATAACTATTCCCGTTATGGGAGCCTTGACTATGCAGGTAAAGAATACCGCCATACATATTATTACAAAGTAATCTCCGCAAGCAGCAGGCATCCCCGCCATTTGGAAGAGCTGCGACAGTATTGCGCCTATGCCCGCGCCGATTGCAAGCATAGGTATGAATACGCCGCACGGCACCCCGCAACCCATAGTCATTACCGCCGTTATAAAACGGATAATAACTATTATTATAAGGCTTGCTATCAGGCTTAAACCGAACACGCCGCCGACTGATATTTCTTTAAGACCGCCCTGCGTCGTCAAAGCCTCTATAAACGAATGTCCGCCTCCGAGCGAATATATAGTTATAAGTCCGAACGCGCCTGCGAGAGTAAAAGGGATTATGTACTTGCCCGCACCCTTTAAAAAAGTGATCTTTTTAAAGAGCTTCTTTGATAGGAATACGAGATGATAAAATCCTATGCCGCACACCGAAGTGATGATCGCCGCAACGGCGAGATACAGGTATGACAACGCGTTGAAGTCCGCAAATACAAATCCGTGGAAAGCAAAGCCTACCGAATAATCCAATGCGGGACGGATAGCGTTCCTCGTCACCAGCGCGGTAACAACGCTTATGGTAGCGCAGATAAACACTTGCGGCGAAAAGGAATGAAAGGCCTCCTCCATTGCGAACACCACGCCCGTTATGGGCGCGTTGAATGCGACCGCAAGGCCCGCGCTTGCGCCGCTTGCTATCTGCAAACGCCTGACCATCATATTTCTTCTGCAAATCACTCCGACGGCCGAACCGCAGCAACCGCCCAATTCGAGCGAAGGTCCCTCCGCTCCCGCGGGATAGCCCATAAACACGCAGGCAAGCGACGCAGCGAACATCGAGCACATCGTCACGTACCATTTGAATTTAACGACTCCGCGCGCCGCGCCTTCGATTTGGGGAATACCGCTTCCGCGGATCATAGGTACGAAGCGCACTACGGTGCCTATTACCACCGCGCCTGCGGCAAGGCCTACGAACAACAGCGGAATAAACGCGGGATTGTTGAATAACAGCGTATACAGATCAGCGGATTTTTCCTCGCCTATGGACATAAGGATATTGTAAAACGTGATAAGCACGCCAGCAAATAACCCCGTCAATACGCTCATACAGAACATATTCAGCGCGTTTTCCTTTAACGCGTTCAGATTCTTTTTTAATTTAGTATTCATACTTGCATAATATAACACTTTTATAAAAAATTGTCAAAAAAACTCTCGGATAAATCCAAGAGTTTTTAACTTCTTTAATTATTTTACTCCGTACAAAATATCGAAGTAACTGGGATAAGGCCAGTAATCGGACGAGGTCAGCGTCTCCATTTCGTCAACGCAATTTCTAAGTTTGTCCATATCGGGAATGACGGTATGCGCCATAGCTTTAGCCGAGGATACGATCTCTCGCTTATCTATATTTTTGAGATCGCTTTCCAACTTCTCGACGGTAAGACTGGCCTCGTCGTTGAGCGCGGAAAGTCTTGAAATAAGTTTCTTTTCCGTCTCGCAAGGTAATTCATCGTATACCGCACGCTTGGCGGCAAGATTTCCGCAAAGCTCCGCGATAAAATCGGAAACGGCGGGAATAACGTCGCGCTTGGCCATTTCAACCATAGTCAGTGCTTCGATATTTATAATTTTGGTATAATTTTCCAACCTTATATCCGCGCGCGCCTTTGCCTCCTCGCGGGTATAAACACCCTGTCTAACAAACACTTCGACGTTCTTGTCCTCGTAAAGCACGGGAACGGCGTCCGCCGTATTTTTTAGATTGAGAAGTCCGCGTCTCGCCGCCTCGGGCTCCCACTCGGGGCCGTATCCGTCGAGATTGTAAATTATGCGGCTGTGGGCTTTGAGTTCTCTCTCTATAATTTTTTTAGCAGCCTTATCCACATCGGGCTTTCCTTCGAGCTCGTCCGCAAACTGCTCGAAAGCGTCGGCAACTATTGCGTTAAGGCTTATATTTGCGTCCGCGACGTTCGCCTGCGAACCGAGCATTCTGAATTCGAATTTGTTGCCCGTAAACGCAAACGGCGAAGTTCTGTTTCTGTCCGTGGCGTCCTTGGGGAATATGGGCGATTCCGGAACGCCGATAGAGCCCTGAGTCTTTTCGCCGGGGACGTAATTTTTGCCCCTTATGATACTGTCCACTATCGCGCCCAGCTGATCGCCGAGATACACGGAAATAATCGCGGGCGGAGCCTCGTCCGCGCCGAGACGGTGATCGTTACCCGCCGAAGCAACAAATGCGCGGAGTATACCCTGATAGTCATCCACCGCCTTGATGACCGCTGTTAACACCAACAAAAACAGAGTGTTGTTTTCGGGAGTTTCACCGGGATTCAAAAGATTGAAACCGCAGTCGGTCGAAATAGACCAGTTGTTGTGTTTACCGCTTCCGTTAATTCCCTTGAAGGGCTTTTCGTGCAAAAGACACACAAGTCCGTGACGGTGCGCAACCTTTTTCATAAGCTCCATAGTGAGCATATTGGTATCCACCGCTATATTTGTAGTCGAATAGACGGGAGCCATTTCGTGCTGAGCGGGAGCAACCTCGTTATGCTTGGTCTTGGAAAGCACGCCGTAGCTCCACAGCTCCTCGTCAAGATCGCGCATAAATTCGCCTATGGCAGGTTTGATAACGCCGAAGTAGTGATCTTCCAGTTCCTGTCCGCGCGTTACGGGCGAGCCGAACAGCGTGCGGCCCGTAAGCTGAAGATCTTTGCGCTTATAGTACTCTTCTTCCGATATTATGAAATACTCCTGTTCGGGACCGGCCTCGCAGTTGACTTTTTTGCATTGAATGCCGAAGTGTTTCAAAAGCCTTTTTGCCTGCTTGTCTATTGCGGTCATCGAACGCAACAAAGGAGATTTTTTATCCAACGTTTCCCCCGTATACGATACGAATACGGTGGGTATGTACAGCGTTCCCTCCTTGACAAATGCGGGAGACGTGGGATCCCACGCCGTGTATCCGCGCGCCATATGCGTAGCTCTCGAACCGCCCGAAGGGAAACTGGACGCGTCCGATTCGCCTATGATGAGACTCTTACCCGTAAGGCGCATTATTACTTTGTCGCCGTCCGGCTCTATAAAGCTGTCGTGCTTTTCGGCCGTCAGTCCCGTAAGCGGCTGAAACCAATGCGTGTAATGAGTTGCGCCCTTGGATACCGCCCAATCCTTCATAGCCGCGGCAACCGCGCCCGCTATGGAGGTATCCAGCTGTTTACCCGCCTCGATAGTTGCCCTCAATTCCTTATATACCTCTTTGGGTAAGGTTTCCTTTTGAACCGAGTCGTTGAAAACGTTTATACCGAACATCTCGGGTAGCCTCATTTTATTATCTCCTTGAATATTTGTACAATAAAATTATAATTGCCTGCGGCGGTTATGTCAAATTAATTAAACAAAATAACTTCAACGGTATTAATTACATCCTATATTAGTTTAAATTATAGATAAAACGCTAATCCTTTTTATCCTTCTCCCTGTCCTCGAAATTAGCGGGCTTTATAAGGTGAGTATTTTTAATGTCGTTATGCATTTGCGTGGGCTCTTCCGCAACTATGCCGCGCTGAATTTTATCATAGCCGTGTTTTCGGCGGATTTCGTCCACGCATTTTTCCACGGCTTCCAGTTTTTTATAGTTTCCCGCGCTCTCGTCAAGCGTTATCTGCGATACTCCGTTATCGAAACCCGAAACCGTTACGCCCATTGCGCGAACGGCAAATGGCTGTTTTACGTTGGCTTTGAAAAGCTCGAACGCGTGCCGTGCAATTTCACTGCAAAGCGCCGTGTGCCTTATCTTTTTCTGTACCGAAAAATCGGAAAGATCCCCGTACCTTACCCATAGATGTACCGTATCCGCAAGCCCCTGATTTATTTCGCGCGTCCTCGCCGCAACGCTTTCGGCAAGCACGTAAATCAGCCGCTCTATTCTGTGAAAACTCGTAACGTCATCCGGATAAGTGCAGGAATTACCAATTGACTTGTATTCCCGCTTTTCGTCCATATGTTTAACGGGATCTTCGTCCAGTCCCCGCGAGTATGAAAGCAGAGTTTCGCCCACTTTGCCGAACGCGTCCGTAATGACCTTATCGGGCGCGGCGGCAAGTTTGCCTATCGTGTTAAAGCCCATTTTATTGAGTTTTTCGCGGGTAGCTCTGCCAACGAACAGCAAGTCTTCCACGGGCAAGCCGTTTACTACTGCCTCATAATTTAGCTTTGAAATTACCGAAGTGCCGTCAGGCTTTTTGAGATCTGATCCAAGCTTTGCGAAAACCTTGTTAAACGAAACCCCGCAGGAAACCGTAACACCGATCTCGCGCTTTACCTCGTTTCTTATATGATCGCCCAAAAAGCACAGATATTCGTCCGAAAAATATTTTTCGCCGCCTGAAAATGTAAACTTATTTTCAAACGGCGGAAAAAGCAAGGTCGAATGAGTGAGATCGAGCCAACACTCGTCAATACCGTAACTCTCTATTAAATCGGTATATCTCGAATAAATTGCCTTAACTTTGCGGGAATATTCCATATACAACCCGAAACGCGGCGGCACTACGACTATATCGGGGCATTTTCTGCGGGCCTGCCATACAGTATCGCCCGTCCTTACGCCCGCTTTTTTTGCTTCCTCGCTCTTGGCGAGCACTATGCCGCGCCTCTCCTCTTTACTGCCGCAAACGGCAATAGGTTTGCCGGCAAGCTCGGGACGAAGTTTTCTCTCTACAGAAGCGTAAAAATTATTGAGATCGGAATGAATTACTATCCTTTCCATAATAACCGTTATTTTTTTACCGTATACTCAACGTCGTTGTAAGAAACGATTTTTGGAACGACGTAACCCTTTTTATTCTCGTTCTTGATAAGCTTGACCGTACCGTAACCCGTAACAGAATACGTACAGTTATCCACCTTGAACGTTTCTCCTACCGTAAGAAATACTTCGTCGCGGTAAATGACTTTCGAACGCGCGGGAAGCTCGTACAGAAATTGCTCGCGCTCGTTTTCGGGGGTGTCTATCAAATGGTATTTGATAAAAGTTACCCTGTCGTATCCCGTGCTGACGCCGAGATCCTGCAAATCGTTTACCATAAAATAATTGTGCATAATTCCGCTTTGACTGGGCGCGTCATCCCAGGTGAGATCGCACCAATACCAGTTGCCGTCATCGAGGCGAACTAAATTCCAGCCGTGTCTTTCACCGTTGCCCACGCCGGTAACCATTAAATTTTCAATCCCGTTATAATTCAATAGAAGCTGGAAAGTGCGGGCATAGCTTTCGCAAACGCCGCCCTTCTCCTCGAATACGCCGAGGACGTTGTGCGCCCAGGCATCCGTCTTGGCAAACCCGTAATCGTCGTAAGCGTAATCGATAGTATCCAAAATTTTATCGTGAAATGCAAGTGCCTTGCGGTATGCGTTGTCCTTTTCGTCGGTTAAAGCGGTATATTCGTTTACCTTATCGTATACCAGGCTGTTGAGCTGCGCCCTGACTTTACCGGAAGCATACTCGGAAGAAGCCAAAACTATTATTTCCTCGTCGTTTCCGTACGTGGAATTAGCCATCCAATAATAGAGCGGGTTATCATCTTTAAAAGTCTTCCATACAGACACGGCTTTTTTCCAACCGAGTTCAAGATCGTCCATTTTTATATCTGCGACGATAACTCCACCGTTCATTCCATCGCCCAGTCCTTCAAGCGAATAATCTACGTGAAAAAGTCTGGCCTGTTCGTCTATACGGGAATAAAGTTCCGCTTCGTCCTCCATACCGTTTTGCAGGAAGTAATTGAGGCCGTATTTATTATTGTATCTGTCAAGCCATTCCAGCCCTTCGCCGTTGAAACCGGTAGCGCCGCACACAGTGCATACGTCGTCGGAAAACACGTGTCCCTTTGGAGTAAGGTTAAATAAAGTTTCCTCGTCGCAGACCTTACAAACCCTAATTTCCGTATGCTCGGTACAGGTATTCAAAATTTCCGTTCCCTCGCCGTAGACGTGTCCCTTGGGTTCTGCCTTTTGGGTATCTTCCGCGCCGCACTCGGCACAGATACGGGACTGCGTATGATCGGTACAAGTATTCGTCTTATCCGTCCATTCGCCGAAAACATGCCCTCTTGGCTCTGCGGTCTCTCTTTGAACTTTACCGCATTTGGTGCAAGTTCTCGCAATTACCCTTTCCGTACAAGTCCCGACCTCTTCTACCCATTCGCCGTATGTATGGACCAATTCGACTCCGCCGAAGTCGCAGGCGCATATGCCCGTAGCCGCAATTAACACTGCGGCGGCGGAAACGGTCGTTATCAATAATTTTTTTAATTTATGCATAATTTTCTCCGTGTAATCAGCAGACAAGCTTGTCGCAAAGACTGTCGAGGACTTCGAAATATTCCTTAAATGTTTTAGAACACACTTGTGCGTCCGTGATTATTATACCGTCTGCGCGCAATCCGGTCAAGGCAAAACTCATAGCCACGCGGTGGTCGCCGAAAGTTTGAATCTTCGCAGGCTGCGGCGCGGAGGGATATATCGTAAGCCCGTCGTCGAATTCTTCGCACTTTACGCCCATTGCGGAAAGATTGACTGCGGCGGCGTTAATACGGTCGCATTCCTGTCCCCTGATATGTTTTACGCCGCATATGCGCGTAGGCGCACTCAAATATGGAGCGATAGCGGCCATTGTAAGCGCCTGATCGGAAAACGCGCCCATATCAATTTCACCGCCGTCGAAAGTTTTCAAAATATTTATAAAGTTCATGTCGCCCTGCAAACTTCGGCCCGTAATTCCCTCCACGGAAATTTCCGTACCGAGAATTTTATTCATTGCGTAAAAATAGCAGGCCGCCGAAACGTCGGGCTCTATCGAGTATTCCCTTGCAGAATATCCGCCGCAGACAACGTATTTGCCGTCCTCTTCCTTGACCGACGCGCCGAAATCCCTCATCATAGCAACGGTCATATCCACGTAATTGCGCCCGTGTTCCCCGTTTACCTCAATTTCCACGGGTTTCCCCGCGCAAACGGAGGAAATGAGCAATGCCGAAAGGTATTGACTGCTTTTGGTAACGTCCACGTTTAGTTCCAAGCACGGTTGTTTTGTTCCCTCTATGATAAAAGGATAAGAATTTTTATTTTCTTTAAATGTGAATTTCGCCCCAAGCTTTTCAAGCGCGCTCACAAGAGGCGCGACGGGGCGTTTTTTCATCTGATCGGAACAAGTCAACGTGTACGTTCCGTCCGAAAAAGCCAAAAACGCAGGCAAAAATCTTGCGGCCGTACCGGCACTTCCTACGTACACTTCGCCGCTCTTTACGGGAGGAAGACCTCCGCACCCATTTATTTTTACCGCAAAATTTTCTCTTTTTATACCTATCCCGAGAATTTCGAGACAATTTAAAAACGTTTTGCAATCGTCGGAAAACTGCGCCCCGTAAAGGACGCTTTCGCCTTTGGCCGCCGCGGCTATCAAAAAGGCGCGCGCGGTTATGCTCTTAGAGCCCGGCACACGCACCGCGACGGGATTTTTTGAAGTTTTTCCGTAAACGTTTTTTACAGTGTAATCCATTTTATTTTATCATCGCTTCGAACTCTTCTTCGCCTATAATTCTGACACCGAGTTTTTCCGCCTTTTCCTTTTTACTGCCCGCGGCTTCGCCGGCAATTACAAGAGTGGTTTTCGAAGTCACAGCTCCCGCGCATTCTCCGCCAAGACTCTCTATGATTTTTTGCGCTTCGCTGCGTTTGAATTTGTTCAGAGTTCCCGTTAAAACTACCGTCTGTCCCGCAAATATTCCGCCCAGCGACGGTTTTTTTACAACCTCGGGAGTGACTCCGTGCGCCGCGAACGCGGCAAGCTCGCGCAAGTTGTCTTCGTCGCGGAACCAGTTAACTATCCCGTCCGCGCTGATTTCGCCTATGTTTTCAAGTTCGAGAAGCTGTTCACGCGTCGCTTTGCAAAGTTCCGCAACGCTGCCGAAGGCTCTGCTCAGATCGCGCGCCGCAACCTTTCCCACACCGCCTATGCCGAGAGCAAACAAAAATCTTTCAAGGGGGATTTTCTTGCTCTTTTTAATGGCTTTAAGGACGTTGTTTATCTTGCGGGTTTTAAACCCTTCCAACTTGGAAAGATCTTCCTCCGTATAAGAATACAGTTGAGAACATTCCCTTAAACCGAGCACCTCGTACATTGCGGCCGCAGTTTTTTCGGAAACCCCCTCTATATCCATAGCGTCCTTTGAAGCAAAGTGTTCCACTTTGCCCGCAACGCGGGGAGGACAATATTTATTGGGGCAAAAAAGATTGGCCCCTATTTCGTTTATTTTGCTTCCACAGAACGGGCACTTTACGGGTTTTTCCACGTCGCAACTGCCTTCCGTATGCTCCACTGCGGAAAGTATTTCCGGTATAACTTCGTTACTGCGGCGGATAAGCACGCGGCTGCCAACCTTGACGTCCTTTCTAGTAAGATCGCCGAAATTGTTCAGTGTGGCCTTTCTCACCGTAGCGCCCGCAAGCTCCACGGGTTCCACTATGGCAAGCGGAGTAAGCTTACCCGTCCTGCCAACCTGCCATACGACGTCCTTGACTTCGGTGATACTCTCCTCGGCCTCGAACTTATATGCAGTAGCCCATCTCGGGAATTTATCCGTATATCCCATAAGCTCCCTTTCGGGTGTGGAGTTAAGTTTTATTACCGCGCCGTCGGTGAGAACGTCCAATTCTCTGCGACCGGACTCTATCTCTTCGATTGCCGCCTTCACTTCGTCTGCGTTATTGCAGATTTTCAGAAAGGGAAATACCTTGAAGCCCTGTTCTTTCAGAAATTCGAAATGCGCCTGTTGTGTTGAGAGCGAACCCTCGCTCATATAGTTTACGTTATAGAACAGAATTTCCGGTCTGCGCTCCGCGGTGACTTTGGGATCGAGGTTGCGTATTGCGCCCGCCACCGCGTTACGCGCGTTTTTGAGCTGTTCCTTGGCCGTCTTGTTGTACTCTTCCAAAACGCTGAGTCTTATTACTGCCTCTCCCTGCGCTTCGAGCGTTCCCTTATATGGAATGGTCAACGGAAAAGATTTTATCGTCAAACACTGTGCGGTGACGTCCTCGCCCTTTACTCCGTTGCCGCGCGTGGTTGCACGCACAAACTTACCGTCCGAATACGTGAGGCACATAGTCAGTCCGTCGAACTTATACTCCACCGTATATGAAGGGTTATCCACCGCTTTGCCTACGCGAGTAAAGAACGCTTCGAGTTCGTCGTAAGTTACGCACTTATCCAAAGAATACAGCCTTGAAATATGCTCGTGCGCGGCAAATCCCTTTACGGGTTCGCCGCCGACGCGCTTTGTCGGGCTGTCGAAATCCACTCTGCCCGTACTCTCTTCAAGCGATCTCAGTTCGTCGTAAAGTCTGTCGTACTCCCTGTCCGTAACGGAAGGGTTATCCAGCACGTAGTACTCGTGAGCCCATCTATTTAAGGTTTCAATAAGTTCTCTTATTCTGTCCATAATACGAAATTTATAAAATTAAAACGCTCAAAGCACGGTAAGCGGAGCAAACGCGGCCGCAAGTTCCTTGACGCCCTGCCCGTCGAATGCAACGTTTACTATCTGACCGCCGTTCTTTACGGCTACAATCATCCCCACGCCGAATTTGGGGTGTCGAACACGCATTCCGACAGTATATTTTCCAGCCGTCTGCGATGACTTGACGGGTTCGGTCTTTTTCTGTCCGCCCCAGAATGCTTTGAAATTGCCGGACGACTTGGGCAGGTCGCTCTCCACGCCGTCGGACGAAGAGTACAGCGCGCGTCCCGACGATTTTTCTTCATTTATAAATCTGTCGGATTTATAAGAGCTAACGTATTTTTTACCGTTGCCCGCGTAATAGTATGGCGTTCTGTCCGCGACTACGTTGCCGAGTACGGGAGTAAGCTCCACCAAAAAACGCGACGGTTTGGTAAGATCTCTGTGTCCATAAAGATATCTCGATCTCGAACGGGTGAGGTACAGTTTTTCCCTCGCCCGCGTTATCGCGACGTACATCAGTCTGCGCTCCTCTTCCTCGCTCTTGCCGTCGCTGTCGGCGCGGGACGAAGGCATTATTCCGTCCTCCAATCCGCAAATAAAGACTACGGGAAATTCCAGTCCCTTTACCGCGTGTATTGTTGCGAGAGTGACGTAGTTGCCGTCGTCCATATCGTCGAGATCGGAAGACAGCGTAACCTGATTGAGATATTCGTCCAGCGTGGCCCTCGGATTGAGACGGGAATAGTCGTCCACCGAGGCTATAAATTCATCGAGGTTGGCAAGTTTGCCGTCTCCCTCGTCAGTGCCGTCGTCGTAAGCGGAACGGAGATCGGCGTCTATTATAACTTCCCTCACAAGCTGAGCAACGGGCATATCCACAGAGGATAAGACCAGTTTTTTCAACAGATCCGCAAATTCCTTTATTTTACGCCGCGTAGCCTGCGGTACGGGCAATTCGTCGCTGTCCACGGCGGCGTCATACAGCGAATAGCCGTTGTCACGCGCATACTCGTTCATAACGTCAATAGTTTTGGATCCTATGCCGCGCTTGGGGACGTTGATAATGCGTTCTAACGCCTCGTTGTCGTACGGGTTGGCTATTATTCTAAGATAGGCGAGCACGTCCTTTATTTCTCTTCTTTCAAAGAACCTGAAACCGCCGAACACTTTATAGGGGATACCGTATTTGGTAAACTCCTGCTCGTACGAGCGCGTGAGGGCATTAATTCTCATAAGCACGGCAAAATCCGAATAACTTTTGCCGCGTGCAACCGCGTCCGATATGGCCCTTGCGGTATACAACGCCTCGCCCGCTTCCTCTTCCGCCTGATAGCAGACGGGTTTGTCGCCCTCCTCCGCTTCCGTCCAAAGCACCTTGCCTCTGCGAACGGCGTTGTTTTTTATAATGCAGTTTGCAAGCTTTAAAATACTGCCCGTCGAACGGTAATTGCGTTCAAGCTTGTAGACCTTTGCCGAAGGGAAATCCTTATCGAACGCAAGTATATTTTCTATTTCCGCGCCGCGCCAGCCGTATATGGACTGATCGTCGTCGCCGACCACAAAAAGATTGCCGTGCTTGGATGAGAGCAACTTAATTATATTATACTGGACTGCGTTCGTATCCTGAAACTCGTCTACCAAAATATATTTGAATTTATCGGAAAGATATTCAAGCGTTTCCCTGTCGTATCTCAAAAGCCGCAGCGTGCGCAAGAGCAGATCGTCGAAGTCGAGAGCATTGTTCTCATTCATATACTTGTCGTACTCTTCATACACGGCGACGGCGTCCTCGATACCGCGCTCATGCCGATACCGGCGGGCGTAAGCATCGGGATCCAGCCCAAGCATCTTTGCGTTTGCGATGTGAAATTTCGCGCTCTTCAAGATTTTTTCGTCGTCGAATTCGAGTGCGTTAAAGGCCTTTTTTATAACGTTACCGCGCTCGGTCTCGCTGTAAATGGAAAAATTGGGCTTTAAGCCCGCCTTATCGCCAAACTCGCGCAAGATCTTAACACACATAGAATGAATCGTGCAAATCCACTTGGTGTCGCTTTCCCCGACGATAGCGGTAAGCCTTTCCTTCATTTCTCCCGCGGCTTTATTGGTAAAGGTAATGGAAAGTATTTGGGAAAGGGAAGCCTTACCTTCTCTCAATATGTAAGCAATGCGCGAAGTGAGCACGCGGGTTTTACCGCTGCCCGCGCCGGCGAGCACGAGAACCGCGCCCTCGGTATCGCGCACGGGTTTTATCTGTTCTTCATTTAAGCTTCCGAGTAATTCGTCCATAAAATTATTATATCACAAATAACTTTTAAGGGCAAATATTTACGAGAGGGGAATTAAATTCCTATTTCTTTTTCTTTCCTGTAACGGTTCAGCGCGGCAAGATACTTTGCGGAAAGTTCAAAAGAATAGCGCTGTTTTTCCTCATATGAAAGCGTTGCGTAATACTCTTTGTCGGTAAGCCTGCCTATCGCGTCCGACACCTCGCCCTCCTCGTCGAGGAGTTTTTTGACTTTGAGATAAAATTCATCCTGCTTTTCTCCCTTAATTTCGTTTTTTACGCGTTGGGACAGGGTGGACTTAACCTTCATTTCGCTTATGCCTCTCATTCTGGCTTCGGTAGTATTTTCGTCGATATTCTTCTTGCAGTCGGCCCAATAATTGTTTTTAAGGCGGTTTTTGGCCGCGCGGGCCATATCGATTATATCGTCCATTTTCGTCAAAAATCTCCTTTTAGCGACATATCGCACAATGAAAAAGGTCCGTCGAACCGATAGGTTCGACAGACCATAACTTTTAATTCTTGTTTCTTTTTCTTGCCGCTTCGGCCTTTTTGCGGCGCTTAACGGAGGGAGATTCGTAATACTCCTTTTTGCGGAGATCACCGATTATACCGTCGCGCGAGCACTTTCTTTTGAAACGACGAAGAGCGCTTTCAACAGACTCGTTTTCGCCTACCTTTATAGTGGACATCTTTTTCACCTACCCTCGCATAAGCATTATTAGCCGTCTTTAACAACCTTTAAAAGTATATCAAACGTAAAAAATAAAGTCAAATAAATTTCAAGAAATTCCCAATATAATTTTATCCGTTTTTTACGCGTTAAAAATTCCGCCGTCACTCTATGGCTTTAAGGCTTTCGTTCATATCTATTCTCTTTATTTTAGGCGTAAGCATTAAAGTAACTATAAAAGTAAACAAAAATACCACAAAAGGAGAAACAAGCCACCAGAACCAGGTAACACCGCCTACAGTGCCCATACCCATTACGCCGAACACCAAAAGTATTATTAGCGCGGACAGCGGATAACCGAAAATTATACCAACAGTAGTATCGATGTAAACTTCCCTGTAAATATAACCCGAAACTTCGCGTTCGTGATAGCCCAGCACTTTTAAAGTCGCAAGCTCGCGGTTTCTCTCGCTGACGTTGATATTGGTCAACGTATAAATTACCACTCCCGTCAAAAGCCCCGCAAACACTATTACCACGGCCGCGATTGCCATTACCGAAGGGGAATTTATTCCGCCGAAGATACAGAGATCGAGCAACGCAAGCCCCGCAGTAACGAGCGCGGTGGACACCGCCACCGAAACAACGGTCATAATAAACCTGGCCTTATATCTTAAAACGTTGCGCACCGTGGACTTATATTTGAACGAAAGAATGTTCCATATAAAAGGTATGCGTTCAAAGATTACCTTTTTGCCCGCCTTTGGAGGTTTGGGGCGCAAGAGATTTGCGGGCGCTTCCCTCGTCATCTTCATTCCCGCAATGAGCGTCGAACCCAATATGGTTACGACTATTACGGCAAATACTATAAGATAAAAAACCAAAGCTATCTGCGAAGAAATGGGCGGCATTGCAAACGAGTAATTGAATACGTAGCAAATGAGATAAGCAAGGCCAATGCCCACAAAATACGAGCCTACTCCTCCTATACCGGTTGCGATCATCGCAAACAGAAAGTACTTGAAAATAATTTTTGCCGACGAATATCCCAGCGTCTTTAAACAGGCGATCTGCGCCCGCTCCTCTTCAAGCAGTCTCGTCATATTTGAAAGGGCCACAAGTCCCGTTACAAACAGGAACGCAACCATAAGCACATATCCGATACCTGCGACTTTTTCGGCATAACTGTTAAGGGATACGAACGAATAATTATCGTAGAGGGTAATAAATCTCAGATCCTCCGTTTCCGCTTCCGTAGTCTCGGTAAATACGGCCTTCTGCTCCTCCAAATAATTTTCATAGTTGATCCCGAAAGATTTGAACTTGCTTTTATCCTTAAAGGAAACAAACATATCCGTCGTCTGCATTACCCTAACACCGAAAACGGAAGGAATAAAATCTGACGGCATATAGAGTATGTTGTCGAGCGTAATAAGATCGTTAACCGCGTTTATCGTATCCGGTATCTTGGTATCCTGGGGATTGGTCCAACTGGGCTCGCCGTCGCGGGCGAATGTCAAAGGACTCCTCAAAGTACCGCCCACCGTCACGTTTACGGGCTTCAGAGTTTTAAGAAAGTTCTTCATCATCGAATCAAGTTCGACGCCGTTTGACTCCGCCAACCGAGTGAGAATATCCTCAAAATCGAGTTCTACTTCCGTCCGCATAGCAAGGCCTTTTATTATGTTGTCGCTCTCTTCCGCATAAGCTATATTAAGACTTTCGGACTCCTCGTCTGTAAAGCTTTCCTTTTTGATTATATCCGGCTTATTTACTTTTAAGTTTTCCGGCTCGAAGTCGTCGATAAAGTATAATCTTACAAGTTGCGTCTCATCGTTTACATTTATTTCAATGTCTATGGCCGCGCCCGTGAGGACGTTATCCTCCCCGTAAAAATCCTTTGCGGCAGATATCTGCTCATCGCTGAATCCCGAGGAAAAACCTTCCGTCTTTGTATTTTTTACAATTAAATCGCTGACGTTCCTATCTCTGTAATAGTCGTTCATAGAGTACAGAATTTTATCAGTAGAACTTCCTATACCCGAAATAAAACCGACGGAAACCAAAACTATAAGGATGATCGAAAGAAAACGCGTCAAGTGCTTTTCGAACATCCGCAATAACGTTTTCAGATAAGTCTTCATTACCACTCTATCTCCTCGATAGATTTGGGCGAGGAATTTTCCTCTATGCTTTCGATTTTCCCGCTCTTGATACGTATGACCTTATCGGCCATATCTTTAAGCGCCTGATTGTGGGTGACTATAATTACAAGTCTGCCGCTGTTCTTGCAGACGTCGTGCAAAAGTTTTAATATCTTTTTACCCGTATTGTAATCGAGCGCGCCCGTAGGCTCGTCGCACAACAAAAGTTTGGGATTTTTAGCTATTGCGCGCGCAATGGATACGCGCTGCTGTTCTCCGCCCGAAAGCTGTGCGGGGAAATTATTAAGTCTTTCATCGAGACCTACTTCCGTTAAAACTTCCTTCGGGTTTAAATGATCTTTACATATCTCTACCGCGATTTCGACGTTTTCAAGCGCGGTCAAATTGGGCATAAGGTTATAAAACTGGAACACAAATCCCACGTCGCTGCGGCGGTATTCCGTCAATCCGCGCCTGTCGAGCGAGGTTACGTTTTTACCGTCCAATACGATCTCGCCTGAAGTCGCCTTATCCATTCCGCCCAAAAGATTTAATAGCGTAGTCTTGCCCGCGCCTGAGCTTCCAAGCACGACGACAAACTCGCCGTTTTCAAGGTCAAAATCAACCTCGGACAACGCGTGAACGCTAACCGTTCCCGTCCGATATTCTTTTCCTACGTTTTTCAGTGAAAGATAACTCATAAACGCTTCTCCTTGAAAAATATTTCTCTCAATATTATTTAATCATTAATTCCGTTATTTGTAAAGTATAACTTGACTTTTTGATAAAGTTTCACTAAAATATCATTTGATATGCGGATATGGCGAAACTGGCAGACGCGCAGGACTTAGAATCCTGTGGGCAACCGTGCAGGTTCAAATCCTGTTATCCGCACCAAGTATTAATAGCTTGAACTTCTTTATCGTAAAAAGAACGTTCGGGCTATTTTTTATTATTTAATAATCGTTTTCAGATATCGAATTATACTTCAATATGTGTTAAAATGAATACATCAAAATGGAGACGAAATTAATAAAAAGTAATGAATACCCAAATTATACTCAATTATCTTACTGATCTTTCCGCAAACAACAACCGCGAATGGTATCACGCGCATAAAAAAGAGAACAAAGAAGCCGTATCGCAATTCGAAGAACTTGTGCAAGAACTGATTTGCGGAATTGGCACGTTCGATCAAAGCGTGTTACACAATATCCCCAAAGAACTCACGTTCAAAATTATACGCGACACAAGATTCAGTCACGATAAATCGCCGTATAATCCTTCGTTCAGGGCACACATATCGTCAATGGGTAAACTCCCTATACCCGTAGGCTATTATTTAATGATAAAGCCCAACGGCGGCACGTTTTTAGGCGGCGGGCTGTTTGCGGATATGTTTTCAAACGCTACCGCAATGATTCGTGATTATATTGCGGCGCACTCCGACGAGTGGTACAAAATAATATCCGCCCCCGAATTTAAAAAATATTTTACCGTAAAAGGAACGGCTTTGAAAAACGTTCCCGCAGGCTACGACAAGGAGCACCCGCAATCGGAATATTTAAAATACAAATCCTGGTATCTTGAATATTTTATCAGCGACGAAGAAGTTTCCGACGGCGCGGAATTTTTACAAAGAGCCGTTACAATATTCAAAGCAATGAAACCGTTCAACGATTATCTCAATGTAGCGCTGAAAGAATTTAAAATGCCTACTCGTTAACCGCTGGCGCACCCCGATAAAATTTAAATAAAATCTCTGCGGAAAAGCAGACCTATATTTTTTCGGCTTTTGCCTTTCTCTCCCGCTCTTTTAACCGACTTTTCGCTTTTTAATTTGTAACTCTACAGTACGTAGGTATACAATGTCCGCCGTATATGATAAAATTAACTCAAATGTTAAAGGAGGTTTTTATGGATCAGATAAAGACAGGACAATTTATAAAGGCTGTAAGAAAAGAACGCTCTATGACTCAACAGGAGCTTGCGGACAAATTGTATATTTCCGAAAAGACCGTCTCCAAATGGGAAACGGGAAAGGGTATGCCCGACGTTAGCCTTATGCTTCCGCTCTGTAAGATTCTGGATATAAGCGTCAACGAACTCCTATCGGGGCAGAAGCTGGACGAAAACGACTACAAGGTAAAAGCGGAAGAGAACATTATAAATCTTGCAAAGGACAAGACGAAGCCCAAGACTAAAATCACTATTTGTACGGTTTCCTGCATAATTATTTTATTTGCGGCCTTTGCAATGATATTTATCGCGGCATACGCCAAATTGGACGTATGGCTCCGAATACTTCTTATCGCTTCGGCAATCGCCGCGGCGATTGCAAACATCGCAGTAATAGTTTTGGTAGCGGTAAACACGGAAATTTACGAATGTTCGAAGTGCGGAGAAAAGTTCGTTCCCACGCTTTCATCGTACGTGCTTGCTCCGCATACTCTTACAAGACGATACTTAAAGTGCCCTCACTGCAAAAGAAAGAGCTGGAATAAGAGCCGGTTCAAATGAGAAACTCCGCAGAGTTCAAACTCTGCGGAGTTTCTTATTATAGTTTATTATTCGCCGGTATATCCCCATACCACGGGGACTTCGTATCCTTCGAGATTCCATCCCTCGTTCCAAGTAGACGGCTCGTATTCGGATCGGCAATAGACCGTTAACGATCTACTTCCCGCGAAAGCCATCCAGCCCACGTATTCGAGCGCGGCGGGCAGCACTATTTTTTCAAGTTTTGCACAAGCGTTGAAACCGAAGCCTTCTATTCGTATAAGACTGTCGGGCAATCTTACCTTTTCAAGTGATGAGCATCTAATAAAAGCCCTTTCCCCGATATTCGTCAATCCGTCAGGCAAGAATATTTCTTTAAGCGCCGAACATTCGGCAAAAGCGAATTCTCCTATTTGAACGACTCCGTCTGGAATATCGACGTTTTCCAAAGACTCGCAATTTATAAAGATAAGATCGCTTATGACCTTGATACCTTCGGGAAGAATTACCGACCGTAAAGAAGTGCATTCGCCGAATGTGTAAGATTTAATATCTTTAACGCTTGACGGAATTTCAATACTTTCAAGCATAATGCAACTTGCAAAAGCAGAGTACCCTATGCTCTCTATACTTTCCGGTATTTGAACCGTTTTAAGCGACTTACATTCTTTAAAACCGTTATCGGCGATAGCAGTGACGCGTTTGCCGTCGAATTCGTTGGGGATAACTGCTTCCGATATGGTCGTATACGCCGCTTTGACCTCGTAAGTATCGTCGTCCTTTAAAGTAAATTCGAGTGCTTCGAGTTCCTCTCCACACCGTTCGCATTTGCCTGCGTTATAGAGATGACCGAGCTCGGAGGAAAACCGCTCGCTTATTTCGGAACAATGCACGCACTCCTGATAACTGTATCCTTCTTCCGTACAAGTAGGCGCTTTAACTTCTATCCAATCGCCATATTCGCAGTACTTTATTTGAGGCAAGTAATTTTCTTTACTTCCGCATCTCGAACATTCGAAATAATCTTCCCACCACAATTCCCCGCACGTTTCGGGCGGTTTTCCTTTTTTATGCTGATAATCGTGACCGAGAGGCTTAATAGAAAAATCTATCGAGTCCGCGTGACAAATATCGCAACGGCGGTACTCTTTATTTCCGTACGCAGTACAAGTCGGCGGCGTATATTCGATTACCGGTCCCCATACGTGTCCGTAAGCTTCGGTCGCGACTTCTTCGCTTTCGTCGCACAGAATACACTGCCTTTGCTTTAAACCTTGCGTTGTGCAATCCGGATATCGGATCACGCTCCACATACCGAATTTATGCTCGTGTTTTGGCTCGTCCTTTTGTCCGTCGTCCGGTTTTTCACCACAGGCGGAGAGAACCGAAAAGCCGCAAACCAATGCCGACACAACGGCAAAAATTTTTGTAACTTTTTTCATTTTAACCTCGCTCGTATATTTTTACATTTTAATCATACTACATAAACTTTTCTTTTAATTTTTACCACATAACTTAACAAATATTTTACATAAGTTGATGATATTTTTGTAATTTTATTGACAACCGACATATATTTAGTGTACAATGTCATAATAAAAAGTGACAAAAATTTTTCGTACCGACGGCCGTTTTCAAACATATTTCGGCGCTGAAATCAGGTTAAACGTTTGACTTGAAAACCTGCATTTCGTATACTGGAAAAGGAGGCGTTTAAAATGAAAAAAGACGGCAGCGTAAGTAATAAACCCGATAAAAAAGCTGTAATAAAATTCTTATTGGATTACGGCGTTATCACTTTCGGATGTATTATATATTCCCTCGGCGTTTCGCTGTTCCTTGACGCAAGCAAACTGGCGTCCGGCGGAGTAACGGGTATTGCTATAATCATAAGTCACTTGATCCGCGAAATAAGCGGAGGTTTCGTTTTGGATACGGGTATAATTATCCTGATCTTAAACATTCCGCTATTTATACTCGGACTGCTGTTTGTGGGCAAAAAATTTATTATCTCCACTATTTATTCCACCGTACTTTCTTCACTGCTTATGTGGGCGTGGAATATAGCTTTTGCGCAATATTTGCCCGATTTAAACTCCAATATCCTTATTTCCACTCTCGCGGGCGGCACGCTGTTCGGCATAGGCCTCGGACTTATATTCAGAATGGGTAGCTCGACGGGCGGTACGGATATTGTCGTAAAAATGTTGCGTAAAAAATTCCGCTATATTAAAATGGGCGTAATTTCTATGTCGATCGATATCGTCATAGTACTTGTTTCTGGAATAGTTTTCCGCGACTTCGAATTGATGTGCTACACCATTTTATCAATCGTAATATTTACCTGTCTTTTCGACTGGGTGCTTTACGGCGGAAATACGGCAAAACTCGTCTACGTGATAACTACCGCGGATAATGCGGAAGCTATATGCAAAAAGATCTTAAAGGAGCTTGACATCGGCGCGACCTTAATCGACGGTGAAGGGGCCTACACGGGCAATCAAAGAAGGATCATAATGTGCGCGGCTAAAAACTTTTTGTATCCGAAACTGCGCGATATTGTCCGCGAAGTAGATCCCCACGCCTTTACGATAGTATCTTCCGCCAAAGAAATTTACGGCGAAGGATACAAAGATCATTTCGAAGACGAGCTTTAAGATCAACTTAAATTTAAATTAAAAGGTAAAAACCAATGAGTAAAACGATTGCGCTGACCGGTACTACCGGCGCAATGGGCGGAGAAGTACTTTTAAGTCTGCTCCGTTCCGATAAAAATTTTAACGTAAGGTGCATAATCTTCGACAAGGAAAGGAGCATACCTTCCTTTGTCAAAAAGACGCTTAAAAAATATAAAAAAAGAGTTTACGCGTTCAAGGGCGATATATCTCGCTACGACGACTGCGTTCAGCTTATAGACGGCGCTGATTACGTAATTAACTGCGCCTCCCTTATCCCTCCCAAGTCAGATCACGATCCCGTTGGAACCTATCAAAGCAACTTCGCGGGCACAAAGAACATAGTAGACGCGATTTGCGCGAGCGGCCGCAAAGACGAGATCGGTCTTGTTCAAATAGCTACCGTAGCTATGTACGGACACCGCGCCTATCCACATCTATGGATAAGGGTTGGCGATCCCGTTATTTCAAGCGATTACGACGTATATTCAAAACACAAGTTAAAGGCGGAAAAATACGTTCTCGAAAGCGGACTTACAAAATTCGTTTCTCTGCGCCAGACGGCGGTATTACATAAGTATATGTTCCGAAACAATTTAAAGGACGGACTTATGTTCCACACCGTGTGGAACGGCGCGCTCGAATGGGTTACGGACGCCGACAGCGGAAATCTTTGCAAAAAGCTTGTGGAAATGGATGCGGACGGCAAACTGGACGGTTTCTGGAATAAAATTTACAACATCGGCGGCGGCGAAGGCTGCCGTATAACGGGGTACGAAACGTTTGAAGAGGCGTTCGCCATTTTAGGCGGCGGAGCGAAGAAATTTTTCAAACCAAACTGGAACATTGCCCGAAATTTCCACGGCGGTTGGTTTACCGACAGCGACGAGCTGGAAGAAATATTGCATTTCAGGACGGAGACAAACGCGGAATTTTGGAAAAGAATGGAAAAAAAACATACCTTTTTCAAACTGGGAAAGCTTGTTCATCCCTCCGTTATTTCCGCAATGGTCATAAAGCCCCTATTCAAAAATACAAATTCGCCCAAGTATTGGATAAAACACGATAAAAGCGGCAGAATTAAGGCGTTCTTCGGCGGGAAAGAGGCTTACGATAAAATTCCCGACAAATGGGAAAACTATCCTCTGTTGTGCGAAAACAAGCTTGAAGACGGATCCGAAATAAATTATTCCGAGCTAAAAGATGTCAAAAATTCAGGTCGATACCTGCTTGATCACGGCTATGACGAGAGCAAGCCGATTAAAGAACTTACTCTCGAAGATCTGAATGAGGCGGCGGCATTCCGCGGCGGAAAGTGCCTTGCAAGCAAATACGACGGCGAGCCCTATTCCCAGTTGATATGGAAATGCGGCAACGGACACGAGTTTACTCTTACCCCGTTCACCGTACTGAAAGGAGGCTACTGGTGCCCACACTGTTGCGAGCCCAAGCCCTGGAAATACGGCGCGATAGCGCACATTCCATTCTACAAACAAGTGTACTTCGATTCACACGACGAAACGGAGATCAACGACGTATTCCCCGTATTCGATCACGAAGAAGATTTTATTATTAAAAAATAAACTATGAAAGTAATTCTTTACGTATTTTCCGGAACAGGCAACACGTTAAAGGTTGCCGGATTATATAAAAAATTTTTGGAGCGGTATGAAGGCAACTCGGTTGAAATTTACCGCATTTCAAAAAAGAGCGGCGCGGTTCCCAACCCCGAAGACTACGACTTAATAGGTTTCGGCTATCCCATTCACGGTTTTTCCGCGCCCGAACCCGCAATAAATTTCTGTAAAGAACTGTCTGCTGTGCAAAACAAGCGGTTGTTCGTTTTCAAGACTTCGGGAGAGGGCTTGCATCTTAACGACTGCTCTTCGCAGAAATGCATCAAAATACTGATGAAAAAGGGTTACGACGTTGTTATGGAAAGGCACGTCGTTATGCCCTATAATATGATTTACCGCCATAACAACCAAATGGCAAAACAGATGTGGATTTACGCACACGCCATTGTAGATATGAACTGCGGCGAAATTATGGAAGGCAAAAGAGAAAAAGTCAAACTTCCCTTTTATAAAACATTCTACTGCCCTCCCATCAGATTTCTCGAACAGAAATTCGCTCATCTGCACGGCCCCGCATTCAAAGTTAACCCTGATAAGTGCGTCGGTTGCAACAAGTGCGTTAACACTTGTCCGCAGAATAATATTCAAATCGTTGACGGCAAGTATAAATTCGGTCACGAATGCGTGCTTTGTATGGGCTGTTCCTTCGGGTGTCCTCAGGACGCTATAAGCGTTGGATTATTCAAATTCTGGAAGGTAAACGGCAGTTACAGATTGAACGATTTGGTAAAAGACGACGACATACCTTTCCCCTACGTCCCGAATATGTCAAGAGGAATATACAGGCTGTATAATAAATATTACCGAGACCAAGACAAAAAACTGTGTCTTGCCGGCATCAACGTAAACGATTATATAAAAAATAAATAATCGGAGAACTTTTGACATATAATTTGTTGTAAATATGCAAGTTAAAGAATTTTTTAAAAGTATGGGCATAGGCGCGCTGATAGGCGTGGCTATGATTATCCCGGGAGTAAGCGGCGGAACAATCGCCGTACTCCTTAAAATATACGATAAGCTGATAAATGCTATAAGCGGATTGAGAAAAGACTTCAAAAACAGCTTTTTCTTTCTGTTGCCCATTATATTGGGCGCTGCGCTTGCCGTCGTTGCGGCGTATTTCCCTTTGAAATATTTTATAACTCACGCTCCGCTGCCCACTTTGATGCTCTTTGCGGGACTTATGGTGGGTTCCTTCCCTAAAATGTTCAAAGACACGTTGAAAAACTGTTTTAAACCTGCGGACACGATTGCACTCTTGCTGCCTATGGCATTTATAATAGGCGTATGCTTTATTCCCGCTATGGGCGAAGCCGACCTCGGCGCAAATATGCCGATATGGGGATATTTCGTTCTGGTATTTATAGGCGCGCTGGCGTCCTGCGCCCTCGTGGTCCCCGGCGTAAGCGGCTCCGGCCTGTTACTGATACTCGGATACTACACCGCAATTTTAAATACCGTTTCGGCATTAAAGACCGACTTCGGGCATTCCATACTCGTGCTTGCGCTGTTTGCAGTCGGCCTGATCGTTGGATTTTTCAGTATTGCAAAACTTATGAAGTTTTTGCTTAACAAATTCCCCCGCCCTACCGGTTGGGCAATTATAGGCTTTGTAGTAGGATCAGTTCCCGCAATCTTTCTTTCATTCGACTGGCTTGGCGAGGGCGTGCCCGAGATAACCACCGTACACATTGTAGTGGGCGTAATTCTTTGCCTTGCGGGCGGACTTGCGGCATACTTCCTCACCTCTTTGGTAGAAGCACGTATGAAAAAAGCGGAAGTTACTGAAGCTTCGGACATATGCAAAACGGATGAAACGAACGACAACTGATATGTGTTGAAAAATATATGTTAAATATAAAATATGCGGCTTGGGACAATCGTCCCAAGCCGCATTTATTTAAAATAAACGCCCCGTACAACCGTACGGGGCGTAAATCTTATTATATCTTATCTGCGGGATCAACTACGCTGTTATAGTTGGGGTTTATTACGGGAGACATATTCTTGTACTCCTTTACCCCCGTTCCTGCAGGAATAAGTTTACCGATTATGACGTTCTCTTTAAGACCGATAAGCGGATCGACCTTATTCTTAATTGCGGCGTCGGTAAGAACCTTCGCAGTTTCCTGGAAGGAAGCTGCCGAAAGGAAGCTGTCCGTCGAAAGCGCGGCCTTGGTTATACCGAGAAGTACGCGCTTTTGAAGCGCGGGCGTGCCGCCGTTCTCGATTGCAATTCTATTCTCTTCTTCGACAGCGAACATATCGACAGTTTCGCCGGGGAGAAGATTTGTAGAACCAGCGCTCTCTATTCTGACCTTCCTTAGCATCTGACGGACGATGATCTCAACGTGTTTGTCGTTGATATTAACGCTCTGTGAACGGTATACCGACTGAACCTGCTGTAAGATATAGTCCTGAACGCCCTTTACGCCCGAAATTCTCAATATATCCTGGGGATATACGGAACCTGCGTTGAGTACGGTACCGGGCTGAACGGTTTCGCCGTCCTTTACCAAAAGCTCCGCATTGAAGGGAAGCAGATATTCCTTTTTGATCTCTTTCGTCGCGGGATCGCGCACAACTACGCGCTTGAGATTGTCTTTTTCGTCTATAGCAACGGTACCCGAAACTTCGCAAAGAGCCGAGCAACCCTTGGGTTTACGCGCTTCGAAAAGTTCTTCTACACGGGGAAGACCTTGGGTGATGTCGCCCGTTGCAGCTATACCGCCCGTATGGAAGGTACGCATCGTAAGCTGAGTACCGGGCTCGCCTATGGACTGAGCCGCGATTACGCCGACAGCTTCACCCGCCTGAACGGGAAGGTTGGTCGCCATATTTTTGCCGTAGCACTTTGCGCAAACGCCGAAACGGGAGTTACAGGTGAATACCGAGCGGATAGATACTTCCTCGATACCTGCCGCAACGATCTTTTTAGCGATCGCGTCGGTAACGTATCCGTTCTGTTCGAGGATTACGTTGCCGTCCTTGTCCTTTACGTCCTCGGACACGAATCTGCCCTGAATTCTGTCTTCAAGTCCCTCTATGACTTCGTTGCTTGAACCTACGATAGCTCTTACGATCATACCGCGGGGCTTTTTGCTGCCCGCCATACAATCTTCTTCGCGGACAATAACGTCCTGAGCGACGTCTACAAGTCTGCGGGTAAGGTAACCGGAGTCCGCCGTCTTTAACGCGGTATCGGCAAGACCTTTACGGCCGCCGTGCGATGAAATGAAGTATTCCAGAACGGAAAGTCCCTGTCTGAAACAAGACTTAACGGGAACTTCTATCTTTCTACCCTGAGGGTTAACCATCAGCCCGCGCATACCGGACAGCTGTTTCATCTGGTCGATAGATCCGCGGGCGCCCGAGTTAGCCATCATCCATATGGGATTGAACTTGTCAAGCGACTCCTTGAGGGCGTCGGTAACTCTGTCTGTAGCGTCGTCCCACGCGTTGATTACCGCGTTGTAACGCTCCTCTTCCCTCAAAAGTCCGCGCTGATACTTTTTCTCGATCTTAATAACGGTCTCTTCCGTTTCCTCTACGATCGCCTTTTTGGCGTCGGGGATGTGCATATCGAATACCGACGTTGTGATAGCGCCGACTGTCGAATACTTGTATCCGAGCGTCTTGATCTTGTCGAGTATATCTGCCGCCCTGGGCGCGCCGCCCGTCTTGAAGCAACGCTCTACTATTTTACCGAGCTGCTTCTTGCCGACTGCGACCGCACCGTCAAGGAATTCATAAGAAATTTCGTATTTGAGATAATCTTCGGGATTTACGCGGTTTACGAATCCGAGATCCTGGGGCATATTAGAGTTGAAAATAATTCTGCCGACCGAGGTCTTTACGGTACCCGTAACGGTCTGTCCGTTATAGGGCGAATTCTTATCGTCTATAACTACGCTTCTGCGCACAAAAATTTCATCCTGCATATGGACGAGCTTCAACTGATATGCAATCATAGCTTCGTCCTCGGAGATGTAGGCGTTAGCAACGTACTTCTCCGCGCCCTCTTCCGCTTCTGCGCACTCGTAATATCTGTCGCCGCTCCAACGGTAGAACTTGCCGTCCTCACGCCTTAAAATAGTGAGGTAATAAGCGCCCATAACCATATCCTGCGAAGGCTGCATTACCGGCTTGCCGTCGGAAAGCTTCAAAATGTTGTTTGAGGAGAGCATGAGGTATCTCGCCTCTGCCTGAGCCTCTATAGAAAGGGGCACGTGCACCGCCATCTGGTCGCCGTCGAAGTCCGCGTTGAACGCAGTACATACGAGGGGATGAATTTTTATCGCTCTGCCTTCGATAAGAACGGGCTCGAAAGCCTGTATGGAAAGTCTGTGCAATGTGGGCGCGCGGTTTAAAAGAACGGGATGTTCTTTAATTACTTCTTCCAATACGTCCCAAACAAAGGGTTTTGCCTTTTCAACCGTGCGTTTTGCGCTCTTGATATTGTGGCACTGACCGCTTTCCACAAGCTTTTTCATAACGAACGGTTTGAAAAGCTCGATAGCCATTTCCTTGGGAAGTCCGCACTGGTACAGTTTGAGTTCGGGGCCTACGACGATAACCGAACGGCCCGAATAGTCTACACGCTTGCCGAGAAGGTTCTGACGGAATCTACCCTGTTTACCGCGGAGCATACCGGAAAGGGATTTGAGTTCTCTGTTGGAGGGGCCGGAAAGCGCCTTGCCGCGCCTGCCGTTGTCTATGAGCGCGTCAACGGCCTCCTGCAACATACGCTTTTCATTCTTTACGATCATATCGGGAGCGCCGAGTTCCATCATACGCTTCAAGCGGTTGTTGCGGTTGATAACTCTCCTGTAAAGGTCGTTGAGGTCGGAGGACGCAAATCTGCCGCCGTCAAGCTGAACCATAGGTCTCAAATCGGGGGGCAATACTGGAAGCACGGTAAGAACCATCCATTCGGGACGGTTGCCGCTCTTGCGGAATGCTTCGAGAACCTCTATTCTCTTTACCGCCTTAACGCGCTTTTGGCTGGCGGTGCTTGTGTCTATGATATTTTTGGTCTCTTCGCACTCTTTTTCGAGGTCCACGGCCATAAGCAATTCGCGGATTGCTTCCGCGCCCATTCCGACTTTCAAGCCGGTGGTTTCGCTGTCGCCGTACTTTTCCTCTATTTCGCGGAGTTCCTTATCGTTTATAACCTGTTTGTATTCCAAAATGGGAATAGAACCGGGATTGATAACTACGTACGCCGCAAAATAGATGATCTGTTCCAGAGCCTTGGGGCTCATATCGAGTATGAGGCCTATTCTCGAAGGAACGCCGCGGAAGTACCATATATGGGATACGGGAGCGGCAAGCTCGATATGTCCCATTCTTTCGCGCCTTACTTT